>JAKSMS010000014.1 GCA_024400415.1 Bacteroidales bacterium | reverse complement strand
TGTCGAAAGCGAGTGCAAAGATACGACCTTTTTCCAAACTACAAAATATTTTTTTGTTTTTTTGAGCATATTTTTTGTAAAGTATCTGATTTTGTGCGAAATAATTTTTGAAAAAAAATCAATATGCTTACTTTTTTATCTTGCAAATAGGTAAAGAATGATGAGTTTTTGTGAAAAAATGAACTACTTAAAGTTAACATCGAGCGCATCTTGGTGTCAAATATCAATATATTTAACTGATATATAGTAACTTATAAATATTTCAACATTCTGATAGATTTAGGAAAAATTCCTATATTTATTTAATAATCAACATATTAACAATATCGTAATTACCATTATGGAGGGCAATATGGCGACTAATGGATAGAGATTAATATCATAAGTTTTTAAGATTAAAAGGAGGAATAGGCACAAAAAAAGAGCTGCACGATGGCAGCTCTCTTATACATATATTATTATATCGTATTAGAAGGCGAGTTTGAGACCCACGCTGGTAACGATATCATAGTTCTCCTTGCCTGCTGGCACTACGCTCTTATAGTCGTAAGCAAAGCTCAGGTTGAGGGAGAGGTTCTTGTTGAGCTTAGTGTCAATTGAAGTAACGCTGTTAACGAGGTAGTCGCTAAAGTCGACCAGGTTTGGCTGATAGAAGGTGGTGTGCTTGAGGCTAACAGCATCGGTAATTTTCTGCTTAACCTTAAAACGGAGGGATACACGAGCCTTCCAACCACTGAGGGTATCGTTGAGATTATTGTTGAGTCCGTCAACACCTGCGAAGCCTTCGTCAGAAACGGTTGCAAGGCCGAAATGGTAATCGGTGTAGTCGCCTACGAGCGCACCACTGATGGAGTAGTCGTAAACGCCTGGTTTGGTAATGATTCTGTACTTAACACCGAAGAGGAATGCATTCTTGAAGTCGATACCCTTGTAGGTATTGCGTTCAAGCATATCGGATACGAATGGTGACCAACGGTCGTACTGCCACACATCGAACTGAACGCCGCCGCTAAGACCGAGGTTGTTGGTAACCTTGTCCTGCTCGCCGTAAACGAATTTGTAGTTGGCGCTGAAAGCCAGGAGGCTGTCGTTGCGATCTACACCACCATTGTGGCTGAAGTTCATGTTTTCAACGTTACCGCTGTTCAAGGTTCCGTTAGCACCGAAGTTCCAAGACCACTTTTTCTGAGCTGACACGGAACCTACGCATGCAACTAAAAGAATGATAGCTAATACTTTACGCATATTTTTTAATTTTTAAATGAATAATTCAACAATTGCAAAGTTACACAAAGTGAACGATATGGCAAAATAAAATCGTCATCTCGCTTATTGGAGTACCTCTCACTCCTTGAAATCGCCACGGTCGACCACGGCCTGGTAGCCGATTTGACTCAAGCGCTGAGATGTGCACACGTAGCACTCCGCAGCCTCGTCGCCCGTGCATATCTTATTATCATATATATTATAGTCCTTTCGGTGAGCTAGGGGCGATAGATTGGGCATGACGACATTGGCTCCGGCCAATATTCCCTTCTCGCGCCCACGAGGATGAAGAGTACCTAAAGCCGTTGTAGCAGGCATCAACACATGCGGGTGGAGAAGTCGGATGATGGATAGGAGGCGTAGGGTTCGCTCAACAGACCCATTGGAAAAATCTTCGAACGCGGTGTGGCGTGTAGAGACAAAAGGTCCTATGCCCACCATGTGGGGTTGCAGACGGAGGATAAACTGCAGGTCTTGATAGAGGGTATCAATGGTCTGGTATGGAGAACCGACCATGAAGCCGCAGCCCACCTGATAGCCTATTTCTTTTAGATTGTAGAGGCATTGTATGCGGTTGTCAAAGGACATATCGGAGGGATGGAGCTGGGCGTAGTGGGACTTGTCGGCAGTCTCGTGGCGCAGGAGATAGCGGTTGGCGCCAGCATCAAAGAGACGCTGATAGCTCTCGCGACTGCGTTCGCCAAGCGAAAGGGTGATGGCGCAATCGGGATAGCGGCGACGGATAGTGGATACTATGCGGCACATATTGTCGTCGTTGAACCAGGCATCTTCACCACCTTGCATGACAAAAGTGCGAAAACCAAGCGTGTATCCGTTCTCACAAGCAGCATATATCTCGTTTTCAGTAAGGCGATAGCGCACAGCCTCGTGATTAGAGCGGCGGAGTCCGCAATAGAGGCAGTCATTCTTGCAGTAGCTGGAGATTTCTATAAGTCCGCGAATGAAGACCTTATTGGAATAGATAGACTGAGCCACCTGCTGGGCCTGCTGGCGGAGATATTCAAGAAGTTCCTGGTCCTGAGTGTCGAGCAGCTCGGCCAGCTGGTCGCGAGTGATACTGTGGGTAGTACGTATGTTATCTACTATATTCATTACAAATGGTATTCATAAATGCCTTCACGCTGTTGGCCATTGTAGACGGAGAGCGTCTTGACCACAGTGCCAGAATCGAGGTCGACCGGTGCAACATAGATCTGAGAGGACTGGGTGGGTTCTGAGCCATCTGTGGTAAAGAAGACATAGGTATTCATCACCTCAGTTTCTAGCATGAAGCGGTAGTTGCCTTGAGAGGAGGTGGTTTTCGTCATGATAGGTTTGAAAGACCCGGGGCATACGTGGAACCCTTTTTCGAGAAGGCTAGCCTTGTGGTATTCTATGCGATAGCGGAACTGGCGCCAGTCCTTACAGCCACGAGGAGACCAAAGGGCTTCGGACATAGCGCACATACGCGGAAGCAACATGTATTCGAGTTGCTCAAGATTGTGGATATGAGATGTTGACACCTGGCACTGACCGCCCTGAATGCTAGGAATTAGATGGGTATTGGAACCTGTGGGAACAGGGTCGAAATCATATACCTTACGGAGTCCCACCAATCCCGAATCGGCCTTAGGCTGATAGCGAAGATCGGACTGATAGCGATGGAAGTCGCAATAATCAGACACACACATGACCACCTTATGGGCGCTCTTGGCAGCATTCATGCCTGCCGACAAAGAGTTGCGTGCCATAACGAGCACATCGGAAGAGAGCCCTTCGGCGCAAAGGTCATCCCACACGATCACCTGCCTGTTTTGCTCCTTGAAGTGCGTGGACACCTGATTGACGAACCATACCTGAAGCAGTGCCTGCTCGCGCAGAGAATTCTCAAGACAACGATAGCGACAGCGAGGACAGGAAGACCAAGAAGAGTGGGCCACAGTGTCTCCGCCCAGATGGATAAATGAACCTGGGAAGAGGCCAGCCACCTCGTCGAGAAGATTGAACACATGAGCAATGGTACTGTCGTTGCCCAAACAGAGTACGGCTGCTGTATCGGAATGAGGCCCGCACTGAACCTGATACTGATTGCCACGACAGGCCATATCAGGACAAGAGGCCAGCAATGCAGCACAATGCGCAGGGATGGAGAGTTCTGGTATTATTTCGATATGAAGGGATTGAGCATATTGAACCAGCTCAAGAATATCGTCCTTGGAATAATAACCGCCATAGGAACTCTTCTCATCGGTTTGAGGCGGAGCAGCCTGTGCCCATTCGACATCTTCGCGGTCGGGCCGCATGGCCCCAATGGTTGTGAGTGCTGGATAGAGTTCGCTCTCAACTCGCCAACCATAGTCGTCAGCAATGCAGAGCACCATGCGATTGTACTTATACATAGCCATAACGTCGAGCACGCGCTTAAGGTCGTCGATAGGAAAGAAATGACGAGTTGCGTCGATACGGCAGCTGCGCCACTCGAAGCGCGGATGGTCCAAGATAGTGCACAACGGGATTGAGATACTGGAGTAGCTACGGGTAGCAATATCGGATGGGAGCATCTGAAGGAGGGTCTGATAGCCATAAAAAAGTCCGCGCTCGGTATTGGCCGATATGGTGATTCCCTGAGGTGTGACCTCTAGGAGGTAGCCTTCCGAGCCCAACTCTTCGTTGATGGTGTCGTTGATGCGGAGGAGGAGTCCGCCACCCTGAGCACTACCAGAGAGTGTAGGGGTAAAATGCATCTTGCGCAGCGAGCGGGACACATATTTGGCAGTGATGGTGTTCTGTCCTAGATTCTCGAACGAGAGGGAGGTCTCTGACGAGAGGGTGAAGGTGCCGTCCTTCAGCATCTGGAATGCAGGAGTTGGCACAATGTTGAATTCGGCAACCTGATATTTTCTGCCGCATCCTACAAGAAGCAGCACGACACAAATCACGAAAAAGAATCCTTGGCGTCTCATCATATGTCTGGAAGTGTTGGAGATAGTGATCAATAATCAGAGGTGTCGTATTCACAAAGAGAATAAACGATACCATACATATATTGTTCCATTCCTTTGCAGGAATAGCCTAGCTCTTTAAGATCCTCTTTAGTGTAATAAGTATGAGAGAGGTCATAGCCATAGCAATGACAACGCTTGTTGCACGACGAAAAGGCCAACACAGCTAAAAGTGCTGCAAAAAGTATTATTTTTCGTTTCATTTCTTATTAGTTTTTAAGTGCATGCCTGAGATCCATCTTGATGGCCACAGCACAAAACAGCAACATGTATATAGTATTGAAAAGGTACATAAGCACCACATTAGCAGGACGCAGCAACACGCTGACGCCATAAAGGGCCAACGCAAAGAAGATATAGAAGAGAATCTTCTTGACACTATATGGTATTGGGTATACCTTCTGGCCCCACACATAGGACATCACCATCATGACGGTATAGCAGGCCAGATGGGCTATGGCTGCACCCCAATATCCGATAACAGGAATCAGCACAAAGAGGCAGATTAGCGTGATGAGTGCGCCCACAGCGGTAATCACAGTGCCGCTAGAAGTATTGTCGCTCAACTTATACCAGATGGAGAGGTTGAACACAACGCCCATGAATAGGTTGGCCAGCAACACTATAGGCACTATGCCCAGTCCATCACGGAATTCTGCGCCGATAAAAATGCCGAAGAAATCAAGATAGAGCGTAATCAACAGGAAGATGATCAAGCAGAAGATGACGAAATACTTCATCACGTCGGCAAAAAGTTGAGGAGAATTGCGGTCCTCGGCACGGCTGAAAAAGAAGGGTTCGCTGGCATAGCGAAACATCTGCACAAAGATGGTCATCAACACTGCTAGCTTGTAGCATGCGCCATAGATACCCAGTTGGGCATCAGCCTGTCCCTCGGGGGAGAGATACTTGACAGCAATCTTGTCGGCCACCTCGTTGACCATGCCAATAAGGCTGATCAACATAATGGGCAGCGAATATTTGAGCAGCTGTCGCATGAGGGTCCAATCGAATTGGGGCTTGATCTGGCGCAACTGCGGCCAAAGAAGAACGATATTCAGAAGGCTTGCCATCAAATTGCTGACAAATACCCAAGTAAGGGTTCCGGCTTCAGAGCCAAACAGCACATCAGTCCAGCGGGCTGAACTCTCGGGCACAAGCACCAAAAAGAAGATGTTGAGAGCAATATTGGTGCACACGTTAGCCATCTTGATAAAGGAAAAACGCTTGGCCTTATTCTGTTGGCGTAGCACACAGAAGGGAACTGCCGAGATGGCATCAGCAGCCACCACGAGACCCGTTAACAGCACATAAACACTCTTTGACTCATAGCCGATAGGGCGCGACAGCGCTGGATAGAGGAACACCAACAGCAGCAGGAAAGCCACCGTGGTAGAAAGAATGCTGGTCATGATATTGCCATACACCTTCTGGAAATTATCACCTTTTCCGTGACGGAAGAAGGTGGTCTCCATACCATAGGTGAGCAGCGCCAAAAGCAAGGCTATGTAGGCATAGAGTTCGGTAAACTGGCCATATATTTCTGGGACAAAGACACGTGTATAGAGAGGCACCAACAGATAATTGAGCATCCTCGGGAGGATTGTACCCAAACCATAGATGGCGGTCTGACCTGCAAGCTGTTTAAAAGGATTCATCAGTAATAGCGATTATCATAATAATAACGAAACTGGTCTAAAAAAATTGCCATGATGGGCTACTGCTTCAAAAAGTCTACGATAGCGGACTCGGAGATATCGGAATGGCTGAAGGCCTCCACCACCCTACCCTCATCCACCAGCATCACCAGCGGCACTTGGGCCCGGGTAATATAGAATGTAGTGGTGTCGGGCAGCAAGAATTCGGCATAGCGGTTCACGCCTGCCTCATAGAAGGCAGAGATGCCCACAGTGTCGTCACCTGGGAAGATAGTCACAAACGAAGAGGCGTCTAGCCCATTTCTCTGCTGAATCATAGACACCTTCTGAGAAGCCATGCGGCAATAGGAACAGGTGCGGCTGTAGATGCACACAATCTTACGTCCTTCTGGTATAGCAGCTGCTGCAAGCGGCCCATCAGGCGAGACTGCCTGAGAAAAACGAGGCTGATCCACCATAGCCTCAGTTTCGGAATGAATCCAATTAGCTGCTACAGAAAGAATAAATATGGCCACAACTGGGGCTCCAGCTAGAACCACTATGCTCCACCATCGATTCCAGAAACGGGTAGAAAACAAGATGGCTGGGACGAGGGTCACGCCAGCCAGCGTAAGACAGTACTGGAAATCGAGATATGTCATCGCCAGCCAGCCATAGCGGCCAGCAAAATAGATGACGCCAGCGCAGAGCAGCATAGCCGCAATAGGGATAGCCACATGGATATGTCGTTCTGAATCGGCATACTTCCACACAAAAAGCACAAGCACTAGCAGCACAGCATTCTTGAGCAGCGACTGGACTGGGCTGAAAGGAAGCATCTCGCCAAGGCAATGACAGTTGTCGGTACGGCCCGACAGTTGGGCATAGCACAAAAAGAGCGAAAAGGCTGCCAGCAGAAGCACATTGCCCATGCAGGTAATCCTATGCCAGCGATTTGTTAGCAACAGCACACCCAGCACAAGTTCTAATGAGATAAGCATCCACGATGCCACCACCGAGAGGTTGAATGGCAGCATACCGAAGCTATAGATATAGACATTTAGGCGGTCGATATCAACAAATTTGCTGAGTGCCGAAAAAACAAAGAACGCTCCCAAAAAGATTTTTAGGAGCGTAGCAATATTTTTGATGAGGTTATTCATCGCTTCTATCGTAATCTTTTGCCTTAATCTTCTCGCAAGTCATATCCACCATGAAGCGGCGAAGCGAGGGTACAGAGTCGCCTTCTGGAGTATACTGTTCTTCAATACCGATCTGGGTCATCTTCTTACAGCTGGTACCATGGTCGACATTGATGACGCGCACCTCATTTTGCTGATTATCGAGAGTGCATTTGCAGAATTTGCCCTTTGAGCAGGAGGTGAATGCCAGCAGCATCAGCACTCCGGCTATTGCGAATATTTTTGCTTTCATACGTTCTTACTTGTTAAAGATGGAGTCAATATCGAATTCGTAATCGGTGCAGAGCAGCGTGTCGCGCCAGTCTTGCTGAATCTCGCTCTGATCGTAATCGACATAATTCATGTTTAGGCAGTTGAAGCTGTTAGGAACGGTGATAATACGTACCTTTTGTGGGTCGGCCTGGCTGCTTCTCACAGCACAGCGGCAACTCTTCTTCTTAGAGCATCCGGCAGCAAGAACCACCAGCACCAGGGCTCCAATTATCATTATTTTTCTTTTCATATTCATCAATCTTTCGAAATGCAAAAATACAAATAAATTATTATATATTGCAAACAAACTTAAAAAAAATATTTATTTCACCCTCACCAGCATCAATCCGTCGCGTATGGGAAGCAGCAGATTCTCCACTCGGCAATCCTGTTGCACTCGGTCGTTGAGGGCCTGTAGCACAGCAGTTTCGCGGTCGCCTTTGGGCTGCTCGTAGAGCACTTTGCCGTTCCATAGGATATTGTCGATGAGCAGTAGGCCTCCATGCCTCATTTTGGGCACAATCATCTCGTAGTATGCCAGATAGTTTATCTTATCAGCATCCAGATAGGCCAAATCTATCTCGTCGGGCAGCGTAGGTATCACCTCAAGCGCCTGCCCTACGACAACCTCTACCCTATCTTCCACTTCGGCCATGGCCAGATGACGCCGTATCATTGGTTCGAATTCCTCTTCAGCCTCAACGGCATAGAGCTTTCCGTCTGGCGCCAATCCACGAGCCAGGCAGATGCTGGCATAACCAGCGAAAACGCCTATCTCTACCGCCACCCGCGGCTGCTGCATCTGGCTCAGCATCTGGAGGAGCTGTCCCTGATAGGGTCCCGACGACATGCGGGGATTGGCCGTATGTAGATGAATACTGCGGTTGATCTGATAGAGCACCTCGTCTTCCTGAGAGGTATGCTCCTCAGCATACAGTTCCACATCGGGATTGGTGATAACGGCGGTCGGCTTCTGCATAATAAATCTTATCGGATTATAGGCTTCTGAGGATTTCTTCCAGCTCTACCTCGTCTTTGATCAGCACGTCGCGAGCCTTCGAACCATTGTATGGCCCCACGATGCCTGCGGCTTCCAGCTGGTCGATGATGCGGCCGGCTCGGTTATATCCCAACGAGAGCTTGCGCTGGAGCAGCGAGGTGCTGCCAAACTGGCTGGCCACAACCAGTCGGGCGGCATCATTGAAGAATTCGTCTTTCTGCTTGGGGTCGAAATCCTTAGTAGGCTCGTCGTTCTCATCCAAATATTCGGGCAGCAGGAATCCATCTGGATAGCCGCGCTGGGAACCGATAAAGTCGGCAATCTTTTCAATCTCCTCGGTCTCGATAAGGGCGCACTGAAGTCGGACCATATCGGCGCCGGCCAGCGAAATAAGCATATCGCCCCTACCGATCAGCTGGTTGGCACCGCCAGTATCGAGAATGGTGCGGGAGTCGATGCTCGAAGTTACACGGAAGGCGATTCGGGCAGGGAAGTTGGCCTTGATCGTACCGGTAATGATATTGGTAGTTGGGCGC
The DNA here is from genome assembly GCA_024400415.1 of Bacteroidales bacterium. Taxonomy (GTDB): domain Bacteria; phylum Bacteroidota; class Bacteroidia; order Bacteroidales; family P3; genus Colimorpha. The sequence continues at coordinate 34,205 of JAKSMS010000014.1, read as the reverse complement.
TGGGTAGCGATAATCAGGTGGATACCCACTGCACGAGCCAGCTGTGCCAGTCGGGCTATTGGGGTCTCAACCTCCTTGCCTGCCGTCATGATAAGGTCGGCAAACTCATCTATAACCAGCACGATATAGGGCAGATAGCGATGGCCGTTTTCAGGATTAAGACGGCGCTGGCAGAACTTGGCATTGTATTCCGTTATCTTGCGCACCTGGGCCATCTTGAGCAGGTCGTAGCGCGTATCCATCTCGATACACAGCGAGTTGAGGGTACGAACCACCTTCTTCACGTCGGTGATGATGGCCTCCTCGCTGTCGGGCAGCTTGGCCAGGTAGTGGCGCTCTATCTTGCTGTAGAGGGAGAGCTCGACCTTCTTGGGATCTACCATCACGAACTTGAGTTCCGATGGGTGCTTCTTGAACAGCAGCGAAGCGATTACGGCATTCAGGCCTACCGACTTACCCGTACCGGTAGCACCTGCCATCAGTAGGTGAGGCATCTTGGCAAGGTCGGTCACGTAGGGTTCGTTGCTGATGGTCTTGCCTAAGGCGATAGGCAGTTCGTATTTGGTATTGTTGGCAAAGGCGTCGCTGCTGAGCATCGTCTTCATGGCAACAATCTGCGGATTGGTGTTTGGCACCTCTATACCGATAGTGCCGCGACCAGGAATAGGTGCAATAATACGGATGCCTAACGCAGAGAGGCTCAATGCGATATCGTCTTCCAGGCTCTTGATCTTCGAGATGCGTATGCCTGGTGCTGGCTTGATTTCATAGAGGGTTACGGTTGGTCCAGGACTGGCCGAGATCTCTACGATCTCAATTCCATAGTTGCGCAGGGTGGCCACAATCTTATCCTTGTTGGCTATCAGCTCGTCTTTGGACACCTTGGTGTTTCTCACCTCCCAGTCCTCTAGCATATCGATAGTGGGCATCTGGAAGTCTTTGAGTTCCAGGTGTGGGTCAAAGGGGTCGTCAAGTCCGAAATGGCGGCGATAGTCATCGTCGTCAAGCGGCTCGCCATTCTCATCTGCCGCTTCCGTTTCGGTCTCCGCCTTGGCGGCGGCTGGCACGTCGGGCTGCTCCTCAATGGTGAATGCCACCTCCGATTGAGACTCCTCTTTGGATTGGGCACGGCGGTTGATGCGCTCAAATTCGTCGTCGATATTGAATTCCAACTTGCCGCCCTCGTGAACCTCAGGTTCCTTTGCCGGCTTCTCTGCTGCGGCATTATGGCTCAGTTCCTGCTGTTTCTCCTTGAGGGCCTGCAGGGCGGTGAAATCGTCTTCTTCCTCAACCTCTTCCGCAACATCCTCTGTATCCAGCTCTTCCTCCTCTGCCTCGGCGGCCTCTTTCTCTGCCTTCTTGCGGGCACGCTCTGCTTCAAGAGCCAGACGTCGCTCCTCTTTCTCCTTCTCCTTGGCCAGGCGGGCAATCTCTTTTTGGCGGCGCTTCTCCTCTATCACTTGAGGATCGCGCTCGGGCAGGTTGATCTTGAGGTTGTGCACAAACACCAGATACACCACGGCCAGGAATGCCAGCAGCACGAGGGTGAACCACCTCATGGCGCCCTTCAGCATTTCGGCAAAGATAAATCCCACGCCGGTATAATGGTCGTACATCACATCTGCGCTGTCGCCGAAATAGCCTAGCAGCGTGGAGAGCCACAGCATCCAGAATAGGGTGCTGAAGAGGGTCTTCCACTTGGGCAGCAGCTCGTAGCCCCACAGGCGCATGCCGTGGATAAAGAAGAGGAACGCTATGCCGAATGAGGCTATGCCGAAAAGGTTTTTCTCAAAAAAGTCGGAAAGGCGATAGCCTATGCCGCCAAGCCAGTTCTCGTCTTGAGAAAATCCTGTGATATACGACGACAACATGGACACAAAGAGGAACACCGCAAACAATATGCTGACGGATCCTCTCAACTTCTCGCCTTGCTCAGATGCCAGGAAGGACTTTGCCGAGCGCCAGGCCTCGGTGCCCTTGCTCGTCGGCCTTACCTTCTTCTTTTTCTTTGCCATTGCTTATTTCTGATTCTGATGTATTTGTGCTTTTTTTCTTAGATAAAATGGATAGAAGCCCCATGCCTTAGGAACTTCTATCCTGTATGCTTTGTCGGTGGCCATCTTCTCCGGATCACCCGCCTTTCGTCGTCGGCTTAACTGGCGGCCTATTATCGGAGTTGACCTAGAGATAGGCCGGAGAAATGCCGGAGTTATGCCGGAGTTATGCCGGAGTTAGGCCACGGAAGATTTCGACAGAGAACTTCCCCGAGCCCCATCGGCCATTATTCGCCACGGAGCAGCGAGATGGCGTCCTGCAGTTCCTGCATGAAGGCAGCGAACTCCTCCTGGGAAACGGCCTTGAAGCCGGCTGGGAGCAGCAGGTCTACGTCTTTCACCTTGCCTTCCTTCACCTCGATGGCGGTGAAGGTCATCTCGCGGCCCTCGCCAAGCTGCTGGCTGAAGGTAAGAGGCATGCCTGCGATGCCGTTGAAGAGGAAGTTGTGGGCTGGGCCTATGGTTGGGTCGTACCAGAACTCGATAGGATGGTCTGTTCCCTCAGCGTCGAACACGTGGAGGATGGCCTGCTTGCCGGTGCGGCCAGCGATTTCTTTGGTGGCGCCCTCTTTGTACTCGAAGTAGTAGCCTTCGTTAACAGGGATGGTCAGAGAGTCGATCTCGGACTGAGTATACTCATTCTTGAGCAGGAACTTTCCGTCGCCCTCATAGGACTCGAGAGTGATGTCGTTCATGGAAAGGGCCATGATATACTGGCTGAAATCCTGGCAAGTGGTAACCACGTTGCCGCGCTGGATAATGTTATCCATCTTGGCCTGGTCGTTGAGCACCTTTACCTCTACAATCGACTGTTCCTCAGGAATCTTCATAGCTACCTCGCCGGTGCTTTCTACCTTGTACTTAATAGTTCCCTTGAAAGTGTTTTGAGCATTTGCGCCCATCATCAGCAGCATGGCAGCTGCTACAAACAGAATCTTTTTCATTATTTGAACGGTTATTATTTCTACTTATTTTTATACAAAATTATTTATATAACGTACCTTTAATAAAAAAATTATACGGGTCCTAAAAAAATTCGTAACTTTGCACACAATTATGAAACGTCATCTTGTATATATAGCGCTCACGCTCAGCACTATCTTTTGGGGCATCAGCTTTGTGATGACCAAGGAACTATTCCTCACCGAACCCAAAATCACCGTCACCATACTCGTCACCCTGCGCCTCTGCCTGGCTTCGCTCATCATGGTGCCGGGACTCTTCCTGCTGCGCAAATGGGAGCACATCCAGAAGGGCGATCTCAAGTGGTTCCTCCTGCTCTCGCTGGCCGAGCCGTTCGTCTACAACCTGTTCGAAACCAGCGGCGTGCAGCTCGTTTCGGGCAGCCTTTCCTCTATCATAGTGGCCACCATTCCCGTATTCGTTCCCTTCGCCATGGCTGCCTTCTACCATGAGGGCCTCCACGCCAACCACATCCTGGGCGTTGTGCTCTCGCTGGCCGGCATCGGAGTCATGCTCATAGGCGGCAACGACGGCCTCGACGGCAGCGCCGCAGGCATCCTATTCCTCTGCGGAGCCGTGCTTACAGCCATCGTCTACACCCTCCTGCTCATGAAGGTGGTCGGCCGCTACCAGCCCTTCACCATCACCACCTATCAGAACCTCATAGGCATGATCTACTACCTGCCGCTCATGTTCTGCACCACCGGCACCCAGGTCTTCGAGCTCAGCTGGAGTCCCATGATGCTGCTCCTCATCGGCATACTCGGCATCTTCTGCAGCACCATCGCCTATATGGGCTATAATATTGGCGTGCAGAACCTTGGTGCCACACGCGCCTGCATCTTCAACAACGCCATTCCTGTCTTCACCATGATCGTGGCCATCTGCATCGGACAGGAACAGCTCTCTATGCCCAAGGTGCTGGGCATGGTCATCGTCATTGCTGGCGTAGTCATCGCCCAGCAGCAGAAAAAGTCCTCAAAATGAAGCGCATAGGCATTCTCTCCGACACCCACGGCCGCGTACCGCAGCAGGTCTACAGCTTCTTTGCCGAATGCGACGAGGTGTGGCATGCTGGCGACTGCGGACCCGGCGTGGTTGAAGAGCTGCTCAGATTCAAGCCCCTGCGCGCCGTCTGGGGCAATATCGACGACCACTCCCTGCATTACAAGTACCCCAAGGTGAACATCTTCGAGATTGAAGGGCAGAAAGTCATGATGACCCATATCGGCGGCTACCCCAAGCACTATGTCCCAGAAATCCGACAACTCATCCTCCAAGAGAAACCCCAGATCTTCGTCAGCGGACACAGCCACATCCTGAAGGTGATGTACGACCCTCAGTATCAGCTGCTACACATAAACCCAGGCGCTGCCGGCCGTCAAGGATTCCAAAAGGTGGACACCCTTGTGCGATTCACCCTCGACCCCACGCCAAAAGACCTCCAAATTCTCGACTTCCCAAAACTCTAAGCAGTAAAAATAGCGCCGCCTACACAATAATTCCCACACCAGCGACGTTTCTTAGCAATTATGAGACACCATATATATATTCTATTAGCAGCCATCCTCTTCTCGGCACTTGCAGCCTCTTGCAAGCCTGAAGGACCCTCTATACCCATTTATCTCCACCTCGACAAAGCCTCCGTCCAGCACCCCACCGACGGAACCACAATCATCTATGGCGACGCCTTCCTTACCTCCGATATCGACGCTGTGCAGGTTGAGTGCTGGTGGGAAGGAGTAGACACCACCACCAACCTCGGCACCTTCCAGCTGCCCTGCACCATACCCGTGCTCACAGACCAGAAAAAAATCAAGAAGATTGCCGTATACCCATTCGTGCGCCAAAACGCCCAGGCTGGCACCCATATCTACTACCCATACTACATGCCCTATATCGACTCCAACCTAGTGGTAGCCCCCGACAGCGTCACCAACATCGGCAGCCAAGAAGCCGACGGCCGCTGGAATATCGACGTCAACTATCGTTCCACCCTGAACATGAAGATTCTCAAGACCGAATGGTTTGAGCCCGTGCAGCTCAACGTAGCCTTCGACTCCATAGTAGAGCGCGTCATCGATGCCGACAATGCCCGCTCTGGCAGCGGCTACGGACGTGTACACATCTCCGCAGACGAGGGCTCAAAGACATTCTTCATCAAAGACGTGCTCAAAGAGAAAGACCCTACCGCCTACCTCTACGTTGAACTCGACTACTGGACCGACACCCGCCTCGAGATCGGCATGCAGTCCGAAGAACTCAACGGAGGAAGCACCTCTCTAAAAGGCTGCGTCACCCTCTTCCCCACCACCGGATGGCGCAAAGTCTACATCAACCTTGGCCGCACCTGGCGCCAATTCCACTACAACGAAGAATTCCGCGTAGCATTCACCGTGCTTAATATCGACCGCATCGATGGCGACATACGCCTCGACAACGTAAAAGTGCTATCCCTCTAGCCCCTCCCCAGATGAAGACAACCAAACTCACTTCGCTATACGTACTCTTCGACCTCCTGTCTGCCATGATAGCTTGGGCAGCGCTCTTCATTTTCCGCAAAGTCGACCTCGAGCCCGACAACATAATCTCCTCCGACCAGATTGTGCAAGACCCCAACTTCTGGCTCGGCATCGCAATCGTGCCAGCCGCCTGGGTAGCATTCTACGCCATCTGCGGCGCCTACCGCTGCGTGCTTCGCAAGTCGCGGCTCAAAGAGTTCGAACAGACCCTCACCTGCACCGTCATAGGCGTCATTGTGATCTTCTTTGCTCTCATGCTCGACGACAACCTATCCTCCTACCATTATTACTACCTCGCCTTCCTCTTCCTCCTGGCCGCCCACTTCGTGCTCACCTATGCGGCCCGCCTAATCCTCACCACCCGAACCGTCAAGCGCGTGCATCGCCGCGAGATAGGGTTCCCTACCATCATGATCTCCGGAGGCCCCAAAGCCTATCAGACCTATCTCGACCTCGAAAATCAAGAAGTCTATTCCGGCGAAAGCTTCATCGGATTCCTCACCATCGGCAACGACACCCCCACTCCGCTCGACTCCGTCATGCCTTGCCTCGGCACACTCGACAACCTCCAGGACGTAATCCGGCAATACCACCCAGAAGAGGTCATCCTAGCCGTAGAGGACAACCAGCAGCAAGCATTCAACAGCACCCTCCTCACCCTCGGACTCTGCTCCGACCTGATCGTAAAGCTCACCCCCGACGCACGCGACCTCATCTTCGGAACCGTACGCCAAGACAACATCTTCCACTCCTCGCTCATCACCCTCAAGAGCCGCCCAATGGAAGAGTGGCAGCACAGCATCAAGCGCATGGGCGACATCCTCGTGTCACTCATCGCCTTGATACTCCTATCCCCACTATACCTCATTACCGCTATCATCATCAAGGCCACAAGCCCCGGACCCATCTTCTACGCCCAAGAACGCATAGGAATCCACGGCCGCCCTTTCAAGATGCACAAGTTCCGCAGCATGTATGTCGACGCCGAACAGGCAGGCCCCGCACTCAGCCGCGACAACGATCCCCGCATCACCCCCTTCGGACGCTTCATGCGCAAAGTGCGCCTCGACGAGATACCCCAGTTCTACAACGTACTCCGCGGCACCATGAGCCTCGTAGGCCCACGCCCCGAGCGACAGTACTACATCGACCAGATCGTGCGCCGCGCGCCACAATACCTCCTCCTGCAGCGCGTCAAGCCCGGCATCACCTCATGGGGACAAGTGCGCTACGGCTACGCCTCCAACGTCGACGAGATGGTAGAGCGCCTGCGCTACGACCTCCTCTACCTCGAAAACATGTCCATCACCACCGATATCAAGATACTCCTCTACACCGTAATCATCGTATTCCAAGGAAGAGGCAAATAACCCATCAAAAAAAAAACAGCTATTCATAATGAAACGTACCACCCTCATCATTGCAGCAGCCGCACTCATGGCATTCGCATCATGCACCGAACCTCAGCCCAAGCTGCAAAACCAGCAAGACACACTCAGCTGGGCACTCGGCCGCAGCATCGCCGAAGGCCTCATACAGCAAGAAAGCCCCACCTTCAACCAAGAAGTAGTCATCGAAGCCGTCAAAGCCACACTCGCTGGCAAAGAACAGCCCCTCGACGATTCCACCTATATGGCAGCACGCATCTTCGCACAAAACCAGATGATGATGGACCGACAGGTCGCCGCACGCCAGCAAGGAGAGCAGGCCAGCCAGGCCGAACAAGAAGCCTTCGCCAACTTTGAGCAGAAGCACCCGCAGGCCAAACGCCACGAGTCAGGATTCTATTACGAGGTAGTCAAGGCCGGCACCGGCCCCAACGCCAAGGGAGGCGACCTCGTCAAGTTCGACTACAAAGGCTACAACATGCTCACCAACGAGCTCGCCGACATCACCTATGGACAGCGCGAACCCATCGTCCACGTCATCGGCCACCCCATGTTTCCAGGCCTCATCTACGCCATGCAGCTCATGAACAAAGGATCCATCTACCGATTCTACTTCCCAAGCCGGCTCTACCCCGGCGGTTCCACAAAGATCCCCAACGGCACGCCAGCCATCTACGAAGTAGAACTCCACGAGATCATCAAATAGCCACCTCGCCAGTCCAAATACAAAGAAAGGATGCCCGCAAAAGGCATCCTTTCTTTGTGTTTGGACCTTGTTTTTTTATTGTCTCAACGCCCCTTTCAAGCAAGCTTGAGCGAGAGGGATTATGACAGGGATTACTCGCTTCGCTTGTGATCCCTGGCTTTCCTTGACTCGAAAACAAAAAATCAACCCTGCAAGCACTCATACTGAGTCCTTGTTTTTTTTATTGCCTCAATGCCCCTTTCAAGCAAGCTTGAGGGAGAGGGATTACTCGCTTCGCTTGTGATCCCTGGCTTTCCTTGACTCGAAACGACCAAGTATCGAGCATCGCAGGCGATTCTCGTTTTTTTATGCCCTTCTGGCAATCACAAAATGAATTTTGCATTGCCAGAAGGACATAAAAAAAACAAGATCCACTTTCGTGAATCTTGCTTCTTGGTCGTTTCTGCGGAAAGAGAGGGATTCGAACCCCCGGACCCGTGAAGGTCAACGGTTTTCAAGACCGTCGCAATCGACCACTCTGCCATCTTTCCGTTTGCAAAAGTACGACATTTCTTTGGACTGACCAAATTTTTTTTTATATTATCGTAAAATTCCTTGATCTTCAAGGTATGACGCAAACCCCTCTACACTCTGAAAATGAAACGCTTGCATACCTACATTTCGTGCTCCCAAAACATTCTTCATATTATCATCTACAAAGAGTGTTTCCGTTGGCTCTAGACGGTATTTTTCCATCAGGATTCGATAGATTTCGGGATTGGGCTTCACCACGCACTCTTCCCCAGACACCACATATCCTCGCAACTGATTGAATATGCGCGCATAACGCACTCTCACAGGAGGAAATGTCTCTCGACTCCAATTTGTCAGTCCATACATAGGCATGACACTGAGAGTAAGTGCCTTAAGTAGTTCGTACATACCCTTTATCTCTCCTCCTATCATCTCCTGCCAGCGAGTCTCATAGATGCGTATGGCTTCCTCCCACTCGGGGAAGAGGGCAACACGCTCGGGGATAGTCTCCGAGAAGGGTCTTCCTGCATCCATCTGAAGGTTCCAGTCCATATCGCATACCTGGGAGAGAAACTCATCTGCCTTGCTGCGACTGCCGAAGTAGGAATCGTATAGATAATGCGGATTCCAATCGATAAGCACCGCACCAAAATCAAATACTATATTCTTTATCTTCATCTCCGACTATTCTTTTACCCTGCCAGCAAAATGTCCCTTGATGGTTGATCCAGACATTGTGCTGCACTCAAAATCGAACTGGCCGCCATTGCCTTTCTGCTCGTAACGAAGCGTGCCTTGGGAATAGTACTCCGGGGCGCATGTGGAGGGACGTATGCCCGCAACGCCTTCCCGGCCGGCATAGACCGCCTCTAAAGGCACGAAGGCGTATTCGCCCGTGGACAGACGCGAAGCGCTCACAAGGGCAAAAATTCGGCCTCTATTAGGGATAAATGCATATTCATAACAGCCGTCATACTCCGAGAGCTGAACCTCTTCAAGTTCGAGCGTGTCGGCATCAACCACAAGATAGCCGCCACCTAGGGCCTCGGCCCATTGGCCGCCCTCTGGCTGCAACACCTCCTCGCGACCGCATGCCGCCAGGACAACAGCCAGCAGCACTAAAAAGATTATTTTTTTCATAAGGCTTGATAGACTTCTAGTTCTTCGATATGGTTTTCCCTCACCTCCACCGAACGCAGTCCGGCAGCATTGCCTGCAGCAACATTCTCGGGACGATCGTCGAAATAGACCGACTGAGAGGGCACTATGCGGCTTCGGCTAAGCATCTGCCTATAGATGTCGGGGTTGGGCTTGGCCACGCCTAGCTCATAGGAGAGGTATATCTCGTCGAAGAGTTCCTCCGGGGCGGCACCTGCGGCGGCCAACTGGCCCACTGCATGCTGCCACACCTCGGGACCGATATTGCTGAGCAGAACGATATGGTAGCGCTGCTTGAGCTGGCGCAGGCGCAACAACCTCTTGGGGGGAATGCCCTGCAAGGAATCCAACACGGCATCGCCTACAGCCCGATCGCTGACCCCCTCAGGCATATACTGCTGCAGATAGGCCACATACTGGGACAAGGTGATCTCGCCATTGACCAGCGCCTTGATCTTTGCAGCCGACTCTGCCTCCATTTCGGGAGTGTCGGGCATTCGGCAGCCTAGGGCCATCACCTTCTCGTAGGATAGTTTCTCATCTGTATCGATGATCACCCCGCCGAGGTCGAAGACGATATTCTTGACTACGGGAACAGACGCCTCTCGGCGGACGAGCAGATAACCAGCAGCCACACCCAACAGCGCGCCGCAAGCGGCACCAGCGGGAATGTCGAGCCAAGGAGTGGAACCTGCTGCCACACCAAGAAGCAGACCTACCGCCATAGAGGTTGCCAGGCGCTCGTTCATTCGCTTCTTGAGCAAGACCTGCTCTTCGGGTGTAAGTATGGAGACTGCCCCTCGACGGCGGAAGGCTCCCACGAAAAAGATGGCCAGAGCCAGTCCCATCAAAATCCACGGCATAGCCGCATGTATGAAATCGTTGATCATATTATTATATATTTCTTGCTAGTCTTACAGCGAGGCCGCAATAGGCGCTCATGCCTTTGAGTCCCACAAACGAGTCTTCGGGCGTGAGGTCAAGGAACACCCTTATTCCTTCAAAGCCGCGCACGCCTACAGTGGTAGCGGTCCAATAGCCTAGGAGTCCTTCGCTATAGGATTCGCCCTGGCGGAATCCGGCATTGGGCAGGAATACGGCACCGGCCTCCTGCAGCCGGTGAATCTGGCGTTCATTAAAAACGTTGCCATAAGAGAAATCGCCATAGGCCATAGAGATGCCGCCCGGACAATCCCACTCGTCAGGCAGGAGCATCAGCCCCTTCACCCCGCAAACGACAGCAGTAGCGAACAGCGACCTGGCCCCCGGGCGATAGTACAGCAGATACTCCCATTCCTCCTCGGTGAGGGTGCGCCAGCCGGAACCGAAATGGGTACCCCAGTCGGCAAAGACGGCATAGTCGTTAGTGTCCAGCGATCGCAGCAGCGGATCGTCAGCCGTGCCCCAGCCGAAAAGGTCCACCCAACCAGAGTAGCGACGACTGCCATGCTCGTTGGCCTTGGCGCGGATATGGTATTGCTCCTCAGCTATGCGCCAATACCCAAAGAAGGGCATATACTGCACATTGCCAGCAGCAAACTGCACCTGGCTGGCGGCACTCACAGAATAAGCGCCATCCACCGCCTCGACTCGAGGCACATAGATGGGATAATGAGACCCTTCAGACTCCTCTTTAACGCACGAGGAGGCCAAAAGCATCAATATAGGGAATATCAAGCAGATAATACGCTTCATAAGTTATTTCAGCAGAGAGGGGGATTAAAGGTAAAAAAACATATTTTCGTTATTCAAGACAGCCATTTCAACGAGCAGCACACCAACCACCAAAGAAAAACAAACACTTGAATTAGTGCACCTTCATCGAAATCGGTAAAAAAAATTTGGTCAATTCAAAGAATTGTCGTACTTTTGCCGCCGATTTCAAGAGAGGGTCTGTTAGCTCAGTTGGTTCAGAGCGCTTCCTTCACACGGAAGAGGTCGACAGTTCGAATCTGCCACAGACCACCAAGAGGATCGGCAAGGGAAACCTTGTCGATCTTTCTTTTTTTTATATCAAATGTATCGGCGCGCATGTGATACCCGTCCGCTTAGACTTCTCTTCCTCCTTGATCCGTTCGGCCTTCTCGCGGATCTTATTGCAAATCCACATCGAGGCGGTGGTGCCGTCGCTATAATCAGCCTCGGCAAACATATCGATACGCCCGTCTTCGCGCATCTGCTCCACCTGCTTAAACGCACGATTATCATGCTTCGGATAGATGGCAAAGGTGGAGCCTCCACGACTCTTCACCACGGAGAACGCCGGAATGTCGCTAGGTCCGTCGGCTATATAGATCATATTCTTGAAGGCGACGCGCTTTTGGTCTTCGGTAAGCTTCATGTTGACCTCTACGCCCTCATTCTTGTGCACCCCTTTGTTGATTTCAAACAGTGCGCGCGTCTTGGAGGTATTGTCGATAGTGAAGCCGATCTCCGAGATCACAGGCCGGCCCTGCTCGTCCAGTCCATCAATTAGGTCGCAGCCCCACACATGCTCGATATACTCCGAGATGGAGGAGTTTTGTATCACCTTTCTGAAACCTGTGCTCACGATATAGTGTTCCACGCGGATGTTGTACTCTTTGCATAGGGGATCGGCATCGAGGAGCGACTTGGTAGTCTTGAATATCTCAGGAATGCCGTCGTAAAACGACTGCTTAGGGCCATAGGTGGCCAGCTTAGCGTTGTCTAGTCCGGCAAAGCGCCCCGACTTGGCATAGCGGATGAAGAGGTTCAGGTAGGCGGTATCCTTATTCATCAGTATATCCTTACGGCTATACTCCTCAACCATATCGTCGTTCTCACGCCAAAAGGACTTTGCGTCCACCTGATATTCTTCAAAGATAGGGTCCTGCATATACCCCTTGACTAGGGTTTTGTCGAAGTCCCATACCACAGCAATAATATTCTCCATTTTCTACAAGAGATTAGTCGCGACGGAAGATATCGCGGGTATACACCTTATCCTTTACATCCTTCAGGCAATCGTCGAAGCGATTGGCAATTATAGCCTTACTCAATCGTTTAAACTCTTGCATGTCGTTGACCACCTTGCTGCCAAAGAAGAGGCTGCCGTCGTCGAGCGTCGGCTCATAGATTATCACGTTGGCGCCTTTGGCCTTGACGCGTTTCATGATGCCCTGAATGGCACTCTGGCGGAAGTTGTCGCTATTGCTCTTCATGGTAAGGCGGTAGATGCCTATAGTGACTGGTTCCTGCTGGCCGTCGTACTGATTGCGCTCGCTATAGGCATACCAGCCGGCCTTGCGCAGCACGGCGTCGGCGATATAGTCTTTGCGCGTGCGGTTGCTCTCCACAATGGCGGTCATCATCTGCTGAGGCACATCCTGGTAGTTGGCCAGCAGCTGCTTAGTATCCTTGGGCAGACAGTAGCCGCCGTAGCCGAAGGAGGGATTGTTATAATGAGTGCCGATGCGGGGATCAAGGCCGATGCCGTTGATGATAGACACGGTGTCGAGCCCCTTCACCTCGGCATAGGTGTCCAGCTCGTTGAAATAGCTCACGCGAAGTGCCAGGTAGGTGTTGGCAAAGAGCTTCACCGCCTCGGCCTCTTTGGCGCCCATAAACAAACACGGTATATCCTTGTTGGTCAACGGCCTATGGTCAATGGCCAACAGAGAATCGGGACTAGGGGCAATAGCGGCATTGCGGATAAGTTCCGAAAATTGACGGGCCTTCTCCTCAAGCATTGCCAGATCGGTGAGTCGGCAGATGGCCTCATTCTCCTCCTTATATTGAGGGAACGACTCGTCCATCATCTTAGGATATCCCACGATGATGCGGCTCGGGTAGAGGTTGTCGTACAGCGCCTTGCTTTCGCGCAGAAACTCAGGCGCAAAGAGCAGGTTGAACCGGTTCGCGCCCTTCTGGGCATACTTGAGGTAGAGCGAGCGGGTATAGCCCACGGGGATGGTGCTCTTGATCACCATCACGGCATCAGGATTCACCTGCAGCACCTTATCGATCACGTCCTCCACGGCAGAGGTGTCAAAGAAGTTCTTCTGGCTGTCGTAGTTGGTTGGTGCGGCAATCACCACAAAGTCAGCATCTTTGTAGCCTTGTTCCCAATCGAGGGTAGCCTTCAGCGAAAGTGGCTTTTCTAATATTGAGTCCGGCAGTCTATCACCCTGACGAAGAGCAAGATCCTCACGGAAAAAGCGTTCGATATATTCGTCCTGGATTGGAGATTTGCGATTGTTCACCAGGTCCACGCGTTCGGGCACTATATCCACAGAGGTAACCTCGTTGTGCTGTGCCAAGAGAGCGGCAATACTGAGACCGACATAGCCGGTACCGGCCACTGATATCTTAGTCATATGATTAAAACGATTTCTATTTTGAAAAAAAATTCTTACTGATTTAGAGATATTTGCGAATTCACCAAACCTGACGGACAAGAGCATCATTCCTCGCAGGGATGCTGCAAGTCGTTCAGCCAAAGCCGACTGGCCGACAAGGGCTGCACTATCCAGCAACAGCAATCCTTTTCGGCGATTCAAGCACATGGTGCACTACAACTCCTTAGGAGTATAGATTTCGTTCCACCAAGAGGGGTCGTCCTGCAGCCAGCGATTGAACCAAGCCACCATGGAGTTGATCCACTTCTGGCGCTTATTGAAGTCCATAATACCATGATTCTCACCCTCTACCATAATAAAGGCCGTCGGAACGCCCAGCAGCTTGAGGGCGGTATACATCTGTATCGACTCTCCGATCGGCACATTAGTATCGGCAGTGCCGTGGGTGAAGAGTATTGGCTTGTGAATCTTGTCGGCATTATAGAGCGGAGAACGATCCACATAAAGATCCTTGCGGGTCCAAGGATATGAATCTGCGGCACTTACCTCGCTGTAGCTATAGCCCCAATAGCCCTCGCCCCAGTAGGAAGTATGGTCGGAAATGCCGGCATGGCTGATACCTGTGGCGAAGAGATCGGTCTTGGTGAGCAGAAGCTGGGTCATAAATCCGCCGTATGAGGCACTTACGCAGCCAATCTTGTCACGATTCACCCATGCATTCTGGGCGAACCACTCGGTAGCCTCGATAATGTCCTCAGCTACGCCCTCGCCCATAGTGTTGACGTGGCGAGCGCCCCATTCCTGACCGAAGCCGGATGCACCACCCGGATTGACTACCAGCACGATATATCCGTTGGCATTCCAATAATGGGCGGGATAATGGCTTCCGCCGCCAAAGCGACGAGCGGTAGGACTGCAGCCGCCATAATAATGAACGATGACTGGATACTTCTTCGAAGCATCGAAATGGGCCGGCAGATAGTAGTGGCCGGAGATAGGATAGCCATTCTTGCTCATGAAGCTGAAGCCCTCGCAGGTGCCCAGGTCAATCTGAGCAATGCGCTCAGCGTTAAGGTCTTCCATCATGCGCACTTGATTCTTCTTGGTAGTCAGCGCATATAGTTTGTCGGCAGAGCAAGCGCCCGTGCCATAGTAGAGCATCGTGGTGCCGTTAGCCGAGAGTGAGGCATTGCCAATCACCTCACAAGGCTGCTCCACCTTGACAATTCCGAAGCTCTTAAGGTCCATCTTGAAGAGGCTAACGGAATCCTTATCTTCAGCAAGGATATAGCATAAACCATTATTAGACAGATGGATGCTCTTAATCGATGGATTAAAATCCTTAGTCAGCGGCTTCACCTCTTTAGTAGTGCCGTCGAGGAAGTAGAGCTGATAGTCGAACTGGTTTGGTATCAAGCTGGCTGGCAGCGTGCAGCCAATGCGGCCAAAGGCCTCCGGACTAGCGGTAACCAACATATTGTTGGTGCCAGGAATCAGGCTTATCGACGAAAGGAAGCCATCCTCCTTGATCAGCGTATCTACCTGAAGCGTAGCCAGATCCATGCGGCAGACGGTCACAAGGGTAGTAGGCCTCTTGGTGAGGCGTTCGTGGCTGAATCCGAACACGATAGACTTGCCATCGGAGGCTATGTCATAGAGCCAAACGTTCTTATTGCCATAAGTGAGCGGCTGAACCAGTCCGGTTGCCAAGTCAAGCTTGGAGAGTTTAGAGCGGTTGCGATAGCCGGGCTGGCGGTCGTCTGGCACAAGGATTTCATACACACCCGACTCACGCTCAGGACCTTTCACCTCTTCGGAAAGGATCAGGAAGTCCTCAGTAGGCGACATCGTAAAGCCGCACTCAGGCAAATCTTTGCAAAGCACCGCCACCGCACCCGTTGAAGGATCTACGGCTAGCAGCTCGCGGCGGCCGTTATTCCTAATTTTCAAATACTTATCAGAAGTAGGCATCCACTCATAGAATCCTTCGGCCAACACCTCTCTGCCGGTAGCCACCTCAACGCATGCCGACTCATAGCGGCTGCTGCCATTGGGGTCAAACCAAGTCTTGTTCACTCTGGCATACTTACCCGAAGGAGATACAGAAACGCCATAATAATGACGCATCTGCATATTATCGGCGAGCGAAAATGGACGTTTCTCCACAGAAGCGACATCACAGATTGTCACATTGTTAGAATCCTTAGTAGAAAGTTCAACTTTAAGAGCAGCCGTGTCGGACACATACTTCACCACCACCTGATAGCGGCCCGGCTGGTAGGGCTTAGAGCCCGACACCTCAGCACGATCAACATACACCTTAGCAAGGGCCGGTCCCGAAACTTTGACCTCAACCTTGGCATAGCCCTTCACGTCAAAAGAGAAGGCAGCCAGATAGAGGTTGCAAGAACCAGTGACATTTCGGACGACCTCATCGACGGCACCAAGACGAAGACCCGAGACATCAACCACTTCACCCGATGCTAAAGCATCGAACGAAAGCGACGTTTCAAGCAAGCAATCGTCGGAATATTTCTTCTGAGAAGCGTCAACACTATCAATAATTGCAGGCCTCAGCAACGAGAATGGACCCGCAGAGCGAACCTTTTCCACCTTCACGGATTGAGCCATAGAAGCGAATCCCACCAGGAGAAACAAGGCCATAAAAAAGTATTTCATAAATAATTATAACTTTTTAAATTAACGATTAAATAATATCATTGCCCACCAAGAGATGCATCGAACTTACGCCTTCACGGCAGACTAGATTGAATTTGCAAAGATAATGAAAAATATTGAAAGACGAAAGCAAAAGAAGAAAATAATTTCATCTTACCGCCCTACCCGCAAAAAGAGCAGCCACAAACATCCCCGTCCACTCAATCCGCAGGACGAATTACCGCACACCGCGCCCTCCCCTTCGCACAACTCAGCCCGACCTCCTGCACGCCACAACCCAACCATTACACGCCACAACCCTCCCCTTTCCAAGCCACAGTCCGATTCTTTGCTAGCCAGAATCAACTCAATCGCCATTATATCTGTAAATAATTCGGCGCATATGTGCTATATTTGTGCTATATATGTGCTATATTTGTACTATTCTATAGAGATAGCAGATATATAGCACATATATAGCACAAATATAGCACATATAACACCTATTAGATTGAAATAGAACACCATTAATTTCCTTATTATGGCCATTGATGACTGACAATGACGCCAACGAGACAATAATAAAGCAACTTCGTCGTTATTATGGAAAACCGAAGACTAGAATTTTACCAATCGATTAATACCATGCAGAATACAGATATTAAAAGCAAGAAAGAGAATGCGTTGCATAAATTCAGGAAACGCATTTCCCTACACGACCACATAGACACCGAAGCCGCCATAGAGTCTATCAAGAACGGACAGACCTTCCGCGGACCCAACGTATTCATCCTTGCATTCGCCATCATCATAGCGTCGGTGGGATTGAACGTGAATTCCATACCGGTAATCATTGGCGCCATGCTCATATCGCCCCTGATGGGACCAATCGTCGGCATAGGCCTATCGATGGGCATCAACGACTTCAGACTGCTAAGAGCGTCGCTCATGAACCTACTTACAATGGTATTGATAAGCATCGCTGCATCAACGCTATACTTTATCTTATCTCCACTAAAACTTGAAAATCCAACAGAACTGCTTGCCAGGACCAACCCCACCATCTACGACGTGATGATAGCCCTCTTCGGCGGACTGGCAGGCATACTGGAAATCAGCCGCAAAGAGAAAGGTACAGTAATGTCGGGCGTGGCCATCGCTACGGCCCTCATGCCTCCACTCTGCACGATAGGCTACGGCATAGCATCGCTCAACGCGCACTACGCCCTCGGAGCGCTCTACCTCTTCTTCATCAACAGCGTATTCATCGCGCTAGCCGCCTTTGCAGGAGTCAAATATCTGGGATACAAGACCGTAAGCGAGGTAGATCCCGTCATTGGCCGAAAGAATCGTCGCCGCATAGGATTCGCCATACTGATTATGATCATTCCGAGCATATTCTCTGCCATCAACGTGGTGAAACAGAACAACTTCGAGCGTAGTGCCAACGAATTTGTGGCATCAGCCCGCACGCTAGGCAACAACTACATTTACGACTTCAAGATCAACCACGACGAAAGTCCCTCGATAATAGAACTGTTCATTGCCGACAACGAGCTGGACGCCAGCGACAAAGAGACGATATATGCGCTCGCACTAGAACAAGGTATCAAGCGCAGCCAGATAGTCATCAACACAGACATGGCGGGCTCCTCCCTTCGATCAGACAAACTGGCGTCGGAAATCATCGCCCGCAGAGAAGCCGAAATCACCAACAAGGACAGCCTTATTGCGCAGCTGAACAGAAAGATAGAGACCTACGCCAACGGAGAACTGCCCGCCAAGCAGATAGAGGCCGAAATACGGGCCCAATATCCCGAGCTGCAAGTGGTAGACCTGGCCAGCGGAATATCCTCCAGCAGCAGCCAAGACTCGACCCACAGCATCATCCTCGTCCACACACAGCCATCACTAAGCGCCGAAAAGCAGGCACAACTGCAGCGCTGGCTGTCGGCTAGAACCGGAATAAACGAAGTCAAGACATTATAATAAGAATTAATCGCTTGATTATAGTATGACAGACAAGCTAACTCCCGAACAAAGAAGGCGATGCATGCAAGGAAACACCGCCAAGGGCACCCGCATAGAGGTAGTGCTCGGGCGGGAGCTTTGGCACAGAGGGCTGCGCTATAGGAAGAACGACAAGAGCGTGATAGGCACGCCCGACTTCAGTTTCAAGGGACGGAAGCTTGCCGTGTTCTGCGATGGAGAATTCTGGCACGGCAGAAACTGGAGCACCAACAAGGCCAGAATCAAGAGCAACACCAGCTATTGGCACGCCAAAATAGAGCGCAACATAGAAAGAGACTTGCGAGTAAACCAGCAGCTAGAATCGGCCGGATGGAACGTGCTGAGATTCTGGGAATCAGACATACGAAAGCACCCCCAGCAATGTGCCGACGAGATTGAAGAAGCCTGGCGCGCCAGCGAAATCAAGAAGCTGCGCAGCACCTACTCCTACGACACGCAATACGACACCCCTATAGCCGCAGAAGAAGAGGAGGAATACAACGTATGAGAATCAACATCAGAGATGCCCGCAAAGAAGAGGCCCGATTCGTGGGAAGATGCCTGCTAGCCGCCATGGAGATAATGGGGCTAGACGAAGCAGAAAGCGCCAACAAGGAACTAGCAGACTCCGTAGCCAAGGGCTGCGCCAGAGAAGACGAGCTCTACTCCTACCTCAGAGCCCGGATTGCCGAGTGCGACGAAAAGCCTGCGGGATGCATCATCTCCTATGACGGGAAAGACTATAAAGCACTACGCGAGGTAACATTCAATAGACTACTGAGAGAAAACGGATTAGACCTAACGAACAATCCACAAGAAACCCAGCCTGGCGAATACTATCTAGACTGCATGGCCATACTGCCCGAATACCGAGGACTAGGCATCGGACATCTATTGATGCAAGACAGGATAGACCACGCCCGACAGCTCGGAATCAAGAAAGCCACCCTACTGGTAGACAAAGAACACCTCCGCCTCAAGCAATACTACCAAAAACTAGGATTTGAAACCGAAAAAGAAATGATAGCCTACGAAACCCTCTACGAAAAAATGAGCAAACAGCTCTAATGCTATTAATCGATTGACTATTTGTCATAACAAGCTATACCACAAAAAGAAAAGCCCAGCCAACTGCTGAGCTTTAATATTACAAATCAATCGCTTCCCCTTCATTGAACCCTACGCACCGGACGAATAGAATAGCCCTGACATCCACTACGATGATTAATCGAAATCGAATCAGACTCGAACTTATAATATTCCGCCCTATATATACCACTCACCTTAGACGAGGTCCAATAGTAACCCTCCGAACCTACACTAGAATTACTTCTACTATTAAAACCACCGGCCATTGGCAAAAAGATAGACTTCGAAAGGTCTACGGAATGGAAAATATACCCACGCCTCTGAGAATCATACTGGGGAGAACAATTGTTTACCAAGTAGGCCATCTCACTCGCTGTAGGAAGAGTCCAAAGACCCCCATACAATTGACTTGCTGCATCGTACGCCGACAGGAGTTCCGAACTACTCCCCCATAGCGTTATATTGCTTAACGGATAACTACCTGTAACATATCCGTTACCTTTCGAATTTCTCCATACAGAAACACCCCCCGAATTATGTATTTCTGTATAATAAGGTTCGATCTCGCCCCAAGCATAGTAATCACCAAAACCTCCAGCACTTGTGGCGCCGAGGTTTTCGGTAGCCCAATAGGGACCTCCGGCCCACAGTTGAACATAGTCGATGGTTAGCGACCAAGGGGTTCTCATTTTGGAGAACGCGCCTAAGTCGAGAATATCACCTCGAGAGAGACTAACCTGAGAATTAGACGTACGAACGTATACCTTATCATCTTCATCGGTGAAAATAATTGAAAATCCTCTAGTTAGCGTTGCCGGAAGAACTGCGATCAGATACGTTCCTGCCGCAAAGGTGCTATTGCCAGACGGAGGTACTAGAGACACGATAGCCGTATCGGCTTGAGGCGTAATAGGAAACGCCCCAGAGGCTACATATCCAGCATTGCACTTGCCCACGAGAGGTACGCCATTGTAGGTGCTCTTAAAAGTGATATGCTTGCAAGGGAAATCGGTAGTCACCTTGATATAGGAACACACCTGACGAAAGGTCAAATCCGTGGTATTCGAGGCCGCTACCATGATGTTGCAGCGAGGGTCGAAACCACCTAGCGTAGCAATTTGACGTCGAGGAAGATTTATATTTTTCAAAACGCCATCTTCCAGCGTCACTCCTTCTTGATACGGATAAAATGCATAGTAAGGAGCCGTGGCGCCAGCGAGACCGCTGAAAGATGCAGAAGCAGTACCCACTCCCCCACTGATCTCAAGACGACTGAGCGCCCCTCCCGAGACAACTCCGATAGCATCACCAGACTGCCAAAGCACAGCATTACCGCTGAGAGAAGTCTTCTGAGAAACGTCAGAATCAGCCGTAGTGGCATTAAACACCATGGGGACAAGCTCAACTTGAGCAGGAAAGTTATCATCAATCTTGTTGCAGGAAGCCATGGCAATCAGGCCCAAGAGGGAAACAAATATCAACTTTTTCATAGCTTACCAAATATCTTTAGATGAAACAGAAGGATCCGAGCCATCACCGCGAAGGCGTCCAAAGACTTGGCGGGCCAAAGGGTCGTCGTTCGAGGAGGAAGTGCCTCCGCCCCAGTCAAATGTGGAGGTTGTGAGAGATTCGTTGCTGCCAGCAAAACCTACTTCAACTTTAAAATCTACAATCTTTAGTTTTGGCGATTGATAGCGTAATTTTGTTTTATTCATAGTTATTATTGATATTTTGAGTGCAAATATAGCATAAATTGTCATAACAAGCAAAAGACTTTACTATTCCGACATAGAAATAATACACTTAGAGAATAAAAAAAATACACAATACCAATATATTGTAATAAATCATTCGATTAAAAATGAGTGTATTTTTTAACATTACAAAAAGCCTCTATCATCAACGAAAACGCTCAAAATAATAGAAATGAAATTGGAATTTCTCTCAAGCAGCGCATTAAATCACAATAAAAAAGATTTATCAACCACAATCAATATGCATCAAACTGAATTACAGATAATAACGAATAACGAAAGATAAGTTGTTAATTACTTATTATAAATCCATGCCAATATTAATAAAAAAAGTCGTATCTTTGCAAATCGAAATAAACGTATTCGCCTCATGAAGAAACTCTGGATATTCCTCGTTAGATGCTTTGGCTGGAAATTCAACCTCCCTACGGTTGAAGAATGGCCAGAACTGAAACGATGCGTGATTATCATGGCTCCACACACCTGCATCGACGACTTCTTTGTAGGCGCTGCCAGCGTGTGGAAGATTGGCCTCAACGCCAAAATATTCATGAAAGACAGTTTCTCGAATTGGTTTACCGACCCCATCTTGAGGTGGGCCGGCGTGGTATGTATAGATCGCGGCAACAAGAATAACCACTTGGTAAGTAAGGCCGTAGAGCTATTTGAGCAAGAAGAGAACCTTACCATAGTGGTGACCCCTGAGGGGACTAGAAAGCCCGTAAAGAGATGGAAGCGCGGATTCTACGAAATAGCCACTCAAGCCCATGTGCCCATAGCCTTGAGCACCCTCGACTACAAGAGCAAGACGGCCACCATCAAGAAGATGTTCTACCCTACCGGCGACTTCAATTCCGACATGATAGAGATCATGAAGCTGTATCAAGATGCTAACGCCAAGTACCCCGAACTGTTCAACAAATCCGATGAAGGATACAGGCGAAACTAACCATAAGTTGAAGTAAAATAAAAAAAACTATAATTATATGACCAAAGGTGTAAGACGTATCTACGTCGAAAAAAGAGCCGACTATGCCGTAAAGGCAAAAGAGCTGCTTGAAGAGATGTCAAGCTACCTCGGCATTCAAGCCGAGAACGTACGCGTGCTGATTCGCTACGACATCGAGAACATCTCAGACGAAACCTACCAGAAAGCCAAGAACACCGTATTCTCAGAGCCTCCTGTAGACGATGTTTACGAGGAGAACTATGTGAAAGGTGCCCAAGACTTCTGCTTCTCAGTAGAATATCTGCCTGGCCAGTTCGACCAGCGTGCCGACAGCGCCGAGCAATGCGTGAAACTGCTCAACGACGCCGAAGAGCCCATCATCAAATCCGCTACCACCTACGTGATCAGCGGCAAGCTGACCGACGACCAGAAGCAGGCCATCGTGAAACATTGCGTGAACCCCGTGGACAGCCGCGTGGCAGAAGACACCAAGCCAGAAACCCTGGAAGACCACTTTGAGGAACCTGCCGACGTGGCCATCCTCGAAGGCTTCAAGGACCTGAATGCTACCGAACTGGAGAAACTCTACAACAGCCTTGGCCTCGCCATGACCCTGCGCGACATGGAGCACATACAGCGCTATTTCCACGACGAGGAGAAACGCGACCCGAGCATCACCGAGATCCGCGTGCTCGACACCTATTGGAGCGACCACTGCCGCCACACCACCTTCGCCACCGAGCTGAAAGACATCACCTTCGACGAGGGATACTATCGTCCACTGATCGAAGGCGCTTTCGAGCAGTACCTGCGCGACCACAAAGACCAATACAAAGACCGCAACGACAAATACGTGTGCCTGATGGACATGGGCACCCTGGCAGCCAAGCGTATCCGCAAGATGGGTCTGCTAGAAGACCAAGAAATCAGCGACGAGATCAACGCCTGCTCAATCGTAGTGCCTGTAGTGATCGACGGTAAAGAGGAAGAATGGCTGGTGAACTTCAAGAACGAGACCCACAACCACCCTACTGAAATCGAACCATTCGGAGGAGCAGCCACCTGCCTTGGCGGATGCATCCGAGACCCGCTTAGCGGACGTACCTATGTATACCAGGCCATGCGCGTGACCGGCGCCGCCGATCCTACCCGCCCCCTCAACGAGACCATCGAAGGCAAGCTGCCTCAGCGCAAGATTGTGACCACTGCAGCCCACGGCTATAGCAGCTATGGCAACCAGATCGGCCTGGCAACCGGATTGGTGAATGAAATCTACCATCCCAACTACGTGGCCAAGCGCATGGAGATTGGTGCCGTTATCGCAGCAGCTCCTCGCCGCCAGGTGAAGCGCATGACCAGCGACCCAGGCGACATCATCATACTGCTTGGCGGACGTACCGGACGCGACGGCTGCGGCGGCGCTACCGGATCATCGAAGGCACACACCACTGCATCTCTGACCACTTGCGGCGCCGAGGTGCAGAAGGGCAACGCCCCAACCGAACGCAAAATACAGAGACTCTTCCGCAGAGAAGAAGTTTCGAGCCTGATCAAGAAATGCAACGACTTCGGCGCTGGCGGAGTGAGCGTAGCCATCGGAGAACTTGCCGACGGACTGCAGATCAACCTAGACCGCGTGCCTAAGAAGTATGCCGGCCTCGACGGCACCGAGCTCTCCATCTCCGAGAGCCAAGAGCGTATGGCCGTAGTGGTAGATCCCAAGGACGTTGATGCCATGCTACGCTATGCCGACGAAGAGAACCTCGAGGCCGTAGTGGTGGCCACCGTTACCGCCGAGCCACGAATGGTGATCAGCTGGAGAGGCAAAGAGGTTGTAAACCTCAGCCGCCGATTCATCGACACCAATGGCGCTCATCAGGAGACTAGCGTGAAGGTGGAGCTCCCCAACGAGAAAGAAAACTACTTTGAGAGCTCTGCAGCCTGCGGCACTTGTGGCCGAGATATCAAACAACACTGGCTGCAGACACTCTCAAACCTCAACGTATGCTCACAGAAGGGACTGGTTGAAATGTTCGACAGTTCCATCGGCGCAGGCAGCGTGGTGATGCCCTATGGCGGCAAGACCCAGCTAACCCCAACCCAAAGCATGATCGGCAAACTGCCTTTGCTGACCGGGAAGTGCGACACCGTGACCATCATGAGCTACGGCTACGACCCATACCTCTCGTCCTGGAGTCCATTCCACGGCGCAGTATATGCTGTGATTGACTCTGTTGCAAAAATTGCTGCTGCAGGCGGCGACGTCAGCAAGATCCGACTCACCTTCCAGGAATACTTCAAGAAACTCGGCAAAGACCCTTACCGCTGGGGACAGCCATTCACTGCCCTGATGGGAGCTTATAGCGCACAGATGGGACTGCGACTGCCATCTATCGGTGGAAAAGATTCCATGAGCGGCACCTTCAACGATATAGACGTTCCTCCTACCCTGTGCAGTTTTGCAGTGGCCGTAGACGACATCCACAATATCGTTACTCCTGAGCTCAAGAAGGCTGGCCGCAAGCTGGCGCTGCTCAACATCAAGCGCGACAAATATGGCATGCCCGACTATAACGACCTTATCGGACAATACACCGGATTGAGAGAAAGCATCAAGGATAAGAAGGTCTTCGCGACCTACACCATCGGTTTCGGCGGTCTCATAGAGGCAGTCAGCAAGATGTCCTTTGGTAACCGCATCGGCGTGAAACTTTGTGATGATCTTGCTCTCGAAGACCTCACCCGCAAGAACTACGGATACATCCTGGCCGAGGTTGACAATATTGACGACCTCGACTTCCGCTGCAAGGTTGTTGGCGAAACTATCGCTGAAGATAAATTCATCTACGGCGGTGTTGAAATCAGCATGGACGAAGCCATCAGCGCATGGACCCGCACCCTGGAAGATGTCTTCCCAACACGCGCCAAGAAAGAGGCCGGGAAGACCATCGAGGCCAACCTCAAGAGCTACGACAGCATCCACATCTGCAAGAACAAGGTTGCCAAGCCACACGTATTTATTCCCGCATTTCCTGGCACCAACTGCGAATATGACTCCCAACGCGCATTCCTCCGCGCAGGCGCAGAGGTAGAAACCATCGTGTTCCGCAACCAGAACGGTCAGCAGATCCGCGAAAGCGTAGAGGCATTCACTCAGGCCATCAAACGAAGCCAGATTGTGATGATTCCTGGTGGATTCTCAGCAGGCGACGAGCCAGAAGGCAGCGCAAAATTCATCACCAGCGTATTCCGCAATCCAATGATTGGCAACGAAGTGATGAACATGCTTCAGCAGCGTGACGGACTGATGATCGGTATCTGCAACGGATTCCAGGCACTCGTGAAACTCGGACTCGTTCCTTATGGCGAAATTCGTGAGCAGGGTGCCGACTCTCCTACCCTTACCTTCAACACCATTGGTCGCCACCAGAGCAAGATTGCCTACACCAAGGTAGTCAGCAACCTCAGCCCATGGATGCGCGGTGCAGAACTCGGCAAAGACTACGTGGTGCCAATCTCTCATGGCGAGGGCCGCTTTGTCTCCCCTAAGGAGTGGATCGATAAGCTCTTCGCTAACGGACAGGTTGCCACCCAGTACGTCGACCTCCAAGGCCGTATCACCATGGACGACGACTTCAACATGAACGGCAGCTATATGGCCATCGAGGGCATCACCAGTCCAGACGGACGCGTGCTCGGAAAGATGGCACACAGCGAACGCCGCAGCGACGGCACCTACCTCAACATCTACGGCGATCAGGATCAGCGCATCTTCGAAAGCGGCGTAGAATACTTTAAATAGTATAAAGAGTATTGATTATAGTGTATAGTTAGCGCTCTCTTCGGGGAGCGCTACTTTTATACCATAAGGTAACCTCTAAAAATTCCCGTTTTACATGAAAAATGGAATTAAAAAAAACTTTTCGATATTTCTGCCCTATTTGGATATCTTCAACTGTTTCACTCAGTTGCATAGCCCGCTATGCGCCTTCGCTCATCAGCTGAATCTATCTCAAATAGAACAGAAATCTCCTGAAAGCAATTTTTAGAGGTAACCATAAACAAAAAAAAGGCACACCCAAAAGGAAGTGCCTTTCTTAACTATCTATTCACTATTTGAGTGCCTTGAGGATTGCGAGGGTATGATCCCAGAACATCTTCACGGTCTTAATCTCGATGCGTTCGTCAGGACTATGTACGCCACGGAGCGTTGGTCCATAGGAAATCATGTCCATGCCTTCGTACTTCTCGCCAATCAGGCCGCACTCAAGGCCAGCATGGATGGCGCGAACCACTGGTTCATGACCAAAGAGCTGCTTGTAAGTCTCCACTGCTACCTTCAGCACTTTGCTATCTGGATTAGGGGTCCATCCTGGATAGCCATCACTATGTTCAACATTGCAGCCCATCAGACGGAATGTTGCCTCAATCTTCTGGGCAGCAGCCTCCTTTGCGCTTTCAACAGAGCTACGCTGACTGGTAGTGATGTAGATCTTCTTGTCGTCCATCTTCACTGAAGCCAGATTGGTAGAAGTCTCTACAAAATTAGGGATCTCACGACTCATGGCCAACACGCCGTGAGCGCATGCATAAAGGCCATTGATCAGATTTTCCTGACTCTTGGCGTCAATAAGGACAGCAGGCATCTCTGCAGCCTCAATAGACATATTCAGACCCGGTTCAGTACTACGGAATTCAAACTGCATCTTTACGCAAGCCTGCTTCACCATGTTTTCCAGTTCTGCAGCCTTGGCCGAGGGAACAGTCACGATAGCCATAGCTTCGCGAGCAATAGCATTGCGGAGGTTGCCGCCGTCAATCTTTGCCAGTCTCAGACCCAGCTGATACTGAGCCTTCCACAGCACGCGGGTGATCAGTTTATTAGCGCAGGCCAAGCCCTTGTTGATATCATCGCCACTATGGCCGCCCTTCAAACCAAATACCTTTATCTGATAAGCCTTTGTATCTGCCTCAACTGGCACATGCTTGTAATCGAGATCGGCCAGGGTATCCACACCGCCGGCACAACCGATAAACATCTCTCCTTCGTCCTCAGAATCGAGGTTGAGGAGGATACGGCTCTGCAGCCAATCATTGCGCAAACCGAAGGCACCTGTCAAACCAGTTTCCTCGTCGATAGTGAAGAGGCACTCCAGTGGACCATGCTCAATATCGTTGGCTTCAAGAATAGCCATGCCAGTAGCCACGCCAATACCGTCATCAGCACCAAGGGTAGTACCATCAGCACCTAACCATTCGCCATTCAGCACAGGCTGAATAGGATCCTTATAGAAGTCGAACTGCTTGTCGCTATTCTTCTCACATACCATGTCCATATGAGCCTGAAGACAAACGCTAGGAGCGTTTTCGTAGCCCTTAGTGGCAGGCTTGCGAATCAGGATGTTGCCCAATTCGTCACGGAGGGTTTCAAGACCATGCTCTTTACCCCACTTCTCGAGATATGCAGAAATGAGTTCTTCGTGTTTAGATGGACGAGGGATTGCCATCACCTCGCTAAAGTTGCGCCAGATGGACTCTGGCTGGAGGTTTTCGAATGCTTTGTTCATTGTATATAATGTTTATGTTAATCTTATTTTACTACTAAAGTAACGGCTTTTTTTGAAATTTGTTTTACGCCGCTGAGATTTATTGCCACTATTACGATGGTATAGATTCCTCTGTGGCATATACGCCCATTATCATCTAGTCCATCCCAAGTTAGTACTCCTTGATAGCCCAACAGTCCGCCCCTCAACAACTGGCGCACTTTTCGGCCTTGGGAATCATATATCGCCACATCTGCCGAAAGGCCATCCACCGACATCTGATACGATACATCCATCAAGTCATTATATCCGTCTCCATCTGGCGAGAAGATCGACGGCTCTACTACAAAGTCATCCTCCTCGAAAAGGAATTCTTTAGATTGGGAATTAGCCGACGTAGGCGTGCCACGTCCCGGCCGACCATCACAAGAAGTCGTAGAGGCGGCCGAATACCAGTTAGACCTATCATCTGTTGCAGCTGTAAGGGACCGTCGTTCCAGCGATACGCCTTCCGCATTGCGGATTAGACGGCTATGCATTGACTCCGAATAGTCGAATCTGTCCACTACGAGCGTATCCTTATCCACCAACACAACCGAACCTGCCGCATTGGGGTAAGAAGGCATGCTCTTCATCTCCACCAGTTTCGATGGATAACGCACACAGAAAGTCGACAAGATATCCGCCGCATCAGTCGTCAGCACCACATAGTCATGCGGTGCGACCTTATGATCCAGACCCATCGGATACAGCTTCGACACTATCCCATCAGTCATCTTGGCCAAGTAATAGTCACTCAATGCGATGGTGTCATCGGTATTATTATAGAGTTCCACATAATCTGCCCCATCCGAAATAGGATTGAAGAGAACCTCCGTAATAAGCAATATTGACAATAATTTCAACACCTAATAATAACGTCGTTTGTTCTTAATTATTGCCCAACTAATACAAAAGGCCGCTTCTATAGAAGCAGCCTTTCGACCAATCTTTTATCAAGATAGGATTATTCCTCTGAGATAGCACCCATTGGGCATACGCTAGCGCAGGTACCGCAGCTGGCGCACTCGTCAGGATTGATTGAATAAACATCGCCTTCGGAGATTGCTCCTACAGGGCATTCATTGATGCAAGTACCGCATGCAGCGCACTTGTCAGGATCGATTCTGTAAGCCATTTTACTATAGTTTTTAGGTTAATTGATTTTGCAAAATTACGAATAATTTACGATTTGGAGCCCAAAAGCCGCCAACAATTTTTCTCCGTCAGTCGAAACAAGCTATGCCTCAACAACTTTGATTCTCATACTTGAGCACCTCTTCTGAGAAAAACTCCAGCTTCACGCCTGCCTGGCGCAGCATTTCTTCGCTTTCTGCTCCGGCGTGATACTTCTTCTCGCACACCACCCGCTTGATACCGCAGTTGATAATCAGCATAGCGCAAGTACGGCAAGGCGTCATCCGGCAATACAGCGTTGCGCCCTCCAAGGAAATGCCCCTGCGGGCAGCTTGGCAGATTGCATTCTGCTCGGCATGCACCGTGCGCACGCAATGGTTGGTGATGCGGCCGTCCTCTTCGATGGTCTTGCGAAACAGGTGTCCCACTTCGTCACAATGTGGCAGTCCTGCTGGAGAACCCACATAGCCGGTCACCAGCAACTGCTTGTCCTTCACGATCACACATCCGCTGCGGCCTCTGTCGCAGGTGGCACGCTTCGAGGCTGTGTTGGCCAGCTCCATGAAGTATTCGTCCCAGCTTGGGCGACGATAGGAAATCTGCTGCAGCACTTCCTCTACCTTATTGCGGAGTTCCTCTATCGATCCGCCGTTGTCAAAGCAGTAGTCAGCCTGATCAATGCACACCTTCAGGTTCTGCTTGTTAGGATCATCTGAGGTCATCTCACGCTGCTCGTTGGCAATAAAGGTCTCAAACGAAACATGGTCCGTTTCCGAACCTCTGATCACAATGCGCTCATATCTTACCTTAGGATCAGCATCAATAGCAAAAAGGTAGAAGTTCGGCTTGCCTCTGAGGGCAGCCACTTCTCCTGGAGTGCGCACGCTCTCTATGATGCAGTTCTTGCCGCTGGCCTGGGCCTTCTCATAAAGCTGCTCCACAATATAAGAGGGAGAATGGGTGGCACGCAAGTCGTTGCCCACCATCGTCATGGTATCACGATTCACCTCCAGACCTCTTCTCTTGATTTCCTCAGTCAGATAGGCTCGCACCGAATAGTGAACATATCCTTTTTTTTCTATCAGGTAGTCAACTATCGTTCCTTTGCCTGCACCTAGAGTGCCAGTAATGCCGATTGTGATCATAATATAAATATTATAATATGTTCTTTATACCTTATATTTATATTCCAGCTTAGCGAGATCCTCGTTGGCTTTCACTATCTTCTTCTTCAGGCCAGCCTTGTAGGTTTCGAGTTTCTGCATCATAACTTCATCGCCAAGTGCCATCATCTGCATGGCCAGTATGGCTGCATTCATCGCGCCATTGATGGCCACGGTGGCCACAGGGATTCCCGGAGGCATCTGCAGGATTGCCAAGGTAGCATCCATACCCTCGAGCACAGAACCCTTGATAGGCACGCCGATTACTGGCAGCGGAGTCTCTGCTGCTATCACGCCCGGCAGTGCAGCGGCCATGCCGGCACCGGCGATGATCACTTTGATGCCGCGACCTTTGGCGTTGCGGGCAAAATCCGACACCTCTGCTGGGGTACGGTGGGCGGAGAGGGCGTTCACCTCAAAAGGAATCTCCATCTCCTCAAAAAACTGGCAGGCTTTCTCCATGACCGGAAGGTCGCTGGTGCTGCCCATAATGATGCTTACAACTGGTTTCATATTAGAAAATCATTGCTAATAATACATAGGTGAAGTGTGCAATCACGCCAGCGCAGAGACCTGCGATGGTGTGGGCACCGATAGCCTTGCTGATGAGCTTGCGATAGCCCATGGAGTCGAGCATGGCTGTATGAGTGCTGAGGTAGCCGCTCCAACACATGCCCATAGCGGTAAATACTGCGATAGCGTTGTTGTCGAGAATACCGGCCTGGATAAAGCCTGGCACCAGACCCAGTGCTGCTCCTACAGCGCCAAGAGCGGTGATTGGGAAGGCGATAAGTTCAGGAGCGGTAAATCCGAACAGCCAGCGGAAAAGGAAGTCGATCTTGTCGGCAATCCATGGAATCACTGGCACACCTTCGTAAGCCACGCCAGTATAGCCTGCAGCCTTGTCGGCCGGACCAAAGGTCAGCATCATCACCAAGGTGCTGATCACCAGCACGCCAGGGATGATGGCCTTGCCGATGGCCACACCGTCCATGCCGCCGTCGAGGATGGCATTGAGCACGCGCATAAATCCGCTAGGCTTCTCCTCTGCCACTACTGCAGCAGTATCAGGATCGAGCTCGGCATCGAGGCTGGCGATATCGCTCTGCTGGCTGTCCAAACGGTCGAGGGCAGCGATTTCCTCAGCAGTGAGGGCCGGGCTGTCCATCTCAGGGAAGGCCTTGAGGGTGAAACGCTGCATCAGGCGGGTAGAGATGATGCAGCCGCACACAGCGCCAAACACGCCTACCAAGGCGCCTTTGCCGAAGCCGTAGCTCACCATCACACACACCACTACTAGGCCCATGCCGAAGGCGGTACCAAAGTTGGTAAGCGACACCATCTGATATTTCTTAAAATAGCGTGCAAAGCTCTTGTCCTTGCTCAGGGTGATGATGGCTGGATTGTCGCTGAGGAAGGTCATCACAGCGCCTAGCGAGGCCACGCCTGGCAGGTTGAAGATAGGCTTCATCAGCGGACGCAGGATTTTTTCCAACAACGTCACCACGCCAAACTCCACAAAGAGTTTGGAGATGGCACCTGTCATCACACAGATAGCGCAGATATACAGCACCGTCTCGAGCAGCAGGTGATAGGCCGTCTGCATAAAGGTGCCAAACATATTCTGGACTCCCATCGGAACGGAGAGTCCCACAAAGAATGCCAGAAACACCACCAGGAAAATGGCAGTTTCGAGGCCCTTGTTCATTTTCTTCTTACCCATATTATGTCAGTATTATTTGTTCATATACTTGAGGAAGTTCACCTGCCAGCTCATACCCAAGTTCAACATCAGGTCGCTGCGATCGGGAGTATTGTCGAAGTAGTCGCGGTCGAACCTGGCCACAAAGAGGTGGAATCTGAGGTCGCGGCAGAACTCTGGACGATACTCGGCACCAAGACCATAGTAGCAGAGGCTTGAATTGGGCACCGACATGATGTCGCGGACCAGACCAGGTGCGAGATATGGATTGGAGGGGTCGCCAAGCATATCGTCGTTGTACTCATAAGCGCCCTTGAAGAACACCTTCAACCCATCCATCGGCTTCCAGTCGATGCGGCTCACGATGGAGAAGTCGGTCACCGAGAAGTTCATATAGGGGTCGCGATGAATCAGGTCGATGTAGCCCTCCCACTTGTCGTAGGTCAGCTTGGTACCGAGAGCAATATTGCCCATATACTCATTGTCGGTATACTGGAAGGCATTTACCGACCACAGCGTGCTCACATGCTTGCCAAGGCTGCCCATCCACATCAGGTTGTAGCTGAAGCGGTTGTTCTCGCCGTAGGGGCTGCCGGTAAAGGAGTAGGGCGAGGTGCCGAACTGGAAAGCCACCTTGTGGTTGCCGTCGTTGCTCTTCCAAAATCCGGTAGCGGCCATCTGGAAGCAGTAGTAATTGTCCCAATAGTAGCTGGAGTACATCACGTCGATAGGACGAGCGTCGTACTCAAATCCGCCCACCATCAGGGCATCCTTACCCAGGCGTACGGCCCAGTTCTTATTGAAGTCGTAGTTGATCCACAGGAAGTCGGTATTGTCGTAGAACTTGATGCCGCCGGCATTGGCCTTGAGCTGCTGACGATAATAGTAGCTCAGCTTGTCGGTGAGGTTGCCGCCCAGATGCAGGGTGAGGTAGCGGCCGTAGAAGCCAGCCTCGCCACCATTGCCGTCTGTACACTGAAAATCGGCACGGGTTTCGAGCTTGAATTCGTTGAAAGTAGGTTTGCTGTCAGACTGAGCCTTCGCAAAAAGGCCTGCAAAAAGCGATGCTCCAAGCACCACAACCGAGAATAACTTATTTGCTTTCAAAATATTAATTGTTTTATTCATTTTATAAATAATATGCAAATGTACGAAAAAATATTGAAAAAACTTGTAAAGAACAAATTTTATGTTTATTTTTGCAATTCCAACAGAAAAACCAACACTATGAAAAAGACTAACATATTCAAATCATTAGCAGTAGCAGCAGCTCTGCTTTTCACCGCGCAGAGCGCTAATGCCCAGCTCGAACAGAGCGTTTTTCTCAACGCAGGCATGCCCCTCGGCCAGTTCCACCAGAAGCTCAACACCACCCCTATGCCTACCGTCTTCGGCAAGGAGAATATCGCCAAGGAAACCACCATCGGCTTCGGCCTCGGCTATCGTGCAGGCTTCGTGTTCGACATCGGCTACGGCGAGGTAACCCCATTCCTTAGCGCCGACCTCCTCTGGAACCAGACCTCCAGCAAGTATCGCGACCAGTCAGCCACCCTCGGATACAAGATTCCCAACTATTTCAACATCCCTATCCTCATAGGCGTTAACTACCGCTACGGCATCACCGACATCATCACCGCTTTTGGCGAGTTCGGCGTAGGCTACGACGCCTTCTTCATCACCCCAGAGGGCAAGAAGGGCACCCTCGACCCATACGCCAAATACAAGACCGGCGGCGCACTCGCCTGGCAGGTAGGCGTAGGATCCTATTTCGGCAACCACTTCAGCGTAGGCATCCACTACTACGGACTTGGAAAGCACACCATCAACTACAAGAAGCAGGCAAACCTCCCCGACCTCGGCTCCACCAACGAGCTCCGCAGCCTCGGCAGCCTCAACCTCCGCATCGGATTCCACTTCTAATCGAAACACACGCACAACATATCCCAAGGCGGCACCATTCGGAGCCGCCTTTTTCTTATCCACATCAATTACCGACAGACACCATCATACGCACGACAAATCCCGCAAGACAATTCTTCCGTTTCCAAAAACAATCCCTGCACCAACTGCACCAGAAGGCCAAGCGGCCTAACTGCGGCCTAACCGGCGACAATCTCCGTGTTATCTCCGTATCAACTCCGATAAATAGCCTCGGAGAAACCGCACACAATGCACAGCCCTGAGGCGGCTCAATAAAAAACTGCTTGGCTAGCATGCCCAGCATGACTGCCGAAAGATTCTGATTCTGCCGACATGATGAAAAGCAAAGGCGGTCCCCATTAGGAACCGCCTTGTATCATGTGTCGCGCGGGTGGGCGACGGATTAGTCGATCTTGTCGAAACCGAGGTATGGGCGCAGGCACTCGGGCATGATGATGCCTTCGGGGGTCTGGTTGTTCTCGAGCAGGGCGGCCACGATGCGTGGCAGGGCAAGGGCCGAGCCGTTGAGGGTGTGGGCGAGCTTCATCTTGCCGTCGGCGTCCTTGAAGCGGAGCTTCATGCGGTTGGCCTGGAAGGTCTCGAAGTTGGATACTG
>JAKSMS010000013.1 GCA_024400415.1 Bacteroidales bacterium | reverse complement strand
TTCGGCAGGCCTCACCATCTACGCCATTGCAAACGGTCTGGTGAACTTTGAGTCGCTAGCGAAGTAGTTCTTCATTAGCGATACCCCCCAAAAAAAACATATCGCATCATCACCAATCTGAAATCACTATTTTATTATGAAATTAAGAATAACCATACTTTATATTGCATTCTTGCTACTAGCTATCAGCGCCAATGCCCAACAAAACGAGGATACGCTACGACGAATTCCTTCTTCACATTTTACTATCGGAGGATATGGCGAAGCGGTTTATAGCCGTCACATGTATAGCGACAATGTGTTCCGCTACTCTTTTGCCGACCGATATGCCGACTCTCGCGGACATAGCCAGGTGGATATTCCCCACATGGTGATAATGATGGGCTATGATTTCGGACATGGCTGGACCATGGGTTCAGAGATTGAGTTTGAACACGGAGGAACAGAATGTGCGGTAGAGCTCGAAAGCGAGGAGACAGGTGAATACGAAAAGGAGATAGAGCGTGGTGGCGAGGTAGCCCTGGAGCAGTTCTGGATTCAGAAAAGCTGGGGGCGGGGCCTGAACCTTCGTATGGGGCACGACGTGGTGCCTGTGGGTGCTACCAATGCAGCTCATCTTCCTTCGCAATATTTCGGCGTGTACCGTCCTGAGGGAGAAGCTACTATATTGCCTTGCACCTGGCATGCTACAGGCGTGAGTGTGTGGGGCAGGATTGGCGCCTGGCGCTATGGAGTATGGCTCATCCCTTCACTCAACTCCACTCTCTTCAGTGTAAGCAACTGGGCTGGCGGGGCTTCGGCCTCTCCCTACGAGTTCACTGTTGCCAACAAGTTAGCCCTGGCCTCCAGGATGGATTACTATGTAACCCAAGGCGTGAGGATAGGTGTAAGTGGTTTTGTGGGCAACACGTTCAATAACGATATTGTCACCGACGAGTTCTCCAACAAGTATTCTAATGTGAAGGCCCTGATGCTATTTGGATCGATAGATTTCAGCATAGAGAAAGGTCGCTTCACTGCTCGTGGCAACTTAGATTACGGTCATTTGAACGATGCCGCCAAAGTGTCGGCCTACAACTCCACCCTCTCCAACAGCAGTCAGTCGCCCTATCCTCACACGCTGGTGGGCGAAGAGGCTGTGGATGCCGCCTTGGAGCTGGGTTGGAACTGGATTAATCCATCGTCTGATAAGCAGTTTGTCACCTTTGCACGTTGCGACTACTATGACAGCTATATCCCAGTGGCTGGCCTCACGGAATACGGATGGGCAAAACGGATGTGTTGGAGCGTGGGTGCAAACTACCGTCCAGTGAAAGAGGTTATACTCAAGGCTGAGGTAGGAATGCGCCAACTGCAGAAACAGTATAACAGCGAACCTTGGGTGGCGTTGGGTGTAACCTATGCAGGTTTCTCAAATCGAACTAGAATGACCGACTCTCCCCTACAGTATCTAAAATAGAATCGTATCACCTTATTTTTTAACATCACTAATAATCGAAAATTATCAAACGTAAAATAATATCAACCATGAAAAAGACACTATTTTTAGTCCTGACAATTGCCATGTGGGGCTTGATGAGCTCCTGCGAACGTGACGAAGCAGAAGACACCAACGATGCTGCCATGCAGGCGGTAGCAGAGCAGTATGTCAACCATGTAATTGCTCCCACCTATGGGGCATTGGCAGAAGCCAGCGAGCGGCTGGTGGAGGATCTCCGACGCCTTCAAACCTCGCGTACCGACGCTAACGTACAGGCCGCCTGTGCCACCTTCCTCGAGGCACGTGCCTGGTGGGAGAAGAGCGAAGCATTCCTCTATGGGGCTGCCAGCGATTTCGGCATCGACCCCCACATCGACTCGTGGCCGCTCGACGAGGATGGGTTC
The DNA here is from genome assembly GCA_024400415.1 of Bacteroidales bacterium. GTDB lineage: Bacteria > Bacteroidota > Bacteroidia > Bacteroidales > P3 > Colimorpha. Next base: position 42,911 of record JAKSMS010000013.1, on the reverse strand, counting down.
AACACCCTGATGAGCAACACGGCTCAGATCAATGCCATGAGCGGTGAGGATGGCGACGAGTATGCAGGCAGCTATCTGGGCAACTCGCTGCTAGGATTTCACGGCATTGAGTATATCCTGTTTGAGGATGGCCATGCCAAATCGGCTTCCCTCATCAGCGACCTGCACATGATCTATGCAGTCGCTGTGGCTGGCGACTTGCGCAACAGCTGCTTTCAGCTGGAGGTAAGCTGGATGGGAGACAAGGCTCCTGCTGCACATCGCGAGAAGGTTGAGGCACTGGAGCTGAACACCACCATCAATGGTGGCAACAGCTATGGTGACAACTTCACCATGGCAGGTAAGGCTGGCAGCACCTATAGCAGTCGCACTGGTGCGATGATGGCTATCCTGGACGGCTGTGCAACCATCGCTGACGAGGTGGGCACCAGCAAGATTGGCAAACCTTACAATGGCGAGGACCCCCACTATATCGAATCGCCCTACAGCCAGAAGTCGATCGAGGATTTCTATGACAACATCATCAGCATCCAGAACGCCTACATGGGTGGCATAGAGGGCCAGCGTAACAACAGCCACTCTCTGCATGCCCTAATGGCTGAGATAGATGCTGACGTAGACGCCCGCATCACCCATGCTATTGAGAATGCCCTTGGCAAGATCAGACAGATGAAAGCCCCCTTTGTGCTCAACTACACCGACGCTTCCTGTCTGGAGGCCATCAATGCCTGCCAGCAGCTGGACGAGGCTCTCAGCATGGGCATCACTTCACTTCGCAATAATTAATTCCATTACATAAAATGAATACAAATAAATATATATACATGATAGCCGCAGCCATGATGCTGCTCTGTTCCTGTGTCAGGGAGGAGGAAAATCCCACTCCCGGCTGGATTGACGAAGAGACATACGCAGGTGGTCGTTTAGGCACTACCTTTAATTTCTCTGCCTCTGCCTATCAGGATCCCTCGCCTGCCGTAGCCAACGCAGGCATGGTGAGTCAGTTCAAATACGGCGAGTATTTCTTCGAACGCACCATCACCCAGAACAATGCTCCCTTCAACGGCCTAGGTCCTCTCTACATCCGCTCCAGCTGTGTGGCCTGTCATCCTGGCTACGGCCATGGAAAGCGCATGGAACGTTACAGCGCCGACGACTGGGGCAACGGCTATCTGCTGGTGGTTACGGACCAGAACGACACCTATCTTTCCAGCCTCACAGGTATGCCTCAAACCAAGGCTGTAGCCCCCTTCAAAGCTCCTATCGACGAATCGCAGATACAGATATCCTGGCTGCCCTACACCGACGAATGGGGCAACAGATTTCCTGACGGTGAGCAATATGACCTGATCTATCCTGAGGTAACCATCCCTGAGCAGGCCTACTATGTACCCCTGCAAGTGGGCGGACAGAATATCCCTTACAGCAATGTCAGGGTTCGTCTGGAATCTACCATAGGTGTGTATGGCGTTGGCCTTATCGATGCCATCGACGACGACTCTCTCAAGGCCCAGTATGTCAAGGAGGAAATGGAGGGTGCACGCATCAATCCTGCCATCTTTGCCAACGGCGAGTGGGTCAAGACCTACGGTAATACCGGTCATCCACTCCGCTACACCTATGCCCTCTCCCGCGGTCCTCTTCAGGATGCCCCTGGCAGCAACGCCATCTGGAACATCACCAATGTAACCCGTAGCAACAAGCGTGCACACTATATGACCACCGCCTACGCCACCGTGGCATCGCGCGATCCAGAGGTACAAGAACAGTTTTATGCCTATTTCCCCGAATGGAACAAAACGGGCAACGTAGAACAGGATATCTACAACTATCTCACCTCTACCGAACTGCCAGTGGAGATGAGCGATGAGGACTACGTCAACTTCATGGTATGGCATCGCGGATTGGCTGTTCCTGCAGCCCGCAATCTCAGCGACATCACCGTGCAGCGTGGCCGTCAGGTGTTCCGCGAGATCGGCTGTGCCACCTGTCACCGCCCCTCCTGGACAACTGGAGCTGACCGTTTTACCGATCCTACAGGATTCTTTGCCGACGGTGACCCTCGTCTGCCTCGCTATCCCAACCAGAAGATATGGCCCTACAGCGACTTCGTTCAGCACAAGCTCTGCATGAAGAACGATATCCGCACAGGATGGTGTCGCACAACCCCTCTGTGGGGCAGAGGCCTCAGCATGATCTGCACTGGAGCATCCGACAGACTTCATGACTGCCGTGCCCGAAATACCCTTGAAGCCATCATGTGGCATGGCGCCGCCGACTCCGATGCCCGCTGGACGGTGGAGAAGTTCCGCAAGCTCAACAAATCGGACCGCGACGCCGTGGTGAAATTCATAGAGTCGATATGAAGAAGCTGTCCACGCTTATAATAGTTGTTTCCGTGGTGCTGGCTATGGCTGCCGGCACCATGGTGCAACGTCTCTACGGCGCAGCCCATGCCATTGAACATGTATATCATTCGTGGTGGTTTGCAGGACTGTGGGTACTGCTGGCCATACTGGCTATTGCCGCCTTGGTTAAGAAGCGCATCATGAAGCGTCCTGCCGTCATGGGTATTCATCTGGCCTTCCTGTTTATCCTGGTGGGAATGATCATCTCATCCTTTGCAGCGCAGTCGGGACGTATCACTCTTGCACCTGACATACATGCGTCGTTAGTCGATTCGGATCATGGTAACTGGACTTTGCCTTTCAGTGTGCAGCTGAACTATTTTGAGGTGGTCAACTATCCTGGCACACAGTCGCCACAGGATTTTGTGAGCATTGTCACTTTCAATCGTGACCTGCAGGATACCATATCGATGAACCATATTGCCCGCTATGGAGGCTATCATTTCTGTCTGTCGGGCTACTCCCCTGATGGAGAGGTCATCCTCACGGTTACACACGATCCCTGGGGCACGGGACTCAACTATGCCGGTTACCTGATTCTGCTGGTAAGCATGCTGGGGTTCTTCTTTGACCCTCACAGCCGTTTTCGTCAGCTGATAAAAGGCGGAATGGCATTATTGCTGCTGGCCCTTTCGGCTGAGGCTCAGGCTCTGCCTCGCACACTGCCCCGTGAAAGTGCCGAGCGCATGGGCAGACTATGTGTGAACTACCAGGGTCGTATTTGCCCTGTGTCGACCTTGGCGCGCGATTTTACTACCAAACTCTATGGCTCCCCCACATACAAGGGACTTACAAGCGAGCAGGTTCTCTCTGGTTGGCTATACTATTATTCCGACTGGCAGCAGGAACCCATCATCAAACTGAAGGGTGGTGAGGCTGTGAAATCTCTGTTCCATACCTCATCCAGCTATGTGTCGGTGAATGACTATATTGACAATATGGGGCAATATCGACTCAAGATGCTCGACACGATGGCTGCCACCGACCCTCGATATTCCTCGCTTATGGCAGTCAACGAGAAGTATCTGCTTGTGGTCATGCTCTATGGTGGGGAACTGCTCAAAATGTATCCTATTGCCGATAGTGTGGGCAATATAGGATGGTATTCCCACAGAGATCCCTTGCCGCTACAACTTTCAGATGACGAGTATCTTTTTATCCGCAAAAGTCTCAGTTATAGCCAGGAACTTGTGCTAGCGCAGAACTACGCTTCCTTGGATACATTGCTGGAGAAGACACTCAGCTATCAGAAGCAACGTGCTGGACATACCCTCCCTTCCGATACACGACTCATGGCGGAACAAATCTATACCAGCATTGCTCCCAGCAAGACTGTCTCCATATTCTGCATCATGGCTGGTTTGTGCCTATTTTTCCTGCTTATTGTCAGAAAACCCTCTTCCTCAACGATATTTTCCAGAGTTTCATTGATACTAACCGTGTTAGAGTCACTCTATCTGCTGTTATTGTTCTCGCTGCGATGGTATGTGTCAAGTCATGTACCCCTCAGCAACGGCTACGAAACCATGTATTTTCTAGCATTGTGCATATCTGCGTTGGTCCTCTTCCTTCATCGTCGTATGCATGCGGTCTTGGCAGTAGGACCTCTGCTGACAGGCGTGGCTATGATGGTGGCTATGATGGGAAACGCCAGCCCTATGGTCACTCAGTTGATGCCCGTATTGCACTCTCCACTGCTCTGCATCCATGTGGCCACCATCATGCTTTCTTATGCACTGCTAGCCTTGATGGCTATCCTGGCAGTATCGGCACTTCTCTTCATGAATCATCTTGATCAACAACGCATGGCTCGTACCTGTCAAATCATAGCCTATCCTGCATTGTTTCTGCTCACGGCAGGTATATTCATTGGCGCAGTGTGGGCAAATCAGTCATGGGGTACCTATTGGTCTTGGGATCCTAAGGAAGTGTGGGCACTCATCACTTTGATTGTCTATTCTGCCCTCCTTCACGGACGCAGTTTGACCCACTTGCAGCATCCTCGTCCTATCCTCATCTATAGCATTGTCGCTTTCCTGAGCGTGCTTATCACCTATTTTGGTGTCAACTTCTTCTTGGGTGGCATGCATTCCTATGCGTAATGAATACGGGTATATGATCCTTCTATAGTCCTTCGGTGTTTCTTCGGTGCTTCTTGGGCGGACGCGGAGATCAACCACATTAAGTGCCAGCTCTCATCAATACCGTTTACCGCCTTCTTGGAGGAGAAAGGCTGCCGGCTTGTCGTGCAGCCCACCTTGAGGGGAAACGTGCAGTCAGATCTGCTCGACGGAGAATACGTCTATCGGTGCATCCTGACAAACGATACCGAGATGAGCAACAAGGAAGTGGTGCAGTTCTACAACATGAGGGGCTGTACGGAGCGCTGCTTCAACTGCATGAACAACGATTTCGGATGGGGCCACCTGCCATGCTCCTTCATGGAGACGAACACCGTTTTCATGGGCATCATGGTCTTTCTGCACAACTACTACAGGTTTTTTCTCTGCATCCTTGAGGGCAGGCTTCGGACTTAAAATGACATCGAGGGTGAAGGCCTTCGTCTTCCGATTCGCCTCCGTCCCGTTCAAATGGGTGACCGTAGGGGCTCGCAGACTGCTTAGGCTCTACACTGCCAATCAAGCTTATCTCCAGCTGCAGGTCTGACTGATGCTCCTTCTGGCTCTTACCTGTCCTCATGCAATACTGGGTGGGGGAAGGTGTGCCTTGTAGTATCGTTTTTCGACCTCGTCGGCTTGGCCTGGTCGATAAAAATAACCAGTGAGCCTGTAGGACTTTATTTTGATTATGCAAGATCTTTTACTTGCGGAATTTAGGATTAATACGAAAAAACTCACAGAAAACTGGATTTGGGCATGATGTAAAATTGGGAAAACAATTGCGCCAATGCTGATATCAAGGTTGTAATAGTTGAATTGGAATCACATATTATTGATTATATCAAATAGATTTTCAGTAGATTAACGATAAATGGTTTGTTTTCTTTATTTTATTTGACTTCCAATTAATAAAAATGTTGTATTTTTGCATTCGGTTTACTATATATAGATATATTCAAAATATAGATTATTGTATGTGTTCTAAGCGTAACAGCTGGAATACTTTGACAAAACAGTATGAGGATTGGCATGGAGCTGATATTCAAAGATAGATATATAAATCTCGGCGACAAGGAGATTGTGAATCTGATTGTTGCAGAGCCTCATAACGAGGAGGCTGCGACGTATCTTATCTATGACCGATATGAGCCGCTCTGCATTGCTATCTGCCAGAAGACGCTTGGCGGCGTTGGCAGGCTTGATGAGCTGCAGAGCGAATTGTTCATGCTGCTGAAGGGCAAGAATTGCGACTGGCACGCGCTCAGATCGTTCGGGTGGAGAAGCACTCTGGGCAGGTGGTTGAGCATTACGGCTTATAACCTGTCCCTCGAACTGCGCAAAAAACTGATAGAAAACAATGGCGAAAATACCTCTATCGACATCGGCTGGACCGACGACGGGGGGCATCACACTATTGAGATCCCAGCCGACGAGGAAGATCAGCAGGAGCGTCGATACAATATGATGGTTTTGAATGAGGCCATCCTCATGCTGGAAAGTCCTGACCAGCGCTTTGTGGTCGTTCATCGGCTGAAGGGCTACAGCAGCAAGGAGGTTGCTGTCCTGCTGCAAGAATACTGGCGTGCAAATGGCATTGTGCGCTACAACAGCAAGAACCAGATTGTAGAACCCAATAGCGGCTATATCGACAACCTCTTTAATCGAGGTTATGACAAAGTCGCTGATATATATAACAAACTTAACAGATAGACGGATATGATTGTAGATAACGAACTTTTGGCTGCATACGCAGAGGGTAATGTCTCGCATGAGGAACGCGAGGCCGTGCGCCAGTATCTGGCAGCAAATCCCGATATGATGGAGTCCGTCTTGTTTGCAATGGGGGATGCCGACGATAACGTGGACTCCTACATTGAAAATCTTGGCGCTATGCTTGACGGTATGGAGGCACGTGCCCTCCACGCTCAGCCTTCCACGCTTCCTATGACCGCAATGGCTGCGCAGAATATCATCGACAATAGCTGCGTTATCCGATGCGAGGGGATTGCATTGAGGCATTTTGGAATTATGGTATCGGATGAAGATCTGCTTGCAAGATCTCGGGCAGAGGGGTGGCAGAAGCCTAGCGGCACGGCGCTTCACAACATAGGCCGCCTTGCCGGCATGCAGGGTCTGTCAGTCAGTCATCGATACCATTGTTCTGTAGAGGATATCCGTGAGGCCCTCTCTGCAGGCAGCGTCGTGATAGCGGCTGTAGATGCCAACGAACTGGTAGGCAATTACGCTGCGGAGAAGCGCAAAGACACGTCCGAGGGCCTTACCCCCAATCATGTGGTCGTTGTTGAGTCGGTTGGCGAAGATTTCGTCACCATCACCGATTCTGCCACGCCGCAGCAGCACGATGCCTATCCGCTGCCGCAGTTCGTCGATGCCTGGGACGATTCCTCCCGCTATCTCATCGTCATCAGCGACGGCGAGGATTATGAGCCGCACCCGATAGACCTTTCGGACGTGGAGATCTCGGACGACCTCATAGAGCTGCGCGAGGCCATAGCTGAAAACGCACACGAGGTGTGGGCCTACAACCGCAAGCTAGAGGGCTGGACCTACGGCCCCGAGCGCGATGATGCCAAGAAGCTGCATCCCGACATGATGGCCTACAATAGGCTCCCCGAGTCGGAGAAACTCTACGACCGCGAGATGGCCATGAATACCATCAAGCTGCTGAAGAAATTGGGGTGGAATCTAACAAAAGAAAAATAAAGTTCAATGAATCAATAATACCCTGTGATGAAAGAATCCTTTAAGATATCATACAACGCTAAAAGAGCGCTTACGAGCAAAAAATGGGCTTGGCAGTATTGGGGTGCCATTATTGATGGCAAGTGGTGGTGGGTCAATATCCTCATCGTTCTGGCTTCTATGTTTGACGCTGCTCTGCTCATAGCAAGGGCCGTCTGGGGGTGCCATCCGTTTCCCTATCTTAGGATAGCCACGTTGGTTGTGTCTGTGCTGCTTTTATGGCGTACTTCTGTGGTGATAAAGGTGCTGAACACGATATTCTGCCTGCGCAAACAGGAAACTCGGATAACCTGCAGCCAGATAGTGCTGCTGGTTGTTATCGGCCTATTCATTGTCGCTCTGGTGGAGTTTCTGAATCCGAGAAAAGATTCTCCTGAAGCAATCATGCTGGGAGGCGCAGGCCTGGTGCTGGGATGGATATTCCAGGACACGATCAAGAGTGTTGCGGCATTCCTGTATCTAAGGTTGAACGGCCTGCTGATGATAGAGGACTGGATTGAGGTGCCTTCGTATGGCGTCGACGGCATTGTGAAAGGGGTGTCGCTGACCACCGTCACGCTGGAAAACTGGGATACTACCACCTCGGCCATCCCTACGTTTGTCCTCCAATCGCAGCACTTCAAGAACAACCAGAAGATGCTGGAGGGAAAAACTCACGGCCGCCAGATGCTGAAGACATTTGTTGTCGACACAGGGTGGATTCAATATCTGGAAGGGGAGGAGCTGTCTACTTTGAGACAGCGAATCGAAGATCTGAGCCCATCGATGAAGGGTTTCTTCGACTATCACCTGAAAAAGCTTAAAGAGGATAATCCTGCTGCCGACAAAGTACTGAACATACAGCTCTACCGCCATTATATTTATCATTGGCTCATGCAGCACGAGCATGTGTCGCACAAGCCGCGGCTCATCGTTCGCTGGCTCGAACAGGTGGACGAAGGTCTCCCGCTGCAGGTCTACTGCTTCATCACGGATAGCAAGCTAGACTCATTCGAGTGGCAGCAGTCGCAGATCATTGAACATATCGTAGAATCGATGGCCTGGTTCGACTTGCAGCTGTACCAGCGTACTTCTGGCTACGATGCAAGCAATAATACTATTACGATGGTTGAAGAACAGCCAAATCACAAGAAAGGACAATCGCTATGATGATAAAAGACTTGTTTCAAGGCATTGACGGCATAAGTGAAGAAGGGGTCAACGAATGGCTTGTTGCGCGCCACTACATACTTGAGGAGCGTAAGCGTCTCGATGTGGCCAAGGACCTTGGCCCCAAATCTGGCAGGTATGTGCATGTTGAGATAATACTGGATGGCGGTAGTGATCGACTGGCAGCGGCAATAGTCCGCCAAGTGGCATTGATAACGCATTATCCCAATTTCAAAGAGGGGGATGAATCCACCAGGACCGTTATATCCGTAATACACAATAATGAGGATTCTTTGCAGATGAAGGAGCTGCTAAAGAAATATTTGGGCAATCTGACGGATTACTGCCAGTTCGTGGTAGACGGCAAGAACGAAAGTAGGTATTATGAATCGTTCAAAAACTTCATGCCATTAGATGTCGCCATCGAGATAAGAAAAGCGGGCGCAGGCTGTTCCTTGTGCCCAGATAAGGCTGAGGAACCCATCAAAATCAGAATGTCGGAAGTGAAGAATATAGCCTATCACTGCAATGAGGATGCTGATTCCAAGAGGATCTGCCAGGCGCAACTGATAAATATGGCCTACAATTTAGGAAAGGACATAGATAACCTGCCGGCCTACGACAATGCGAACGTCCCGCGGTATGAGACAGCCCTGCATTATTTCTTCAGCCATACGACTTCAGAAAAGGCTCTAGAGAAGTGGACGTCTGCGAACGTGAAGGCCAATGACAGGCTCTCATGCCTATTCTGCGCCGACTGCATCAAGGAGCGTCTCGATGGGCTGCTGGACATCCCAGGCAAGACGATAGACAAGTATCTAAGAGAGGAAAGAAAGAAGGTGGATAAAGCGATAAGTGATAATATCGATGCGCTGGCCCTCTGCGAACACTCAAGATGGAATGTAGAGAGGCTGATCCTCGGATATAGGCCATACAGCTTCCAGGAGCATCTAGAAATAGAAGACCTGTTTGGGGATGAACAAGCGGCATATCGCAAGCGCCTGAAAAACGATGGGGTCCATATGGATCTTTGCTCCTACAAGAACCTCCGCCGAATTGATCCGGGGAATATCAAGTACGACTACTTCTTGATGCTGGCCATCCCCTATATATTAGCGGCGGGTTCTAAAAAATCACCTGGAAAACAAAAACTGATATATCTATGACACCACAAGAAATCGCCAACCTCTGTGAGGCAAAGCAGAGCCAACTGCTCGACAAATACTTCGGCAGCCTCGTGCAAGAGGCCGCCATCGAACGTCCAGAGACTATCGGAGAATATACCAAAGACCTGCCCCTGAAGATAGAGGCAGAGTATCGCGCCTTCCTCGAAGAGCTCTGGCAGCATCACGCACCGGAGGGACAGAAAGGCACGCCGCTGGTGCTCGAAGAGCAGAAGCTGCGCAAGCTGACCACCGACGGCAATCGCGAGATGATAGAGCCCGCCTACAAGGATGCCGCAGAGCAGACCCTATGGGAGCGCATCACAAAGACCAACCACAAAGACGTCACCTACTACAAAGGACTGCTTCAGGCATACGCCAAAGACCTCCTTACGGTGATGCGCATAGACTTCCTCGAAGAGATAACGGGAAAGCATATCAACACCAAGGCCTTCGAAGAGTGAATGGACAGGGCTGCACCCAGCGTCTTCATGAATACATACAGAAAGGCCTCGCCATGACCGTGAGATGCGATTATTCGAAAGAGATTCTGACAAAGCCGTCAAACGTCTAAAGGAAAAAGGAAATATACAGGAACAAGATGAGATTTGAAAAAAAAATCCATGCGCAACACCACCAAAGGACATGATAGAACATTATCATTTTGAGGAGTTGTAGAAAAATAATAGCAACTGACCAAAGATACAATCAATGAAAGACAATTTTCTATTAATCTATGCGTACTGTTTAATCTGGAAACATGCAAGACTCGCAAGATGACAGTTATGTGCCTATTGTAACAAAGAATATGAGAACGAATGTTTTAAAGAGATCAGCCATAGGATTATACTTAATAATCTTATCAACAACAATCAATGCTCAGACTCAGACAGCACAAAATCTTTATGCTAAAGCCTCATCCGCCAATGCCAACATAGGGAAAATAATAAAGTCGGAGGCAAGCAAGGCCGATAGCACGTCGTGTCATGATCTGGCAGTCTTGTTCTACCGGTCGAATGACTATTCACATGCGGCTGCTTGCTGGGATTTGGCGCGCCAGAAGGTCGTGAAGTTTGGCAAGAACTATGAGAAGATGCTGAACTATATGGCTATGTGCTACAATGAGACTGGTGATCAGAAGGGCATTGCTCTTGTGATGGCACTCATGGAGGAACACAACCAGCATGAGCTGACCTTGCCTTGCGACGAACCAGAGTGTATGTCGGATCGAGCTGAATACTATGCCGCGACTGGCAATAATGAGAAGGCCAAAGAATGCTATATGAAGGCATTGCAGATGCCAATGACTGAATCTCAGAAGACGAAGGTGTATGAGTCTTACGCCAAGTTCAATGAAGGTGTGCGAGAGTTCGCTTTGTCTGCAGAGTATTATCTGATGTCCGCTAATTCTAAACAAGCTGTTGAAGGCGAGACGGAGGATTTCTTCCGATTGGTGTATAAGGCGGCAGTCTATAATTTCCTAGGAAAGCAGTATGAGCAATCGTTAGCCTGCTATCGTCAGGTGATGGCATTCTATGAGAAACAAGACAGCGATGCTGCTCGAAAGAACATCGCCCAATGCCATCGGGGGGTGGGTAATGCGTTGTCTGCATTGCAAAGGTATGCTGAGGCTCGCGATGAACACAAGTACGTTGTGGCTTATTATGAACAGTATGACAAAGAAGATGAAGGATATCCAAATGCCATAGAACGCGTGGCGACGGCTGAGAAATTCAACAAGGAATATGATGCCTCTATCGGGCATTACAAGCAGGCTATTGCTATCTACAATGAACGCGGAATGATCGATAAGGCACATGAAACACAAACCTCGCTAAATTTATGCTATGCATACGCTGGCATACCTATGGAGAGCAATGAGATGGATGAGGATGCTGTGAAACAGGTTCAGATTGCAAAATTGGATGCTATCATTAGAGAAGAGACATCTAATCTTGAACTATATAGGAACTATCTCGGCAATCTGCAATATGCTGGCGCCTTAGGTACTATTGCTGGATGCTACTATATGAAAGAGGAGTATCAGCAGAGTGTGTCGTACTATAAGCAGTACATGGATGTTATTAGAGATGCCATACGTGATGAGTTCCGTATGCAGAGTGAGTTGGAACGTATGACCATCTGGGCAGAAGAACGCAAGGTAATTGAAGAAATTATGGATATGCTTGTTTCACTTCCTGTAGGTAATGAGGTGCTTATGCCGGAGCTCTCGGCCCTAGCATACGATTGTATGTTGCTGTCGAAGGGTATTCTGCTGAACTCCTCCATTGAGTTCGAGAAGGTTGTGGCTGCGGGCAATAATGCAGGACTCAAGGCAAAGTATGCGGAGGTCAAGCGAGTAAACTCCGAACTGCAAAATCTCAGACAGATGGCAAGTACTGACGAGGACCTTGAACGGATTGTGAAGTTACAACAGAAGAGTCAGCAGTTACAGCTCGAGGTCAGTCGTAACTGTGCAGAAATGGCAGACTTTACCGATTACATTGGCTACTCTTGGAAGGATGTGCAGGCAAGATTGCACAAGGACGATGTTGCCATAGAGTTTGCTGCTATTAGAAGGTCGGGCGAGTTGGATGCGAACAATTATATGGCGGCAATTGTGCTGGCCAAGGATATGAAGCGACCTGTTGCTTTGCCCGTCTGTACGCTGGCTCAAGTGAAAACAATGCAGCAGGATGATCAGATCTATTCAACTCCCGTTGTTGGCAATCTTGTATGGGGCAGTCTTTCTCCATATATAAAGGATAAGAAGCGCATATATTTTTCTGCTGATGGCGCATTCAGCCAGATAGGCATTGAGTATCTGCAATGGGAGGGCAAACCTCTTTCAGAACAAAAGGTTGTGGTCCGTTTGTCGTCAACCAAGGAACTATGCTATAATGCAGCAAAGACAAAGGTTGAGCGTGCTGCTATTTTTGGCGACATTAACTACAACGAAGAAGGTTGTTACTCTGCTGATGCCAAACAAAGTGTTGCAACCCTGCGAGGGGCGGCTCAAACCACAGACGATGGTGTCATCCAGTTTGGCAACCTTGACGGCACACGCAAGGAGATGGATGAGATAACCCAAACCCTCAAGTCATCTGGCGTAAAGAATGTCCAAACCTTTGCTGACACAAAAGCAAGCGAAGAGGCATTCCTTGCTTTAAGCGACAGCAAACTGAACCTCCTGCATATTGCCACCCATGGATCTTATCTAGCAAAAGGCAAAATAACGGATGCCGAATCTATGCAGCAGAGTATTCTCGCCTTCGCCGGAGCTAACCTCGGCAACGAAGGTACCAGCACAGACGGTTACGTCACCGCTGCCGATGTGGCAAAGATGAACCTCCGCAACTGCCAGCTTGCCGTACTCTCTGCATGTGAGACGGGTCTTGGAAAGATGGGTGACGACGGAGTCTTCGGACTCCAGCGAGGCTTCAAGAACGCCGGTGTCCACACCCTTCTTATGAGCCTCCGCAAGGTGAATGACCGAGCCACCACCGAACTCATGACCCAGTTCTACAAGGAACTCATGGCAGGCAATACTCCAAACGAATCACTACGCAAGGCACAGCAATACCTACGCGCGAATGGCTATGACAATCCAGAATACTGGGCGTCATTCATAATATTGGACGGAGATAAATAAATATATATGGCAAACAAATACGACATATTCATTAGTTACAGAAGAAAGGATGCTGGAGATAAAGCCGAGCACCTGAAAGATCTTCTGGAACCTTATTATAAGAAACGAATCAGTTTCGATAGAGAGAACCTGACGGGCAAATTCAATGTGCAGCTTATTGAACGCATTGATTCTGTAAAGGATTTCCTTTTAGTGATTGGCAAGAACTCGTTCTGCTATATGGATAAAGACCGCTCGGATGAGTCTGTGGCGTTCTATAACGAACTGACAAGTCTTTCTCAAGAGGATTTTGCGAGGCGCATTGATGAGTTGGGACCTGATGTCAACATCGATTATGTACGCATAGAAATTGGCCGTGCGCTTCGTAGAAAGGATATTCATATTATCCCTATCGTGCCTGAGCGGACGGAGAGTTATAATTTTGCGACTCTAAACCTTCCATCAGATATTGCTGGGATAAAGACGTATGAGGCCGTATTCTATAGCGATAGTCCGGATGCATTGTTCAAAGATGTGTTGCCTAAGGTCAGAAAGCACATGAAGAGTAATGCTGATATAGTTGTCAACAAGGCACTCTTTTCATTCATGGCTCTATTGTTGGTCGCTTTCATGGTTAGTGCCTTGTGGATGTGCTATCAAGACCGCCAGAAGAAGCGTGCAGAATCTCAGCGTGTGGGCATGATGGTTCATCTGCAGGAGAAGTACGCACACTACGGACTCAACTTCTACAACAACGACACCATCAGTATTGGTCAAATGCGTGCAATAGATGATATTCTCGGAAATATGCAAGACGTAATTCCCGACACTCTCCAAATGGGAATATTTGAAGTGACCATCAGTCAATGGAATGGTATTATGAAGTTGCCGTATAATCCTTCTGACTCGCTTATGCCTAAGACCAATGTGTCTTATGGGGATTGTTTGGCATTTGTCGAAGGACTTTATGAGTTGACCAAAATAGAATTCGAACTCCCGACAGAAGAGGATTGGGAGTATGCAGCACAAGGAGGTGAGTCCCCAGACGGAACCATTTATGCAGGAAGCAACGACCCCGATGAAGTGGCATGGTATAGGAAGACTGCCCAAGGTATTGCTCATAAATGCGATGGAGGCTATAAGAATCCCAATGGCTGTGGCTTGTATAACATGAGTGGAAATGTAGGAGAACTCTGTTTTAATACTTTTGACAAGGATGCAGTCGAAGGTAAGGCATTATCGCAGAAGGTTGTCAAAGGAGGCAATTATTCATCCTCAGCCTATGATATCAAAGTAGCATCACGTGCTTCCATTGATGAAAATGATCGTAGTAATAACAAGGTAGGACTTCGTCTTGCCATAAGATTAAACCAATAAGATATGAAGCGACTTTTTTTCTTTCTTTTATCAGTATTGTCCGTAAGCAGCATTTATGCACAGGTCGTTAATAGTGAAGTGTCCGACAGCATGAGTATCGATGCAGTATTTGATGCATGTGTATCAATGCAGGAATCGCTCGAAACCAACGACACAACAGCTCTTGTGGCAGCTGCAAAGGTTCTCAAGGATAGTCAATCAACTTCCTTTTCCTCATTACGATGTAAGGATGATACCATCCAATCACTTAATGGTCATTTCGTGTTCAACGATGTTTTTGTTGCCAGTTTGGTGGCGGGTGGCAATCCATACGAGAACGCTGATAGCATCAATCGTTCTACCACCCATCGTGGACAAACTACTGATGGTTCAATCCTTACCAAGACATGCTTCGTAAAGGCAGGTAAGAGCACAAAACATTCGTTCGTCTCACGCGGTGTACAGGAACTCGGCATTATCACCGAACCAGGAGGCAGAGTATATGTAAAGGTTCATGTGACCAATAAATCAGGTCTTGACGAATGGCATAATGATAACAAAGGGGCAAAAGAGGGCGTCCGCCGCTACAAAAACCGATTTACTTTGCCCAAGGAGAAAAGCAATACAGTGGAGATTGTAGTGATTAATAAAGGAGACAAAGATACTAGTTTTGTGGTGATTAGCAACTAGATAGATGGGAATTATCGAACATACGCTTTTTTGAGACTTAGAAAAGATTATTATATGCAAATACAAACAAACCATGTATTAACAAAAATGTCGTGTTCATTGTTCTTGCTTTTGAGTATTTGTATGCTGGTATGTTGTTCCGAAGATAAGATTGCTTCAGACCTACGTTTTTCAGTGTCCATTTCTCGGGTTGAAAGCTTTTCTGTGGCTGTAACAGTGACGCATACAGGAACAAATAGAGATATATATCATGCTTTTGTGGTTGAAGGTGATGTTGATGATATATACTCGGAAATTGCTAAGCATTATGTTAATAATGGCAATCAGATAACATCTGACGTTTCTTATGACCAGAAAAAAAGAGTTGTCAAACTGCATGGGCTCTTTCCTGATACTGATTATACTTTTATTGTGTATGGTGTGGATGATTCTGGTAATATAAAAGGTACACCAGCAAAGGTTTCTTTTAGAACCACTTCTAGTGCGATTGTCTTTGAAAAAACAGATAAGTGGATAATATCATACCAAGGTCAAGACAAATATAATGGAAAAACGTATTCGAAGATAACGATAAGAGTTCAAGGCGATGTTGAGGAAAGATACTTTGTGCGTGTTTTTAACAAACAAGAGGTTGATACCTATACAGATACCAGAAGTCTAATTCTACGAGCATATGGTGATTTCTATAATGATAGGAACGAAACTGAGAATGAGGATTTTTGGATAGAAGACACTTTTGTTGGTGTTGGTAGTATGAACTATTATAAGTATCTAACAAAAGGTATTTATCAGATTTATGTAATAGGGGTAGATGCGATGGGTTGTTTGACGGGAAATTATGCCTGTAGTGAAGAGTTTGAATTTGATAAGTATGAATTAGAGCCTGAGTATGAGTACCTATTAGGGAATTGGAAAATAACAGATGGGGTTGGTAAATCTATCTTCATTACATTAAGTGAAAAATGGGCAAATTGTATGCTGACAATGTCAGGCTGGGGAAATAATGATTGTCCATTAACTATGCATTATGATCCATCAGGTGCTTATTTACTTTCGATCCCAGGTCAAAGTGCAGTTGGTAGCGCAGGGAGTGAAGGGACGTCAACCACAATGACTATGCGTCCTTGGTATCTTAATAAAGATGGCGAGTTCAGAATATATATATCGTCCATTGTAATGACTCTTGCATGTAGCAAAGGGAAAAATGAAAATGGCTCTTTTATATTTTCGCGAGGGTTTAATATAATATTAGATAATGGAGAATATGCTAGTACTAATGGAATAATTCTTACGTTCTATGATGAAGAGAGAGACCTTAATTATTTCAAAAGTTCAAAGATACAATTACCTTTCACTATGAGAAAAATTGAATAATATGAGGCTGCATGTTTGTTATGTCATTATTCTGTATTGCTGTATTCCGATTATAAGTACAGCTCAATCTAATCTAGATAGGGATAAAATCTTAGATAGGCGTCTCGATAAAATTGAGTATTATCATGTTAACATTGGCTTAGATGTATCACTGAATAATAATTATCAGATAAATCCCAAAGTATCCATGGGGATGGGGTCATCCCGAAATCTGTTCAATGGAGATATTGGTTTGAAACTATCGTTGACTAATGTGTTAGGTGGTATAGATAGTGAATACATTAGTCATTATACTATGCCGTTTTTTGTTAGTGGAAGTATTAATACTCTTCGTTGGAAACAAAAGAGACTCTATGTTGGGCTTGAATTTGCTTACAACATTGCACTTGGATCAAGATATATAGTCGTTAAACAACACTCAGAAGCTGATGAGCGGTCAATTGCCAGAAACCATTTTGCTTGTCAATGTAAATTGGGACTCAGAGATAAAGAATGGGATTTCTCAGTGTTTTACGAATATGATTTGAGTCCTGCGATAGATCAACAATATGTATACGAATCATCAGCTTATGACTATTTTTTATTGTATGACTCTATTTTTGAACGTTGTAGGATTGGTGTAAGTGCCACCTATAGTTTTAGATTTTAGATTATGAGAAAGATTGTGATTTTATTATTTGCCTTGTTGTTCATTTCATGTCAAGACGATTTTGATGAATGGAACGATACGGAACAAAGAAGAATAACCTTTGATGTCTGTACAGATGGTTTCTTTGATAATTACTTATCTATGTTAGATGGAGGATATTCTATTGGGAGAGTACAGGCATTGGAAGGCAATTTAAAAGTAAGAATATCGGGATACTGTTATGACATGGACGGAAATATGGTTCAGAACTTACAAGTATTAAAGGATGAAATGGGATCGACATCTATCACGTTTCTGCACTTGCTAAAAGACCATGTATATAGATTTGTTTTTTTTGCGGATGTGGTCGAATCCGATTTTGCTGTTGATTATTACGAGTTTTGGTTCCAACTTGGTATTGATAACATTGACAATTTCTATTTATTCTGTTTTCAACCAAGCAGTGCGCATCAGAATAATATTGTAAGGCATGCTTCCTTGTATGCAAAACCTGAGAATAATAAAGTGAATGTGACATTAGATCCATTGACGGTAAATGGTTATTGTGTATTGTCTAATCTTCAGGATATAGAAAGGGTAAGTGGATATTATGGTTACAATGAATCATTTTTTATAAACTCTATGTCAGGAAGAAAGAGAGGCACCCACAACTATAGTTACATTGTTAGAAATGAAAAGCAAATTATAATACCTATTACAACAGGTGCTATTTCGGACACAATTTCAGTAAAGATAAAACGTGTTGTATTGAATCTAGTTGACTCTGCTTATGTATATATAAAAAATCCAGAAAACAAGCCATTTGTTTCAGAAATAGATTGCCAAACATTAAAAATGAAGTCATGCGTGTATTATTAATAAAACATTCAAGGTTATTTTTTGTATTAATATTATTGTCATTAATTTCATGTGACAAGGAGTCCGATGGATTGTTAGTAGATGAACTTGATGAAGAATACCGGTTGTTTGATTACTATATAGATAAAGATGGAAATGAGGGGATTGTGGCCTATGTCCAATATGGAGTTACCTCATCAATGTATCCTAAAGAATATAAATGCATGATTGTTATTTCTGCAGACGAAGGTTATGAACCATGGGGCCCTATGGGGGAGATAGTCTTGAAAAAGGACTCGGCTTCAATCTTGGAATTCCAAAAACCATCAGCCGGAATAGCCATGCTCCAGAGCATGAGCTCTCTAGGAATGAATAGGTATCCTGCCCAAAATTGGTGTTTTCGTAAGAATAAAGATGGATGGATTTCTTCTAGTAGTTGGCGACTGCCAACATATTACGAGTTGAGGAAAATATTTGGTTCAACTGGGGAAAATGTTAGTAATCTGAATCATGCTTTGCTGGTTACTGGTGGCGAGTTAATTGATGATACTCATTTCTATTGGACGTGTATTGAAGATTATGATGGCTACATTGTTGTAGGTGACCTGAATTTGGATTAC
Organism: Bacteroidales bacterium; assembly: GCA_024400415.1. Taxonomy (GTDB): domain Bacteria; phylum Bacteroidota; class Bacteroidia; order Bacteroidales; family P3; genus Colimorpha. The sequence goes on along the minus strand of JAKSMS010000013.1, from coordinate 24,151 downwards.
GACCAAGCAAATCGAGCGATATTGTCCTCACCTCACAATTCTGCATCAGGAGATAAAGACCGTTGGCTAAAGAAAAATAAATATTATGTTAGGGCTATCAAATACATTTACTATTATGACCATTAAAAGTCATTTACTAGTATTAGGATTTATTGTATTGTCTTTTAATATTACGTATGCTCAAGACAATAAATGTACCATTCATATTGATGATATTCAGCAGTCGATATTAAAAACATGGCGAACGGATATTTATATTTGGGGAATGTGGAGTAGCATCAAGAATGGAACTTTGTGGACGGCAAGTAACAATATTGGTAAAGAAAGGTCAGATTGTTACTTTAACTTTATAGAGTTTGGCGTCGGTACCGATCTATACAAAGACTATGGTATTTTGTTGGAAGGTAATATAGGCTATTCTTATGGTTCCTTGGCTTATACGCGTGATTTATTCCCCTCTTCAAATGTAAAAACACATTGGATAACTCTTGATGCAAACATTTCATATGGCGAATCGGAATTTTATGGAGGAGTAACTAGCTCTGTATTCTTGAGAAGTTCTATTAACAATTCGGATAATTACTCTTTTGAAGGTTTTTATGATGATTGTTTTAATCGGGTCACCCTCGCCCCTTATTGTGGGTTCAGATTGAGATTTCAATATCTAAAGTTTGATGCAAGGATAGGTGGACAGACTATTTCTTTTCTCAATGCAAATAGGATTGCATATCATAACATGCATAAAACACATGTCAATGGGTTGTATTTTGAACTTAGACTGGGTGTAAGACTTTTCTCCACATCCAATCCTTCCAGACCTATAAATAACTTATTCTTAAATATATAACATGAAACATTTTTACATTATCTTAGTTTTTGTATGCCTGTCATTCATAAATGCTAATGCACAAAACGATACTCTCGAAGATTCTGGTTTCAATAAAAAAGTTGGAAAAGCACAAACAGATTCGATTGTATTAGATGGCTTCTCAACTTCTTACTATTATTCTAAGAACGTATTAGAAAGAAACTATGATTTTGAACTGCATAACAAACAACGTAATTTAAGAATGTGGAGCAATGAGATAAGGGTTTTGGGCTATGCCACAACGATGGTCAGTGGGGGTTTTGGGAGCTGGTTGGCAATTGCTAGAGATTGGTCCTTATGGTTAGCGATTCCTGTTGAAGCCATTGTTGTGACAGGAGTAGGCCTGGTTTTTGATATTTGGGCAAAAAGAATATGGAGGAAGGCAGATGCTATTCAGGAGTTATCGGTGTCAATTATAGAAATCAATCCTCGGCCAGATTTATGCATTAAAGACTATTCGCTGAAGGGAAATAGTAATCTTGGTTTAGGAATTGGTTTTCAATATAAATTTTAGGATATGAAGAATATAATTATATTAATCTCTTGCTTTCTCCTTTTCTTTTGCAATTCTTATGCTCAAACTAGCAATGTGACAAGCACTGAGATGAATGGTTTGATAGAGTTATGCGAGATTCAATATTCAAGTAAGAGTCACCAATATGCAGATTGTATATTATGGTGTGCAATGCAGTGTGCAATTGCTGGAGATAACATTCAATCTTATAAATTGCTGAAACAGAGTGATGAACTTTTTGCTCGGTTTGGAATGGGCAACTTTGACGGTCGTGATACAATAAACGAAATTCTCCGGTATGATATCCTTTCTAAAATTGAACAAAACGCTGAGAGGGACTATTTCGCAATCAAATTTGCTAAAAGTTCCCTTAAGTTGAAGCAATCGTTTTTCGGTTGCGAAAGCGAGCAGGCCTTGAATGCCTTATTGGACCTATCTCAACTATATGCAGAAAGACATAAGTACAGAAAATCCGTAGAAGTGCATAACAAAGGATACGAGAGCTACGTTGAACTACTAAGGAGGGAGTTTTGCTCAAGCAGCGAATCAAAACGAAATGCCTATTGGAAAGTGGCTTCGTTATATGTTGGCAAAACATTATCAGAGGCTCAGAAATATGCTGGTAGAAGATTATCTGCCACATCATCAATAGCTTCGGCTGCATATAATGCTACTTTACTATCCAAGGGTATTTTGTTGAATACGACAATTGACTTTGAGAATTATGTCAGAAATAGTGAGTCTAATGAAGCTATTAGGTTACTTGATGAAAGAAAAAAAACTATTGATATTTCAGAACAAGATTCTTTGGACTATGCAATGCTTAATGTGCTCAGAAACGAATGTAAGGAGTATAACATTCCTCAGTTGCTGATAACGTGGAATGATGTTGCGAGTCACCTTGGTGAGCATGATGTTGCTATCGAATTTTACCGCACGCCATTGAATGAATATGGTGCACTGGTTGTTAAAAAAGGATGGGAATCTCCCGAGATAGTTAAGCTGAAGGAGACTGTTAGAGTTGGAGAAAAGACTTTTACTTTAGAGAATGCTTTAAGACTTGCAATAGATGATTTAAAGAATGAAAAAGATGTACCACTTACCGTAATGTGGGAACTTAGTAAGGCAATTTGGACAGATAATCTTATTGTGCTCCTCTCAGAAGAGGCTGATGCAAAGGTGTATTTTTCAGCAGATGGATTACTTCAGTTATTTGGCATAGAGTCATTGCCCTTTAACAATCCCAATAGAAAAGAGTTTGCCAGAATGTCAGATGTCTATAATCTGTATCGACTTTCTTCCACACGTGTTCTTGCATTGGAGAAGAATCTGAGTGAGCCCCATGTCCAGGCAACACTGTATGGTGACATTCTTTATGATATGTCAGAAAAAGCGATGTTGGACGAAAGTAAGAAGTACCCCAATGTCAATAGTAGAACAAGATCACTTCGTCCAGCCATAAATGGTGAATATATCCAGCCATTGCCGAAAACGAGTGTAGAGGTTGATATGATTGCATTGACGTTATCGCTGGTGGATTCTTTAAAAATCAACAAGTTCACCAAATCATTGGGTAATGAGGAGTCTTTCAAGAACCTTTCTGGAAGTAAACAGCGGATTCTTCATATTGCTACACATGGTTATTATAATCAGGTTGGAACAACTTTGTATAGTCGAGATAAAACAGAATATAAGATTGACTATTCGATGCAGCGAACGGGGCTCTTACTAGCAGGAGCTCAGAGGGCAATGTATGAAGAAGAACTACCTGAAGGAGTAGATGATGGCATATTAACGGCCTATGAGATTGCTCATGTGGATTTGAGCAATCTTGATATTGCAGTATTGTCGGCATGTGAGACTGCATTAGGTGATGTTACTGCAGATGGAGTAGCAGGACTTCAGCGAGGATTTAAGCAAGCTGGAGCCAACTCTATCCTTATGTCATTGTGGAAAGTGGATGATGAGGCCACTTGCAAGCTCATGACTGAATTCTATTCCAACTGGATTGGGAAGAAGATGTCGAAGCATGACGCATTGGAGGCAGCTAAGAGGACCGTTCGCGAAATTCCTGGTTGGGAAGCCCCGAAGTACTGGGCTGCATTTATACTGTTGGATGGGCTAGATTAAAAAGGAGTTGATGATAGAATCCATAAGCAAAAGCACTCTAAAATCATAACTCAACAATTAATAACCTTTTGAATTATGAAGCAGAATAAGAACAACTACACACCGCAGCCTATCGACACAAAGGATGTCGTGCTGCCAGAGGAACTGAACGAACTGGCTGAACTGATTGCCAAGAACGTGCATGAGGTGTGGTCGGCTGGACGCATGAAGGACGGCTGGACGTATGGCGAGGAACGCAACGATGCCGAGCTGAAGCATCCTTGCCTTGTGCCTTACGAGGAACTGACCGAGGTGGAGAAGGACTATGACCGCAATACTTCGCAGGAAACGCTGAAGCTGATCATGAAGCTTGGCTTCAAGATCGTGAAACGGTAAGGCTGTCGGCTTGACGTATCGAGCTGCGGCTCTATCACCAGCACTGGGTGATGGGGCCGCAGCTTTTTTGATTTGTTTCTGATCTTGGCAGATGAATATCTTTGGATGCTGGTGTTGTCTGAAAAACGTCCAAACGTCCAAACGTCCAAACTGGGGGTGTATGGTGTATGGTGGAGGGTGTAGGGTGGTGTGAGGATGGCGGTGTGTGGGTGTTTTGGATGTATTTCGCTAGCATTTTTTTTTCAATGGCTGATAGATTTTACCGATTGTGTCTGTCTATATCGGAAATTGGAAGTTGCGCACGATGACGAACTAGTGCAGTATTTTATGAAAAAGATTTTCGCAGTAATGGTTATGTTTCTGTCGTTGACAACGGGTCATGGCCAGTCGACGGTAACATGTGGCGCATGCAATGGCTACGGGGTTCTGCGCTGCAGCGCATGCAATGGAGGCGGCGTTGTTTATGCACAGGTGTGGAATCCTTATTGCGGATGCTTCCAGGCGGTGCAGCAGTATTGCGGCTATTGTGGCGGTCGAGGGACTGTGGTTTGCAGTAGATGTGGCGGCTATGGATGCTTGGTTGTGAACAGCCATCCTTCGTTTAAAGGTGGCAGAAGGGTGTTGTGCGATAATAGCCGAGTTTGTCCTAACAACTCATCGAAGACGTATAAGGGGTACGATAATGGCAATAACGGCTATATCGTGGACACGGACAAGTGTCTCAACTGTGGACATCGCTATGGTGTGCATAAGAAAAAGTAATAACAATTAAAAAAGGTGTCTGTATGAAAAACGTATCAATGAAAAAGGTTTTCTCTACATTGTGGAATGAATTATTACGGGATTTGGGATGGCTCTTGGGCCTGTTTGGCTACAGGCGCGACGGTAAGTTCGCTAGGTGTGTTGGGGGATTGCTTGCTGTCTCGGGTGCTGTGATTCTGGCTTCTGTTGCTGTTTATCTGGTATTGTCCATCTATGAAGAGGTCGGTGACGAGTTTTTCTACTATCGAGATGTGGAATCGTACATCAGCCGTGATGTGACGATGCACGACGATGGGGATGGGAATGTATGGATAATGAACGAACTAACGGGTAAGAAAACGCTGAATGGCGTTGCCTGGATTGCGATGCCTCTTGGCGAGAAGGATTCGCTAGTGGCCTATAGCGACGGGAGGCGGCGTGGCTATTTCAATAAATATACCGGAGAGGTGGCGATTCCGGCTAGATATAGGCATGCATGGGTGTTCTCGGATGGAATTGCCGGCGTGGAGGAAAACGGCGAGGTGGCGTTTGTCGACGCTAAGGGGAATCAGGTTTTTAGCCGCACTTTTGCGTACGATCCAAATCATGACGGATATATGTTCCACGGAGGCTATTGCATCGTGGATGAGGACAAGGATGGCAAATGTGGCTTGATAAACACGCAGGGAATCACAGTTCTGCCAGAGAAATATGACCAGATTGAACATCATGGACCCTCATGCTGTTGGGTGCTGACGAAAGGGGATGAATCGGGCGTTGTGGATAGGGGGCTCAAGGCTGTGCTGCCGATGATGAAGTGCGATATCAGTGTTTTTGATGATGGGTTTGGTGTGACGATGCCGGACAATACTCTGCGCATGTATGACCTTCAAGGCGTGCTTGTAAATGGTTTTTGTGTTGCAGATTTCGCTTATCTGGAATACGAACTTGAGGAGGTCTATGGTCATTATTCTCAAGGTGAATATGAGGAGTACGAGGAGGTGTATGAATATAGCGAAGTGCATAAGAAGGAACGTGCTCGCCTCTGCAAGTATACTGCCGGACGCAACATGGAGGGGCTCATGACTCAGGATGGCAGGATGGTGACCCTTCCGAAGTATGAAAGCGTAGAGGCTGTAGGGAGGGATGCCTATCTATGTACCGTTAGCAACGGCTACAAGGTAATCCTTGACGGCAAGGGTCGTGAGGTGAATGAAAGGTAAAAAGGTCAATGGTGAGGGGGGTGGACGATTCGTGGTGTTGCACTTCGTGGCTGAGGCTACGTTATTATTTTTAAGCGGAAAACTATAATAAAAAGTGAAACGCTGCGTTATTGTAAAAAACGATACCTATGGCTGAACAAAAAGATATGGATCGCCGCCAATTTCTTAAGGTGCTAGGCGGCGCTGGCATTGCAACTGCTGCCGTGGCTTCCGGTTGTGCCGGTCCTAATGACTCGGCGGCTGAAGGCTTCCAGGAAGGCGAGGTGCCTACCGACCAGATGACCTATCGCAAGAACACTCATGGACTTGATGCCTCTATTCTTGGATATGGAATGATGCGCCTGCCGTCTACGAACGGCGGTCCTGCTAAGGAGGAAACCGACGAAATTGACCAGGAACTGGTCAATAAAGAGGTGGACTACGCTATCGCTCACGGACTCACGTACTTCGATACCGCCCCTGTGTATTGCAAGGGCCGCTCTGAACACGTGGTGGGCATTGCCCTCAGCCGCCATAGGCGTAGCGAATATACGATTGCTACCAAGATGTCGAACATGCGCAACAATTCGAGTCGCGAGAGCTCGATAGAGATGTATCGCAACTCGCTGAAAGAGCTTCAGGTGGACTATCTGGACTATTACCTGCTGCATTCTATTGGCGGCAGCAAGGGCGAGCCGGGATCTCCTGACTACAAGGACCCGATGGCTCTGTTTAATATGCGCTTTATCGACAATGGCATCTTGGACTTCCTGATGGCCGAACGCGAGGCTGGCAGGATCAAGAATCTCGGATTCTCGTTCCATGGCAGCCAAGAGGTTTTCGACCATGCACTCTCGATGCACGACAAGGTGCATTGGGACTTTGTGCAGATCCAGATGAACTATGTCGACTGGAAGCATGCCGACGAGATCAGCGATCATAATGTCAAGGCAGAGTACCTCTACAACGAGCTCTATAAGCGCCAGATTCCTGTGGTCATCATGGAGCCCCTGCTGGGCGGAAGGCTGGCCGATATGCCTGAGCATATCGTGCAGGAACTGAAAAGTCGCGAGCCTCAGCGCTCGATAGCATCGTGGGCATTCCGTTTCTGCGGCACCCATCCTGGCGTGATGACCGTGCTTTCGGGCATGACCTATATGGAGCACCTGCAGGACAACATCCGCAGCTTTGCCCCACTGAAGCCTCTCAACGATGAGGAACTGGCAATGCTGGAACGCATGGCCGAGGAGTATGTGAGCTATCCGTTGGTGCCCTGTACCGGCTGTGAATACTGCATGCCCTGTCCTTACGGTCTTGACATACCATCAATCTTCAGGCACTATAACAAGTGCGTGAATGAAGGCAACGTGGTCCGTGATACTAATGGCGAGGTAGACTCGGAGTATCGCAAGGCTAGAAGGGCATTCCTCGTGGGATATGACCGCTCGGTGCCTAAGCTGCGCCAGGCCGACCATTGCATCGGCTGCGGCAAATGTATGGAACATTGCCCTCAAGGCATTCAGATCCCTATTGAGATGCGGCGCATAAATAATTATGCAGAAGACCTCAAGAAGAGCAAGCTCTAGCGTTGGAGAAGGGGGGGGGATGCTGTTATATAATTCATTAATCAAGAAAAAACTAATTCGTAGATAATAATGCAATTACTCAATATTGGAATGCAGGAAATCCTAATCATTGCCCTTATCGTCCTGCTGCTTTTCGGCGGAAAGAAGATTCCTGAGATGATGAAGGGAATGGGTAAAGGCGTGAAGTCCTTTAAGGACGGCATGAACGGAATAGAGGACCCAAAAGAGGGAAGGGATACTCCTAAGGAATAGATTGTCAGCAATGACTTTTTGGGATCATCTGGAAGAGTTGCGAGGCGTGCTGCTGCGCATGACTGCTGCTGTCGTATTGGCGGGTGTGGCTGCCTTCTTTTTCAAGGATCAGCTCTTTGACGTTGTGTTGGCACCTAAGAACTCCGATTTTGTCACCTATAGGGTGTTTTCCCTGTTGGCAGGAGGACTGGAACCATTCGATGTGGAACTTATCAACGTGAATCTTGCCCAGCAGTTTATGATCCATATGAAGGTGGCCCTATGTGCTGGCGGACTGTTGATGTCGCCATACGTCATCTACCTGCTCTTCGGCTTTATTGCGCCTGCACTTTATAGTTCGGAACGGCGCTATGCCACAATGGCTATTGCGGGCGGCTATCTGATGTTTATGGTGGGAGTCTTGTTTAACTACTTCATTCTTTTCCCGCTTACATTTCGATTCTTGGGCACTTATCAAGTGGACGCTTCTGTGACCAACATGATTTCTCTGGAATCGTATATCTCTACCCTCATGATGCTGTGTCTGGTGATGGGTGGGATGTTTGAGCTGCCCGTGGTAGGCTGGTTGCTGGCCAAGGTGCATATCTTGAAATCTGAACCCATGAAGCGGGTTCGCCGCTATGCGATAGTGGCCATTCTCTGCATTGCTGCGGTCATCACGCCCACAGGTGATGTCTTTACGCTGATGCTGGTGTCGGTGCCCATCTATCTGCTCTACGAACTCAGCATACTGATGGTGAAGAGGGTAGAATAGCAATAATAAGTAGATAATAATCCTAAATATAATAATATGAAAATCGGTATCATCATAGCCATGGAGAGTGAGTACAACCGCGTGTCTCAGCTAATTGGAGGCAACAGCGAGGGCGAACTCAATGGCAACTATCTCATTCTTCGCCATTGCGGCATCGGCAAGGTTAATGCTGCTATTGGTGCAATGGAACTCATTACGGAACATCATCCCGACTGCATCATCTCTACGGGTGTGGCAGGCGGAATAGATAGTCGGCTGAGAGTGATGGATGTAGTGGCTAGCGCTCAGTTGGTGTACCATGACGTCTGGTGCGGAGAAGGCAACGATTACGGCCAGATCCAAGGTCTGCCAGGACGCTTTGAGGGCGATAAGACGCTTGTTGTGTCGGCTCTTGACCTTAACGACGAGCTGCAAGGCATGCCTACCATCCATGCCGGATTGATTTGTACGGGTGACCAGTTCATCACCAATCGCCAGGAGTTGGACAAAATCAAGTCCTCATTCCCAGAGGGCCTTGCCGTTGACATGGAGTCATGCGCTATTGCACATACCTGCTATAAGTATGACGTACCTTTCGTCAGCTTCCGCATCATAAGCGATACTCCAGGAGCCACCGACGACCACTGCGCCCAGTGGAACGACTTCTGGGCCACGCTCGGCGACACCTCTTTTAAGGTGATTCACATGTATCTTAACAATCTGCCGAACAGCCTGTAATAGCTCGTTAGTGAAGAAAGAAAAAGAAGCTGATGGGCATTTTATAACCTTAATTCTATATCAATGAAGACAATCCCAAGTTTTACTATTGACCATATTCACCTGAAACGCGGTATATATGTATCTCGAAAAGACCAGGTAGGTGGTGAAGTGGTTACCACTTTCGACATCCGTATGAAGGAACCAAACCGTGAACCTGCACTTCATGTGGGTGCGCTCCATACTATTGAGCATTTGGCTGCCACCTATCTGCGCAATGATCCAGAGTGGCAGGACCGCATCGTCTATTGGGGACCGATGGGATGCCTCACCGGCAACTATCTTCTGATGAGGGGCGACCTTGAGTCTAAGGATATTATTGAGCTTATGCAGAAGACATTCCGTTTTGTGGCTGAGTTTGAGGGCAAGGTGCCTGGAACCGACCCGATGGATTGTGGCAACTACCTGCTCCACGACCTCCCTATGGCCAAACTGGAGAGCGCAAAGTATCTTCACGAAGTACTGGAGCAGATGTCTGAGGAAAACTACATATATCCCGAAAAACAATAGCATCGCGCACAATTGATAATTTCAAAGGCGGCTCTTCAAGAAAAGAGGCCGCCTTTGCTTATTTGTGCTTGTCTTCTATGTGGTCAACCGTAAGGATGCCTTCCATGACGTGGAAGCGAACCTCATAGCGATCAAACTCCATGCCATAAATGCGAGAGGGATCATTGTGGTATTGAGGCCGAGGGTCGTGGGCTAGGATGTCTTGCAGAGGTCTTCTTAATGCTGGTGCTACTCGGAGGAGCATCGAATCTGGAATCTCGACCTTTAGCAGGCTGTCGGCAGGTTCTGGGGCAAAGCCGCTGCGCGCTTGAGGATGGCTGTCGGTATAAGGCAGGTAGGGCTTGATGTCGAAGATGGGGGTATTGTCCATGAGGTCGGCTCCGGACACATGCAGCACGGTACCATACTCCGTAGTGTGCTCAACCGAAAGAAGCCTTACAGAGGAGAGCCCAAGACTATTGGGACGGAACGGACTGCGTGTTGCAAAGACACCCATCCGCTCATTTCCGCCCAGCCTAGGAGGCCTTACTGTAGGGGACCAGTCCTTCCGTATCGACTCGCTGAACTGCCAGATAATCCAAATAAAGTCAAATCCATTTATCCCCCTTAGCGCATCAGGGTTACGGTACTCGGGCTCGAAAACAATGGTGGCTGGGGTGTCGACAATTCCTGCTTGTCTCGGTATTCCGAATTTGGTCGTAAAGCAGGTTCGTATGTGTGCGATGGGCTTGATTTCGGTCATGAGGACTAGAAGTTTAGGGTGAGCGATACGGGGGTGGCGCTTAGCCTGCAGCCTTTGCGCGTTATCCAACTATTGATTTTGGGGTAGGTCCAATAGGCTGCTGATGCTGAGAGGATGCCAACCCCAGCACCTGCCAACACATCAGCCATCCAATGCCTGGAGTTGTATATTCTCATTAGGCCTACGCCAGTTGCTATTGTGTAGCCTCCGATTGCAATCAGAGGATGTGTTTTGCCATATTCTCTACGCAGTATTTCGGCTCCGGCGAAGGCTGTGAACGTGTGTCCTGAGGGGAAGCTGTTGTATGCCGACTGGTCAGGCCGCTGAACATCGGCAAAATGCTTTACACTGAGCACTACGGCAGCTCCGATAATGTAGGTTTCGGCTGCCAAGGGGATGATGTCTCTATATTGGTGCACCGACGAGACTCCGCAAGCCCTCAAGGCAAGAACGGAGGCAATGGGCAGGTACTGGAGAGCATTGTCGATAGGATTCTTGGGCATGCCCCACGAAACAACCGTATTGTGCAGGTCGATATCTGCTTGATGAAGGTGGCGGCTGGCATGACCTACTATTCCAGAAGTGACTAATATCGTAGGGGCGACAAATGCCGATGCTCGAACTCTATGCTCCTGGATATGTGAGTCCAATAGGGAATCAGATCCAGGTGCCTGAGCCCAGGATATGGTTGTCAGGAAGGATACTATTAGCAGACAACCAAGAAAACGTTTCATAAAGCGGCTATTTGGTGAAGCAGGCGTCTTCGAATGCCTCCATACTCATGGGTTCAGACTCAATTTCGCCTGTCTCATTGTAGGTTACACGCAGGTATGCAGAGTTGGATCCAAGGTGTTGGTCGGTCTCGAACTGACGTCTAGACGAACTGATAGGCAGGTCTTTGAGCACTACATTGTTGACGCTATTGACAAGGATGCATCGCTCAGCAGCACCTACGCTTATGTCCAGACGTTTGGCAAAGAGTCGGTCGGCGCGCATCGGGACGGGATCCTTTTTCATATCGGTAAAGATGACCTTAGTGGCTTCAACCCAGGTGTGCATCAGTTCAGCATAGGTCTTGGTGGATCGCAGCACATATTCGATGTAGACGGTCCAAGTGCCGTTTCCCTCTTTCCAACGATGTATGGTGGTGAACAATATAGCGTCGACGCCATAATCTGCACTATATGAGTTAAGGTCCGTCTTAACCAATTGGCGGTAGGTGCGAGTTTCGTTTTTGGCAATCTGGGCAGCAGCCAGCGGTCCGATCACGTAATATCCTTGGCTGATCAAGGGTTGAGAAATGGTTTTCAAAAAGTAGCTTGATGCTGCATTTACTTCGGCGTTATAGGCTTTATCTTTTTCGTATTTGTCGGGTTTGCGGGCGGCCCTGTCGTTGATGGGCGCTACATAGATGGTTGTTGGCTTCTCTGCGTAGATGTCGCTATAGTAGGTGAGCTTGCGCTCGCTTTTGCATGATGAAAGGACGGTGGCGGCCAGGATGACCATTAATATGCTGATGCGTAGTTTCATGGTAGTAGTCTTCAAAAAAAATTATTCCTCGTTACGGTTGCTTTCTTTCTGGGCTTTAGCTTTCTGCTTGGCGGCTTGCTTTTTGGCTTTCTTCTTTGCCTTTATCTTAGCCTTTTTTGCCTTCTGCTTTTCGTGTTTGGCTTTTTTCTTTGCCTTGGCTTTCTGGCGAGCAAGCTTCTTCTTCTCTTTTTTTGTCAGCTTAACCTTAGTGGCGGCTTGTTGATTGTTGTCAGCCATCTGAGCATTGGCAGAGCCATCTTCTACGCTCTTAGAGTCGAATGCCGAGAGGTCGGCATCTTTAGCGTCGGTACTATTGTCTGAAGCGTATTCGGGAATAAGGTCAAGTTTTAACTGTTCAACGTATTGGGTCGAGGTGGGGTAGTAGTAGGCCTCGAGGTTGAACCAAGTATTGGCCTCAGCTGCATGGTTAAGCAGCGCCAGGGTAACAGCGTAGTCGGCGCATTCTCCAGGCTGAGGGCGGCCCTCTCTAATCACGCGGCTAAGCTGCGAACCATAGGCCTTAGAAAGATTGACAAGGTTGGCTTGTGAGTCGTCCTGCATGTACTGGATGAGGAGCGCATTGCTGTTTCCTGCTGCTTTTCGGCTGGAGCATCCTGTGGCGGCGAGGGCTCCGAGGATGAGTGTCAATACGAGGATTCGTTTCATATCTTTATTGTTGGTGTGTCATTAAAAAAGAAAAACGGTAGCCGATAAGCCGGGTTCTGTAATCTCCCGAGGGAGACCTTCTATCATTAATCTAGGACTACTGTCACCAGCAGCCTCTATCGACCTACCCCCCGACAACGGGCGAGCCAGCCCTTAACTGTCGGTATATTTGGTTTTTCAACCCATAAGGTTTACCATCAGCGTCATTGCTGAACGCCGTCGTGGGCTCTTACCCCGCGCTTGCACCCTTACCAGCCCGAGGGCTGGCGGTCTGGTTTCTGTGGCACTCTCTGTTGCTATAGGCTTGGGCCTATAGCACCTTCCCGTTAGGAAGTATGGCGGCTCGAGTTGCCCGGACTTTCCTCTCGCAATATTGCTATTGCCAGCGATAGAATGGATACCGTTTTCGACTGCAAAATTACGAAAAAATAATAATATGGAAAAATATATATTTATAATAAATTTTTTTTCTTATCTTTGCAACAAAATTCGATCTCGTGTGTCTATATAGTAATGATTGGCGACAGAAAACTCTCTAATGAAGAATTGGTAGTACAGTGCAAAAGAGGTAACAGCCAAGCCTTGAAGCAATTGTATGACCAATATGCGCCACAGATGTTGGGCGTATGCATGCGTTATGCTCGCTCAAGAGAGGTCGCTCAAGATCTGGTGCACGATGGTTTTCTGAAGGTTTTTGAGTCGATAAAAAACCTTCGCGAGCATGAAAACCTCACCTCCTGGATAGTGAAGATTATGGTCAATACGGCCATAAACTATCTAAAAAGAGAGGTACGCCACTTTGAGGATGTAAGCGAGCTTCTCGACGTATCGATCACCGACGAAGCCAACGATTACGACCACCTTGATGTGGAATATCTGCTAAAGGTCATCCAGTCGCTACCTGACAAATATAGGGTAGTGTTCAATATGCATGAGGTAGAAGGCTATACCTTCGAAGAAATTGCAAATGAACTGAAAATCGAACAATCAAGCGTGAGGTCTATACTCTGTAGGGCCCGACAAAAAATAATAGAAAACTTAAAAACAAATGAACAATAACCTTAAAAACCTGAATATTGAGCCTGATCCAGAAGTATGGGATGGCATTCGCAAGTCGCTTCGTCGCAAGGCTTTGTTGAAATATGGCGCTATCGCCTCTTCTGTGGTTGTGGCTGCCGCCAGCATGGCATTATTATGGCCTAGTACCCAACCCCAAAACCTCATCTCTGAGACGCATCAAACCATAGTTGTTCAAGATCCTTCCGCCAATTCCGTTCAATCTTCAGCAGGTTCTTCTCAATATTTTGCCCAACCAGAGCCTGTCGGGATGACAGCCAGGACGGAAACTGAGAAAGTCGATTTCGACGACTCATTCGACAATCTCGAACCCAGCGGTACTCCCTTTGAGGATCGTTACGAGTCGGCTTCCAAATCCGACAAGGCACTTGCAGCAGCCACTGTTCAGAGATCAGAAGTGTCTGAGAGCGCAAAGAACCAAGCCTTAGCATCAAAGCCTGCTGCCAAGACGCAGGAACCGACAACTACCAAGGCATCTAAATCAACCAATACGAATGAAGGTACAGCCGTGTATGTGCCTAATGCATTCGCTCCAGAAGGCGATGTTGATGCCAACCGTATCTTCAAGGTGTTCCCCAGCGAGGTTATTTCCAACTTCAAGCTATTCATCTACGATCGTGCTGGCCACAAAGTGTTTGAAGGCACCTCTGTGGCTGATGGATGGGATGGAACCTACAAGGGCATGAAGCTACCACAGGCTGCTTACGTCTATGTGCTTTCCTATACAACTAGCGATGACAAAAGCCATACTCAGAAAGGCAGCGTAGTCCTGATTCGATAGGTGTCAATGATCTGTCTACAAACGGTCGAAAGGCAGTAATTATTCTTGCTGTAATACTATTTTTTGAGTGATGTGTTCGTTATTAATACATCATTAGTTATGTCTTTTTTTCAAAACCAATAACACGTTGATATGAGGACTCATGATGTGACTTCTGATCATGAACTGCCGGAAGGGCGGCTCTGGGCTTCGAAGATGGGCAGGAATGTTTTTTTCTATTTGATGTCTGTTTATTTCTTTGTGTTGGTCTCGCTGTTTGACCTGCTGTTTGTTCCTGGGGCCTTCGGCCATGGAGCCTGGTGGCTTTTTGCTGCCTTATTGGCTAAGGCGGCTGTTTCGATGGCGTTGGCCTCTATTGTGCTGGTTGTAAAGAGGCGCTGGCCTTTGGCGCTTGTTTCGGCGGTCTTGATTGTCTGGATGGCCGTCAACGGTATGTATTATCATTCCACGGGTCTGTATGTTACTTTGGATGTTGTTAAGATGGCTGGCGGACTGAATGGTTTTGGATCTTCGGTTTGGACTTATCTTCGTTGGGATGTGGTGTTGGCTCTTGCTGTCGGGCTGCTGATTGTGCCTATCTTCAGATTGCAGCGCCAGGCTGCTCTTTCGTGGCATTCTTTTTTCAAGGTGTGGGCTGTTATCTGCCTATGTTCCTTGTCTGGGGGCGTCTTTCATTATCTTTATGATACTAAGCATGAGAAGTTGGTGAAGTCTTTCTCTGGCGACTATTTCAGGCTTTTTGACTTTTATGGCGACTGCAAGCCTAAGGCATGGCGCGACGGGGAGAATTGGTATATTGAGCGTCACTCTATTGCGATGGCGCTGCCTCACCTGTTTGTGCATGCATATCATCTCGGCCTGGAAGAGGAATCGAATGCTTTCATCGCCTTCTCTGATGTGGAGGCGGTTTTTTTTGACCGTGGGCCTGCCGATACTTCCTCTGCCTTAGGGGGGCATCTTGTGGTGATATTGGTTGAGAGTTTGGAGAATTGGGCGTTGGAGCAGAAGGATGCTGGCGGCAATGATGTGATGCCTTGCCTGAATGCCTTCATCGGGTCTCGGCCCACTCTTGTGGCCAGACGTGTGGTCTGCCAAAAGCGATATGGGGAGTCGGGGGACGGCCAGCTGATCATTAATTCGGGGCTGTTGCCGGTGAAGGAGGGTGTGGCGTGCATGAAGTATTCGAACCGCACCTATCCTAACTTTGCGCATCTGTTTCCTCAGTCGGCTATCGTGAACCCTGTGAAGAATGCCTGGAACCAGACTGTCATGACTGGCAGGTATGGCTATCGTCAGCTCTTGGAGCCTGATGGCATTACTATGAAGGAAACGTGGAATGATGCGCAGGTGGTGGATGTCTTGCGCAATGTCTGCGACACTATCGAGCGGCCGGCGTGCATCATGGCGCTCACTATCTCGAGCCATACTCCTTTCGACCGGGTGGCTCCTGGTCTGAGTCTTCCTAATGGCTTGTCTCGCGGTAGGGCCAGCTACCTTAATTGCATCCATTATGCGGACAGCTGTGTGGGCCTTTTCTTGCGGTGGGCTGATACGGCTCGATGCATGCGGAACGCTACTGTGGTGATCACGGGCGACCATAATATCTTCCCGGACGAGGTCTGTCCGCTGGTGATTTCTTCTCCCTCGATTTCCGAATCTTTGTTGATTGAGGAGGTGTGCTACCAGATGGATATCTATCCTACTATCCTCCATGCTATCGGTCAGAGGGGGTATTTTTGGAAGGGGTTTGGCGTGGATCTGCTGGATGATGAGTCTCGTGATAGGAGGCCTATTTCGGTTGAGGCTGCCTTCGAGTTGTCTGACAAGCTTATCCGGAAGGACTATTTTGGCGGGAAGGATTGAAAGGATTGAAAGGATTGAAAAGGATGGGAAAGGATTTGAAAGGATGGAATAATAAAGCCCGACTGGATGGTCGGGCTTTTTGTTTTTTTGGGGGTTGCGTCGGGGGTTAGTCGTTGACGCGGTTGAAGTACATCGTGGTTTGGGCTGTCTCGATCTCGCCGTTTTGGAGGGTGAGCGTCTTGTTGGTAAGCTCGATGATGTTGTACCATTGTGGTTCCATGCCTGCTACTTGTACGAAGCCGACCCGCTTGTCGCCGTCCATGACGTATTGCATCTCGCTGTCGTGAACTCCATTGGTGGTGAGGAGTGTGCCGTCTTCGCGGAAGATGAGCTGGAACTCGTAGCCTAGAATAGGGGTGTAGTCTACGAGGTTGTAAGCGTCTTGCTGGGTGGCATTATCGATAAGCCAATGTCCGATGATGGTTGCCTCGGTGTTGTCGTTGTTGCTGGATGAACCGTTGTTGTTGAGGTCGTCCTTCTTGCAAGAGGAGAGCATCAGGGCTCCTGCTGCCACGAGGCTGAGCATAAGGGTAAGGAATGTTTTTTTCATGGTTTTTTTTCTTTTTTGTGTCTATGTGTTTTGAAGATGCTGAGTGATTTTGGGTGTCGTAAACCACTCAGCATCTTGTTTTTGGGGTGTTATTTCAGTCCGCGGGCTTTGAGCAGTGGATCAACGCTGGGCTGCTTGCCACGGAAGTCGACATAGAGCTTCATGAGGTCGGTGGTGTTGCCGCTCTCGAGGATATGGCGGAACTTCTTGGCGAGTTCGGGATTGTAGATGTCGCCGCTCTCAACGAATGCCTCGAAGGCGTCGCGGTCGAGTACGGCGGTCCAGGTGTAGCTGTAGTAGCCTGCGTCGTAGCCGGTGGTGAAGATGTGCTTGAAGTAAGCGCTCTTGTAGCGGCTGATGATTTCGGGGATGAGGCCGATGCTGTTGAGGTAGGACTCTTCGAATTGGTTGGCATCAACGTGCTGAGGAGTGGTGATGGAGTAGTACTTCATGTCGAGGAGGCTGGCAGCGAGGAGCTCGGTGTTGATGAAGCCTTGTCCGTAGGTGCCGGCGGCTTCGAGTTTGGCGATGAGTTCGTCGGGGATGATTTCGCCGGTGCTGTAGTGCTTAGCGAAGACTTTGCGGTACTGGCTGTCGCGGCACCAGTTCTCCATGATCTGGCTAGGCAGCTCAACGAAGTCGCGAGGCACGCTGGTGCCGGCGAGAGTTGGGTAGGTGCACTTGCTGAGGAGGCCGTGGAGTGCGTGTCCGAACTCGTGGAAGAGGGTCTCGCTCTCGTCGGCGGTGAGGAGTGAAGGCTTGTCGCCGCTAGGCTTGGTGAAGTTGCAGCATACCATGATGATAGGGATCTGGTTGTTGCCGTTGATGTCTTTGTGCTGGCCGCGGATTTCGGTCATCCAGGCGCCGCTCTGCTTGCTTTCTCTTGGGTGCCACTCCATGTAGAGGATGCCGATAGTCTGGCCATCTTCTTTTACTTCGTAGGGGGTTACGAGGCCTTTGTGGTAGTTAGGAAGGCTCATGTTCTCTTCGAAAGTGATGCCGTAGAGCTTGGTGGCGAGGTCGAATGCGCCTTGGCGAACGTTGTCGAGTGAGAAGTACTGGCGGATGACTTCTTCGTCGAGGTCGTATTTCTCCTTGCGGAGCTTCTCGCTGTAGTAGCGCCAATCCCAAGGTTCGATTTTGGCGTCTTTACCGAGGTCGGCAACGATCATCTTCTGGTATTCTGCGCACTCTTCTTTGGCTTTCTTGAGTGCTGGGGTCCAGAGCTGCATGAGGAGGTTGTCAACGGCCTGAGGGGTTTTGGCGAGGCAGTCGTCGAGGACATAGTCGGCGTGGGTTGGGAATCCGAGGATGTTGGCGCGTTCGAGGCGTGCGTTCACGATGCTGTCGATGAGTTTGGTGTTGTCGAATTCGCCGCCATTGCAACGGGTGCTGTAGGCGTCCCACATCTGCTTGCGGAGGTCGCGGTCGGAGCAGTTCTGCATGAATGGTTCCCAGCTGGGCATTTGGAGGTTGAAGACGTATTTGCCTTTGGTGGCGGCGTCGGCATCGCCGAGTTCTTTGGCGGCAGCGAGCTGGCCTTCGGTGAGTCCGATGCTCTTAGCGGTCTGTTCGTCGAGTTCGAGGCGGAAGGCGTTGGTGGCCTTGAGTACGTTCTGTTCGAAGCGGTTGGTGAGTGATGCGATCTGCTCGTTGAGCTGGCGGAAGCGATCTTGCTTGTCGGCTGGGACGTTGGCGCCGCCGCGTACAAATCCGTTGTAGGTCTCTTCTACGAGGCGCATCTGCTCGCCATTGAGGTTGAGGCTTTCGCGTTTGTCGTAGACGCATTTGATGCGAGCGAAGAGTTCGGCATTGAGGGCGATGTTGTCGCCGTGCTTGCTCATCATGGGGATTACCTGCTCTTCAACGGCGCGCATGTCGTCGTCGCTCTCTACGCCGCTGAGGTTGAAGAATACGCCGCTTACCTTGTTGAGGAGTTCGCCGCTGTACTCGTAGGCTACAATGGTGTTTTCGAAGGTTGGTTCTTCGGTATTCTTAACGATAGCGTCAATGGCCTCCAGCTGCTGCTTCATGCCCTCTTCGAAGGCTGGCAGATAGTGTTCGGTCTTGATCTGCTCGAATGGTGGGATTCCGTAGGGGGTGTCCCACTCTACAAAGAAGGGGTTTTCTTCTTTGCTGCCGCATGAGGCCATTGCCATCATGGCAAAACCGCATGCTAAAAGTGTAATCTTTTTCATTTGTTGGTTATTGAATTGATATTATTAGTTGTTCTTTTTCTTTCCGTTGGCTTTGACGGCCATTTCAAAGATTTCGGCGTTGAGGTTTTTGGCCACAATCTTGTTGTCTTGGTCGAGGAGGAAGATGCGTGGTGTTGAGGTTACGTCGTAGACGTCTCTCCAATCGACGTTGGCAATGCCGCCGTTGAGATGGATCCAGCCTTCGTTGAGGTTGTGGTCTTTGATGAACTTCTTCCAGCGCGGGGTGGTGTTTTCGTCGGGTTCGGTGAAGATGGCGAAAGCTTGTACGTCGTAGTCTTTTCTGAGTTCCTGCAGTTTTTCGTTGATGGCGGGGATGGTGGTCTTGCAGTGGCCGCAGCTAGGGCTCCAAAATACTAGAAGCTTCAGCTGATTGGGCATTCGGTGGAGGGAGTGGGGGGTGTCGGAAGTGTCGTTGAGGATTAGTTCGGGGGCGGTCTTTCCGACTAGGATCTTTTCCCATTTGTAGGCGCGGGTGACTTCTTTGTCGATTGTGCTTGGGCTTGCCCAGAAGGCTTCTCCGGTCTCGTAGTAGCGCTTGATCATGTGGACGTAGACTTCGTCGTAGACCATCACGTTGCTCTTGAGGTAGTATTCGGTGAATGTATGTACTAGGTAGTGGAATACTTCTTTGGATTTTCTAGATTTCTCGATGGCGGCATCGAGCAGGGGGATGATTGTCTCGGGCATGGCTCCGTCGAGCGCTTTTTCCATGTAGTCTTTAACCGGCATCACTAGAATGGATTTTGGGGTGCGGGTGAGGAAGTCGTCGCTGAGGGGCATGTTGTCGAAATAGTGGCGTTGGAAATAATCGAGGCGCTGTTGTCCGGTAAGGGAGTCGCCTTGCTCGTTGACGTAGGGGACGGAGATGGGTCGGGTGGACTCCATCATGATGGCCAGCATGCTTTGTGGGTGGCGCTGGATGAAGTCGTTCTTCACGCTGTCGACTTGAGCGTGGGTGCCCTTGCGCCCGTCGGCAAAGAGGTATTCGTTGGCGAGCTGGTATTCGTAGAACCAGCTGTTTTGCGGCGAGTTCTCTATGACCATATTTCTGGACCAGTTCTCGTTTTTGGTGTGGAAGATGATGTTGCTGATGTCTTCATGATAGATCACGAATTCGGCAAAGTCTCCATTGCGGTTGGAGAAAAAATACATGCCGGGCATCAGCAGCTTTTCCTTGTTTTCGAATACGAAGTATCCTTTTTTGTTGATATGGGCGGAGTCGATGGCATAGGTGCCGCCGAGGTAGTAGTTGCCTAGCAGCAGCATGGTGTCTTTGCAGTTGTCGATCTTTACGGTGAAGCGATAGCCTTTGCCGCTAGATTTCTTGTTTTTCTGAGCCGTGGCAGGCTGGAAAGCGCAGACCATCAGGGCGAGCAGCAGTGCTCCGAAGGTGCGGCGTAATGGGGTGATAATCTGTGTAGTCATACTATAAAGACCCGAAATAGTCGATTTGGTTACTTTTTTAATAGTATTTAATATTTTTTTTTATAACGTGTTTTTTGAATTATTATTGTGCGATATGCGCAGGTAAGCAAAAGACCGCGCTAGAATCTTTTTTCGAGCGCGGCCTTGGAGGTGTTTGATATGCTGAAGCGGAGCTGTTTAGAATCCGCCGCCTTGTTCGCTTCCGGCGCTTGAGGCCTGGCCTTCGTTGGCCATGCCGGCGAGTTCCATCTTACCGAAGCGTACGGTGATGCCGAGGGTGATGAATCGGCTCATCGGCTTCCAGTTGCTGGTGGAGGAGTAGTATGGATTCACGTTCTGGGAGTTCCAGGCGTTGATATTGAAGATGTCGTGCACGTTGAGGTTCACGGTCATCTTGCGGTCAAAGAAGTCGGCGTTGACGCCCACGTCCACACCCTTGCGGGCATCGGTGATGGTGAAGATGCTCTTGGTGGGGCTGCCGTAGTGGGCATTGACAAAGAACTGGTAGTTCTTCCACAGCTTGGCCCAGGCGTTGAGGCGGAACTTGTAGCTCCAGTTGCGGGTCTCGTAGTGGTCGTCGCGGAAGGTGAAGTCCTCGTTGTTGTAGCGCACGCCGCCGTTGAAGCGGATGTTGATGAACGAGGTGGGGCGGTAGGTCACGTTGAGGTCGAGGCCGGTATTCCACGAGTCGCCGATGTTCATGGGCATGGAGTAGTTGACCACATGGCCGTAGAAGTTGCTGTAGGTCACGTCGGCGAGGGTGCTGCGCTCGTCGGTGTTCTTGGTATAGTAGAACTGGGCGCCCACGGAGCCGAACTTCATGAAGTACTTGTCCCATTGGAGTTCGATGTTCTGGTTGTAGGTGGGGCGCAGGTCGGGGTTGCCCCAGTTGCCGAAGTTGTCGAGGTCGTAGGCCTTGTAGAGGGTTAGGTCGGAGAGGCCGGGCTGGTCGATGCGTCGGGTGTAGCTGAAGCTGAAGTTGTGCATCGACTTGGTGCTGTAGCTGAGGTGGAGCGAAGGGGTGAGGCTGAAGAAGGTGGAGTCGAGGCTGTATTCTGGGCGGTTGTAGTAGTCCAGGGCGCGGTTGTCAATGTTGCCGCGCAGGCCGAGTTTGGCGGTGAGGTTGCCGAATCGGCGCTGATAGGTGGCGTAAGCCGAAACGCCGTCGGTGCGGCCGAATCGGTCGCTGTTGATGGAGTCGGTCTTGCCGGCGAGGTAGCCTGCCTGCTCCCAGGTGCTGATGCTCCAGGTGCGGTTGTTGTAGTGGCTGTAGTCTAAGCCGAGGTCGAGCTCATTGGGCATACGATGAAGAATGGTGTCCATAGTGCCGAAGGGGTGCACATAGTCTGCGCCAAGGCTGGCGTTGAAACTGCCGTAGTGGCCGTCGATGTCGCGCACGATGTCCTGAGTAGGAAAGTTACTGTAGTGGCGCTCATGGTGGGTTGCCTCGTTGCTGGCCCAGCCGTTGCCGTTGAGGTTGATGTTGAGCTTGCGTCCTGTCTCCTTGTCAAACATGTGCTGGTACCAGCCTCCGAAGTATCCGCCGCCATTGGGGCGGGCTATCATGGGCTTGTCCTCAGTGCCCTCGTAGGTGTAGTCGATGATAGAGCCGGGTACCTCGAGATACTCGAAGCGCTCGCTCTTGCCATACTGGTAATCGCTGTTCCAGCTGGGATAGGCACCATACCAAGCACCCATGTTATCTTTTTCGGAGAGGGTGTAGCTGAGGTTGCCGCCGATGTAGGACTCGATGTTCTTGGTGTGGCTCTGAGAAAGATAGTTAGTTACGCGCGAGGTGTCGCCGTTAGGGTCGAGCATGACCTGCGAACCGGTGTATTCGCTCTCGCGGTTGTTGTAGCCGAAGTTGGCGTAGATGTTGAAGTTGAACTTCTCGTTGGCAAACACATAACTCACCCAAGGCTTCATCTCGGAGAGCCAGATGCCCTGGTCGGGGCGCGAGCTGCCGTTGAGGCCTACGCTGAAGAACTCGTTGCGCTGCACCTTCTGGGTGGTGACGATATTCACCACGGGAGTACCACCGCCATAGCGGGCCGAGGGGTTGGAGATCACCTCGATCTTCTCGATGCTGCTGGCGGGTAGCATCTTGATGTACTGCTTGAGGGCTTCGCCGTCCATGTGGCTAGGGCGGTCGTTGATCCATACGTCTACGCTCTGGGAACCGCGCAGGGTGATGTTGCCGTCGGCGTCAATTTCTAGTCCAGGGGCATTCTGGAGGGCGTCGCTAGCGGTACCTGTCTGGATGGATGGGTCGTCGCCCGTATTGTAGATGTTCTTCTCGCCGTCCATGCTGAAGAGCGGCTTTTCGCCTACGATCTGCACCTCTTTGAGTACCTGTCCGGGTTTCAGCTTGATTGCTCCCAAATCTACGTTTGCAGCCACCTTGATTACTTTGGTGAATTCTTCGTAGCCAACAACAGAGATCATCATCAGGTATTCACCTTTTGCTACGTCGGGAATAAGGAACTTGCCTTCTAGGTCGGTGGTGGCGCCTCTCATGAACGAAGTGTCGCTTACGCGATAGAGGGCGGCGTTGGCAAAAGGAAGCGGATCTCCGTTAGAAGCATCGGATAGTGAACCTTTAACAGTGTGGTTCTGTGCCATAACCATTGTTGTGGCTGCCATAAATAATAGGAAGAGCAACTTTTTCATGATTCAATATTATTTTATTGAAAAACGATAAAAGTGCTTGATTATTGCTTTGATCAGAAAAAAATAGCAAAAACTATTGTTTTTTTCTGTGGCATTGTTGGGAAGAATGTCGAGATTCTTGTTTTAGAATTGGTATCCGATGCCAGCGGTAAGCAGTCTGGAGAATTGCCCCATGTTGCTACGGAATATGCGGTAGGTGCCGCTTGCGGCCTCAATGCTGACAGGCAGCATCGAATTCTCGTAGCGGACAGAGAACAGCAGGTGATTGTGGCGGTAGGTCAGGTCGGCAACTATGGGCAGGGCGTCCAGTTTGCGGTAATTGTTAGAGGTGGGAAGGTCTTCTTCTCCATTAGGATAGTAGGCATGAGACGACACCAGCAGTCCGGGCGCTATGCCTGCGCCGAGGCGGAAAGATTCTCCCAAGCGATAAGTGAGCATGAGAGGCAGCTCTATATAGTTGAGATTTACTTTGCGGCCGGCGTTGGGCTCGTAGGCGCCTTTCTGGGCAAAACCCAGCTCTACCATCAGTCTCAGCGGGCTGTCCTCGTCGCTATTGATGGAGAATGTGGTGTTTACGGCTGCACGAATGCCGAAGTGGTTGTAGTTTCCCGATTGGTCGCCATCGATCTGGCAGGCATTAATGCCGCCCCATAATGCAGCATCGAAACGTTGTGCAAAAGCTGTTGTGCAGCTAATCAGCATCAATAGGGTCAATATCTTCTTCATAAAGTGTCTTTCATTTTTTTTATTGTCTACCACGCCATTCCGCGCTTGGTGAGCCATGCTTGTGCCGTTTTGTTACCTGCTTTGGCGGCTTTCTTGTAGAATGAGCTTTCCTTGGCGGAATTGTGCTGACGGCCGTACATTTCGGCTATCATCAGGTACGTCTCGGGGTCTTTGCTGAGGAGCGTGGATTTCTGGAAGAAGGAGAGGGCCTTGT
>JAKSMS010000012.1 GCA_024400415.1 Bacteroidales bacterium | reverse complement strand
ATAAAAAGCAAATTATTAACTTTTTATATAAATGAGTATGTTCAAAAAAGTACTAATGACCATCGGGCTCCTATTGGCAGTCAACGGTGTTCTTCTTGCTCAAGGTACTCTTAAGGGTAAAGTTGTAGACAAGAAGACCGGCGAGGAAATGCCTTTAGTGAACGTCATTGCTAAGCAGAATGGCCAGCAAGTCGGCGGTGCCCAGACAGACTTTGAGGGTGTATACACCCTTAAGGGATTAGCGGTAGGTAAGTATGATATCGAGGTATCATTCGTTGGCTACCAGAAGTACGTTAGAGCAGGCGTTGACGTTAAGTCATCCGGCTTTACCGTAGTAAATGTTGATCTGAACCCATCAGCCACAGTCCTCGATGAGGTTGTGATTGAGGTTGAGAAGGTTCCCGTGATCGAGATCGGTACACCAGAATCTGGTCAGCGTATCAGTTCTGACGATATCGCGCGTATGCCCGGTACTTCGGTAGAGAGCATCGTTGCTGCTGTCGGTGGTGTAGGATTTAGTGATGGCGGTACTGGTACTGCCCGTGGTGAGGGCGGTATGGTTAACATCCAGGGTGGTGTTGTTAAGCGCTCTGGTGTGACTCCTCCTAAGGAGGCTATCGCTGAGATCCAGGTAATCCTCGGTGGTACCCCTGCTTCTATCGGTGAGGCTATCGGCGGTACCCAGATTGTAACCCTCAAACCCCCAACCAACCAGTTCAAGGGTGTTGTTAAGTGGGACTCCTATCTTGACTATCGCCTGGCAAACACTTTAATGGTTTACTTGACCGGTCCTGTTGCTAAGAAGAAGACTAAACTTGAAGGCGGCGGAATTTCTGAGCGTGCTTTCATCGGTTTCCGTTTCACTGGCCAGGGTCAGTATGTGAAGGATGGCTACTATCGTCCTCGCTCAAAGAGATATAAGACTGTAAATCCTGACAAGGTTGCTGAGATCGAGCGCAACCCAATCGTTTACGATCCTCTTACTGGTAGTGTGAACTATGCTGCTGAGAGCCTCCGCGCTAGCGATTTCCAAGAAATCACTGTTAAGCCAAACCTGAGCTCTGTAGCTATCTCTACTGAGGGTGCTCTTGACTTCAGCTTCTCAGAGTATTCAAGACTCCAACTTACTGGTGAGTTCGCCTACAGCAAAGGTGCAAGCTCATCTACTGCATATTTCCCACTCAACATGAATCAGGCTGGTAGCGGCGTGAGCGAGTCTATGACTTATGGTATCACTGCTGACTATACCCAGCGTATCCCAGACCAGCAGCAGAGCGCCGACGCTACTACTCCAGAAGCTAAGTCAGCTGCTGCTATCTCAAACGTTCTCTTCAACGTTACCTTCATGTACAACCGCTCTACCGCTAGGTCATACAATGAACAGTTCGGTAAGAATTTGAATGACGTGTTTAAGTATGGTTATATTGGCAAGTTCCAGTTGGATAAGGTTCCTTTCTACGAGCCTCAGAGCAATTATGACTATAACGGTATCACTCGCGCAGCTTATGTACAGTCAAACTGGTACGATTCTGTTACTATTGATTGGAATACTTTCGGTCAGGATGGTTACAACCCACTGAAGGCAAACTACCTTATCAGCCTCCACAACAATCAGCAGGTTGACAATATCCTGAGCTCTATGAACTACAACTACGACATGATTCGTCAGTACTATGGCCTCATCAATGGTGATGGTCCTTCATCTATCTACAGCCTTATTTCTAATGTAGGTTTGGTGAACACCTCATTCGCAATGAGCAATTCCGAGTACATCTATTTGCAGGCTAAGGCTTCTGCTCTGATCAAGGGCCACGACCTTGAAGTCGGTGTACAGTACGACCATCAGTCTAATTCCTACTATGGCCTTGGTGCTTCTTCACTGTGGACCATCATGCGTCAGGACGCTAACGCCCATATCCTTCAGATGGATGTAAATAATCCTATCTATTCATGGCAGGGTTCTGACCTCTATGTTAGCTTCGACCGTATCCTCGAAGAGGATCAGCAGAAGCAGTTCGACAAAGAGTTCCGCGATTATCTGGCTTCTACCGGCCGTGGCATCGGCGCTAAGGATTGGCTCGATATCGACCGTTATACTCCAGAAGATTATGCAGCTTGCGGCCTGAAGATGTTCTCTGCCGACGAGTTCCTCAACAGCGGTAACGCTATTGCTTCTTACTATGGCTACACTCACACTGGTGAGCGCTACAATGGCAAGGGCTGGAGCCTCGACAAGTTCTTCAACAGCGAGGACCGTCTTCTCCCAGCATTCGCTCCTACCTATCTTGCTGGTTACATCCAGGATAAATTCTTCTTCCAGGATCTTATCTTCAACGTTGGTGTGCGTGTTGACTACTTCGACGGCAACCAGTGGGTACTGAAAGATCCTTATCTGCTCTATGAATCATGGACCGTTGGCGAACTGCAGAACGCTATCCGCAACAACGCCCAGAATTCTGATGGTACTCCAGTCGCAATCAACGGCCAGTTTGCAAACAATGCACAGGACAACTGGGTAGTTTACGTTGATGACGCAAATGCTACCAAGCCTACCATCCTCGGTTATCGTGACAACGAGACCCACGTATGGTATGATGCTAAGGGTACTGAGGTTTCTTCACCAAGCCAGATTGCTGGTACTTCCGGTAAGCCAACCCCATTCCGTACTGAAAGCGGCCGTTTGGCTAAGGAAAAGAACACCGCTGACGTAAATGCTTTCAAGGATTACTACTGCGCTCCAGTTGTGATGCCTCGTATCGCATTCTCTTTCCCTGTTAGCGACCAGTCACAGTTCAAGGCTAGCTACGACATTATTACCCGTCGTCCTTCTAGCGGATGGCAGGCTGACTATGTTTCCTATATGTTCATGACCCAGGCTTCTTCTACTAGCAATCCTAACCTGAAGCCTGAGCGTATCACCAACTACGAACTCGGTTTCCAGCAGGCTCTCAACCAGTCTTCCGCAGTAGGTATCTCTGCTTACTACAAGGAGACCCGCGACCTGATCCAGATTGTACAGTATGCTGGTGCAGATCCTAACCCTAACTACTATTCATATGACAACCTCGACTTCAGAACCATTAAGGGTTTCACCTTCTCATATGACCTCCGTCAGACCAAGAACATCCGTATCAACGCAAACTACACTCTGCAGTATGCTGAAGGTACCGGTCTTACCACCACTACTATGACCGAGCTTATCAAGGAAGGTTACACCACTCTGAAGATGCTGAATCCTATCGCTGACGACCGCCGTCATGAGATCAAGGCTAATGTTGACTTCCGCTACTTCAGCGGTTCTCGCTACAATGGCCCAGTTATCAAGCGTACTGTTAAGGACGAGAACGGCGAACTTGTAAGCAAGGACATCAAGCTCCTCGAGAACTTCGGTATCAACTTCATGGCTGTTGCTCAGTCAGGTCGTCCTTACACCAAGCAGTTCAGCAACACCCAGGCTACTATCGTAGGTAGCTATCGTGGTGCTCGCCTGCCATGGGGCTTCTACTTCAATGCTGTTGCCGACAAGACCTGGCCTATCCAGGTTGGCCACCGTCAGACCGCCCTCACCGCTGCTATTACCGTTAACAACGTATTCAACATCCGCAACGTTGTTGGAGTATTCGCCGTTACTGGTAACCCAGAGGATAATGGTTATCTGACCGACCCTGAGACCCAGTCTCTGATCAACTCTTGCTTGGATCCAACTTCCTATAGAGATCTTTACAATCTGTATATGAACAACAATGTTTGGAACTACTCAAGCCCACGTACGATCAGACTCTCGTTGTCATACAATTTCTAATATCAAGAAAAAATTATAAGAAATGAAGAATATATTTAGCAAATTAGTATTGGTGGCCTTTATGGCATACGCTCTAAGCGGTGTTGCCGTGGCTCGCGAATGCACTGACTGCAGAAGAGCGAGCAACAGCAAAACCGTTCAGACTAAGGCTGCCGTGTGCAAGCGCGCACAGAGTACTGCTGAGCTGAACGTCAACAATGTCCGTGCACTGATCAACGGTTACGGTAACATGTGGTATGACGGATCTGTTGCTAAGTACCATGTGCCTAAGTCAGGCAACTCTTGCCCACTTTACTGCGCTGCTCTCTGGATTGGTGGTACCGACGTTAACGACCAGTTGCGTCTTTCCGCTCTTACTTTCGGTTCCTATGGTGATGACTATTGGCCAGGTCCTTTGACCATCGACAACACCGCTTCTACCGATATCTCTATCTGCAATGAGTATGATAAGCACTTTATCATCACCCAGGCCGAGGTTCAGGCTTTCAAGGCTATGTTTGACTATAGCGGTACTGAGCCTGTTGCTGTAAACTTTGTTGATGCAGACGTTCCTGAGATTATCAAGAACTGGCCTGCTGAGGACAAGACCGGCCAGTGCAACTACCTTGCTCCTTTCTATGATGCTGACCACGATGGTCACTATGACTACACTAAGGGTGATTATCCTTACTATGATTTTGATAATGAACTCTGTCCTCGCGACCTGAAGCGCAAGTGGGGTTCTGCCTATACCCAGCATGTTCAGGCCACTATGGAAGATGATCATGGCGATGTAAAGGGTGGTATCCTTGCTGACCAGGTTCTTAAGGGCGACCAGACCATCTGGTGGGTATTCAACGATATGGGTAACGTTCACACCGAGTCTAAAGGTCAGTCCATCGGTATGGAAATTCGTGCTCAGGCTTTCGCATTCTCTACCAATGATGAGATCAACAACATGACTTTCTACTCTTACGAGATTATCAACCGTTCTACTTATGAACTCCGCGAGACCTACTTCTCACAGTGGGTTGATGCTGACCTTGGTTATGCACAGGATGACTTCGTAGGTTGCGACGTAAAGCGTGGTCTCGGTTACTGCTACAATGGTGACGAGAATGATGGTCCTGGATCTGGTAGCTACTCTGGTATTCCTCCTGCAGTAGGTATTGACTTCTTCCAGGGTCCTTATATGGATGCTGATGGTATCGATAATCCTAAGATTGATATTGAAAAGATTAAGAACGGTACTGATGTTCACCTCCAGGCTCTTCTTGCCAATTATCTCCAGCCAGACGGTACTTATGACACTATCTCTCTCTCTGATGATGCTGATAAGTTCTATCCTGGTGGTTGGTACTGCCGTCCTGGCGACGTTGTAGGAAACTGCGCCATCAACGGTGTAAACTTTGGTAATGGTATTATCGACGACGAGCGTTTCGGTATGCGTCGCTTCATCTACTATAACAATAGTGATGCTACTGAAGCTAAGCGTGACCCTGCCAAGGCTACTGACTATTATAACTACCTCCGCGGTTACTGGAAAGACGGTAAGCGTATGAAGTTTGGTGGTGATGGTTACAATACCGGTACCACTGAGCTCGACTGCGACTTCATGTTCCCAGGCGATTCTGACCCACTCCACTGGGGTACCAACACTGAGGTGCCTTCTATCAACCCTAATGACTGGACCGAGGTTACTTCTGGTAGCAACGTTACTCCTGGTGACCGTCGTTTCATGCAGTCTGCTGGTCCTTTCACCCTGAAGCCAGGTGCTGTTAACTACATCACTGTAGGTATTCCTTTTGCACAGGCCACTAGCGGTAATGCTTGGTCTTCTGTAGAACTCCTCCGTCAGATTGATGATGTTTGTCAGGCACTCTTCGACAACTGCTTCAAGGTGCTCGATGGTCCTGATGCTCCAACCATGTATGTTCAGGAACTTAACAATGAAGTTGTTCTCTACCTCCAGTATGATAATGCTGACAACTCTGGTGAGAACTATTCTGAAATCGATGCCTCTATTCCTTCTTATTTCCTCGATGAGTATGGCAATCAGCACGACTATTCTGATGATGAGCGCAGCTACAAATTTGAGGGTTACCAGATCTATCAGCTCGTTGATGCTAACGCTTCAGTTGCCGATATCGGAAATGTAAACAAGGCTCGTCTTGTTGCACAGTGCGATATTGAGAACTACTATGATACTATTATTCGTACTTATAATGAGGATGGTACTGTTGATGAGGTTCGCAATGATAATCCTTCATTGCCTATTGCTACCCTTGTTAACTATTCAACCAACACTGCTACCAACCTCATCACTGGTGATGTAAAGGTTGAAGGTGCTAATGCCGGTATCAAGCACGTATTCCGTATCACTACCGATATGTTCGCTACTGGTATTAATACTAAGCTTGTAAACAATAAAGAGTACTATTACATCTGCATTGCTTACGCTCAGAACCGTTACAGAGCATATTCTCAGACCGATCCTAACTATCTCGATGGTCAGAAAGAGCCTTACCTTGCAGGTCGTAAGACTGAGCATGGCGGTACTATCGAGGCTGTTACAGCTATCCCACATGATCCATTTATCGAGAACGGAGGTACCGTTGCTCAGGCTGAATTTGGCATGAGCCCATTCATCACCCGTTATGATGGTCACGGTAATGGTGGCAACATCCTGAAACTTGATCAGTCTTGCATCGAATCTATCATGGGTGCTCCTGGCCAGCCTGCTATGGCTCCTGGTACCTTCAATGGTTCCGTAATGACCAATCCTTGTATCATCGAGACTCCTCGTTACGAAGAGAACTATGGTCCAGTTAACGTAAAGGTTATCGACCCACTTAATGTTAAGCAGGGTAAGTATATCATTTCTTTCACTGGTTCTTCGAGCAACTCTAAGTGGACCATCTCTACTGTTGATGGTTCCCCACTTTGGGAGGAAGTTAATGGTACTGATACTACTCGAGTTTACTCTACTCAGTCTGATTTCGCTATCGGACGTTACAATGAGCAGCTCTTCCTCAAGCTCGGTATTGCAGTTTCTATAGTTAATCCTAAGGGCGCTGCTACTGACTTTGAGTGGTCAACCGGAAACGACTACCTCTTCTCAGGTTCTTGCCTCCAGCCGGGTACTCTCCTTTCTTCTACTATGGAGTTTGGCGACAATACCCAGCAGTGGCTGAGCGGTATTCCAGATAATGATAATAGTCCTATCTATAACTGGATCCGTTCTGGTTCACAGTTCGCTCTTGAGAGCTATGCATCCTTCTTCCAGAAAGACTCTGTTGCTCCTACTTATACTGATCCATACCTTGATGAAGACTACTTCAAGGCTTACAGAAAGTCTGGTTCTTACGATAATCCTACCACTACTGCTCTTGACAAGAGTCAAAATTACGAGAACGTAGTTTATGGTCTTTGGGCACCTTATGGTCTTGTTTCTACCCAGAGCATGCACCCAGGTTTCAACTTGAGCTACTATGCAACTTCTAAGAAGGACTTCGACTCTTTGAAGTCCGGTAAGAACTATCTGAGAACCTACTATGGTCTCCAGCGCAAGCTCATGCTTAACAACTATAACAATTCGCTCCAGTTCAATGATCTGAGCAAGCTCCCAAGCGTACGCATCGTCTTCACTGCTGATACCAGCAAGTGGACTCGTTGTCCTGTTCTTGAGATGTGCGATGACTACACTCAGTCTGAAGGCAATGCTCGTCGTTTCCAGGTTCGTGCTCATAAGTCAGTTGACAAGATGGGCAACACTGTTGACGATCTTGGCATAGCTGCTGACAAGAATGATCCTAACAACCCTGCTTACATTGATGAGTATGGTATGGGTTGGTTCCCAGGTTATGCAATCTCAATTGCTACTGGTGAGCGTCTGAATATCATGTTCGGTGAGGATTCACGTTATCCTCAGTATAATGGTCGCGATATGAAGTGGAACCCAGTTAGCACCATTGCTGATGGTACTGCAAACTTCGTAATGGGTGGTCGTCACTTCATCTATGTTATGAACGCTACTACCATGAATTTCTATGACCTTGCTTCTAACAGCATGCAGACCAAGAACTATACCACTCCTTCTTACGATGGTGGTCGTTGGGCTCGTCAGATCCTGACCTCTCTTGATCGTCTGCTCAAGACTCGCAATGATCAGTATCGTCTTTTCGATGGTACTTATCTTGGTGAGATTGATAAGCCATGCGTAGGTGTTCGTGACTCTGTTTCTATGCTCTTTGCTTCTTGTGCTTGGGTAAACATGCCACTCGTTTCTTCTCGCTTCGAGATCAACGATCCTATGACCGATATCCCATGCGATGCTACTATCAACATCCATGTGAATATGCCATATGCTGCTTCACTCTCTAAGAACAATACCGCTGGATCTGCTCCAAATGGTGGCAAGCCTCAGTATATGTTTGAGATGACCAGCGACATTGTTACCCTGACCAACCAGGCACTCAGCAACAAGTCCGAAAAGAGCCTCCGCGACTCTCTCCTCAGTATGATCAGCGTAGTTCCTAATCCTTACTACAGCTATTCACAGTATGAGACCCAGAGCCAGCTTGAGACCAAGGTGCGCTTCATCAATGTTCCTGAGGGATCTACGATCTCCATCTACACCGTTGATGGTACCCTTGTTCGTCAGTTCCGCAAGGTAACTCCTACTTCTACTACTTATGATTGGGATCTCCACAACCACAATGGTATTCCTATTGCAGGTGGTATGTACCTGATTCATTTCAATGTTCCTATCGTTGATCCAGCTAATCCTTCTAAGGAGCCTGAGTATGCTTCTCGCATAGTTAAGTGGTTCGGTACGATGAGACCTGTTGACTTGAATTCATACCAGTACTAAAATTCTGTTCCCAAAATCTAAAAACTATAGAAATGAAAAATATATTTAGAATATTAGCTATCGCTGTTCTGGCTCTTACGGTTTCAACTGAAACCGTATGGGCTGGTAACGACGCTCGTCGTGGTACAGCTGGTGCTCCTGAGTTGCTTATCAACCCATGGGCCCGTAGCGCTGGTTGGGGAAGTGTGAATGTTGCCAATGCTTATGGCTTGGAGTCTTTCTTCACCAATGTGGCAGGTCTTACCTATGTAAAGAAGACTGAAATGGCTTATTCCTACAGCTCTTACTTTGGTGGCAAGTCTGCCCTCGTCAGTGCTGCTACCATTAATGCATTCGGTCTTGCTCAGCGCGTTTTCGATCAAGGTGTCCTCGCAGTTTATGTAATGTCAATGGGATTTGGTGAAATCGATGTTACCTCTTACAATAGCCCAGAGCCCGGTTTCAATGGTACCTTTAGCCCAACTTACATGAACATTAACCTCGCTTACGCTCACTCATTTTCATCCAGTATCCATGGTGGTGCTGCAGTAAAGGTAATTACTGAGTCTACTGACAACGTTTCTGCTACCGGTTTTGCGATCGATGCAGGTATCCAGTACGTTACTGGTGCTGATGATGAACTTAAGTTTGGTATTTCTTTGAAGAACATTGGTAACACTATGAGTTTCGGCGGTTCTGGTCTTTCTTTAACTATGGTTAATGATGCCGGAAATAATTTCACCGTTGAGTCTCGTGCTGCTGAGGTTGAGCTTCCTACCAGTATGAATATGGGTTTCTCTTATGACTTCCTCTTTGATAAGTGGGAGCAGAGACTTACCGTAGCAGGTAGCTTTACTTCAAATGCTTTCCTCAAAGATAACTTTGCTCTTGGTCTTGAGTATTCTCTCCTCAACAAGTTCCAGCTTCGCGGTGGTTATGTTGCTCAGAGAAATATCTTCAGTGCTTTCGACGATGCTCGTACTACTGCCAACACTGGTTTCTGTGGCGGTGCTTCATTCGAGATTCCTTTGTCAAAAGATAAGGATAATAACTCAAGCATCAGCCTTGACTACTCTTATCGTTCAGCCTTCCCTCTCAAGGGAACTCATTCGATCGGAGCAACCATCAAGTTGTAAAAAGTCAACCTGAAATACTACTAAGTTAGGAAAGGTTCAAACGAACCTTTCCTACTTTTTAGATATTTCAATATTAAGTATCATATTTTCAAAATAATCCTATGTCTGAGATTAAATATTATAGCGAAGAGGGCCTTCAGAAATTACGTGATGAACTTCATCATATGATTGCTGTTGATCGTCCCGCAGCTGCCGCAGCAATCGCTGAGGCTCGCGATAAAGGCGACCTCTCTGAGAATGCAGAGTATGATGCGGCTAAAGAGGCACAAGGCCACCTTGAAGCACGTATCTCACGTCTTCAAGACCTTATCGCTAATGCGCGAATCCTTGATGAATCTAAGATCGATACTTCAAAAGTATTGCTTCTCTCTAAGATTACTATTCGTAATACCAAAAATAATGCTAAGCAAGTATATACCATCGTTCCTGAGAGTGAGGCAAACTTGAAGCAAGGCAAGATTTCTGTGACTTCTCCTTTCGCTCAGGCTTTCCTTGGCCGTCATGCTGGAGATAAAGTGGATGTTGTTGTTCCTGCTGGCACTATGAACTTCGAAATTCTTACGATCGAAAGATAATCCAAGTTTTGTCCGGAATATGAAATAAGAGGCCCAATAGGACCTCTTATTTCGTTTATTCGTTCTTTGGTGGCAGAATATCCTGCCTTCAGTAATAGGGGCGCTTATTCGATGTTTTTTGCAATCTCTTGTGCCAATTCGGCCAACTCCTCAGAGGACATCTCGTATTTGTTTTTAAAGTTGAGTTCGCTGCCGTTTTGGAGTGGCACTAAATGGATGTGGGCATGAGGCACGTCTACTCCTATTACAGCAACGCCCACTTTCACGCAAGGACAAGTCTTTTTCAGTCCTTTGGCCACTTTTTTGGCGAATAGCTGCAGCTTGCAATATAGTTCGTCTTCTATGTCGAACAGGTAGTCGACTTCCTTTTTAGGAATGCATAGCACGTGTCCCTTTGCAATAGGTGCTATGTCTAAGAATGCCAAGCAGTCTTCGGTTTCTGCCACTTTGTAGCAAGGTATCTCGCCGGCTACAATTCTTGAGAATATTGATGCCATTTCGTATTAGTTTTCGTAGGTGAATATTCCGTTTTCGCTCTTAACGGTTACGAGTGGACCGTTGTTGGCTTCGCAATGTCCGATTATCTTGGCGTCAACATTGAACGATTTGCTGATTTCGATAATGCCTTTTGCGGTTTCCTCGTCGGTATATATCTCCATTCTGTGGCCCATG
Source organism: Bacteroidales bacterium (assembly GCA_024400415.1). Lineage (GTDB taxonomy): Bacteria > Bacteroidota > Bacteroidia > Bacteroidales > P3 > Colimorpha. The sequence goes on along the minus strand of JAKSMS010000012.1, from coordinate 34,085 downwards.
TTGAATACTTTGTACATCTCTTTCCACTCAGTTCCGCTCTGTTCGTGGATGAGCTTGAAAAGTGGAGGCACGTCGAACATGTTGTCTTTCACCACATGTAGGTTGTCTATGAAGTGGAGCACTTTGGTTTGGGCGCCGCCGCTGCAATGGATCATGCCATCGATCTTTGGTCGATATTCGTCAAGGATTCGGCGAATGATAGGAGCATAGGTTCGGGTAGGGGAGAGGACCATGTGGCCTGCGTCAACTCCTTCTACCTCAGTGGTATCGGTAAGTCTCTTGCCTCCACAATATACTACTTCCTCTGGCAGTTTGTGGTCGTAGCTCTCAGGGAACATCTGTGCGTAGTATTTGCTGAATACGTCGTGGCGTGCAGAGGTGAGTCCGTTGCTGCCCATTCCGCCGTTGTAGCTCTTCTCGTAGGTTGCCTGTCCATAGCTTGCCAGGCCTACTATCACGTTGCCTGGTTTGATGTTTTTGTTGTCAACCACGTCGGCGCGCTTCATGCGTGCCGTTACGGTGCTGTCCACGATAATGGTGCGCACGAGGTCTCCAACGTCGGCAGTTTCGCCGCCGGTCAGATAGATGCCTACGCCAAGGTCGCGCATCTCTTGCAGGAATTCCTCAGTGCCGTTGATTACGGCCGAGATTACTTCGCCAGGCACAAGGTTCTTGTTTCTTCCGATGGTGGAGCTGAGCAGGATATTGTCAACGGCACCAACGCACAAGAGGTCGTCGAGGTTCATCACAACGGCGTCAATAGCAATACCTTTCCATACGCTAAGGTCGCCAGTCTCCTTCCAATATAGGTAGGCTAACGATGACTTGGTGCCGGCCCCGTCGGCATGCATGATGTTACAGTACTCAGAGTCCCCACCCAAGAAGTCTGGAATAATCTTGCAGAATGCCTTTGGGAAGAGTCCTTTATCGATGTTCTTGATGGCGTTGTGCACATCTTCTTTCGAAGCCGAAACGCCGCGTAAATTGTATTTCAAGGTATCCATAGCAGTAAATAATAATTTGCAAAATTACGAATTTTTTTGCAGATTGCCAAAAATATCGTATCTTTGCATTTGTTAACAAATCTGTATTCCATGCTAAAGCGCTGTACTTCATTGTTGCTCCTTACTTTTTTATTGGTGCACAATGTTTCTTCCTCCTTGGCCCAAGAGGGCGACAATAAGATTTTAAAGAACGATTTTAAGGTGACTCTGCTCTCTTTGGGCAGCGGGTCGTCGCGTTTTACATACGAGCGAGCCTTCTCCCCAACCAACAGCGTAGAATATACTCTTGGAGTCATCGGCTGGGGTTGGAACTTTATCAACCAGCCCGGCCCTCGCGGCTTCCTCCTAAAGTATGCCAACAAGTGGACCCTCATTCCGCAACAAAACAGTAATTCCTGGCTCGGAGGCTTCTATGTCAAGCCCGAGGTGGTTATTGCCCACTTCAACTATCTGCATAAGCATTATCACGAAGATTCTGGAGTCACTGACCCTATCCGACGATTCAGAACCACACAGGGCGCCATCCTCGGCGAGATCGGCTACCAGCTTGTGCTTTGGGATTGGTTTGATTTCGACATCTATGCCGGCCTCGGTCCCTCGATGGGAACTGGCAACCACAACAACTACTACCACTCGTTCATGATTTTCGACCCATGGAAGATGCACCAGCTTGGAGTCGAGTATAAGCCAGACGAGGTCCATCTGGCCTTTACTGCCGGCTTCCGCATCGGCATCGCTTTCTAAAACATAATAGAGATATTAAACAACAAAGGACGGCCATTCGGCCGTCCTTCTTATTGTGTGGTTTGGAAAGTTCCAACAAGTTGTTATTGCTTCTCCATTTCCATGTGGGTGGAAACAACCAGCTCGGTGCCATACTGAGTCTGCTTCTCAATGTTCTCGAGCACGAGAAGTTTCTTTTCGAGGGTAACCACGTCGTAAACAATGCTCTCGCCCTTGTAGGTGATGGTGAGCTTGTCGTCGTCGATGGTGTAGGTAGCGCCTTCGTTGCAGGTGCCGTCCTCGTTGAACACCATGGTAACCTCGCCAGCGTTAAAAACCTCGTTGGCAATTTCTTCGCCGTTGGCGGTGATTTTAACGTTGCTGTTAGCGGTGTTGGTCCAAGTGCCGACGATAAGCTTTTCAGCCTTGCTGCAAGAGGTGAACATCATAGTCATGGCGAAAACGGCCATAACGATACCTAAAAGTTTCTTTTTCATAATGATAGGGTATTAAATTGTTAATTGATAATAATAATTCCTCATTGATTTGATTTGCAAAGGTACATCTTTTCTCAATATTCTCCAAATTTTTTTTTCAAAGAATATTTTTTGATGCTTATAACTGCCATATCTAGTGCATATTGCTGTCATATGTGCTATATGTGTGCTATATATGTGCTATATATCTGCTATTCTATAGGATAGTACAAATATAGCACATATATAGCACACATATAGCACAAATGCGCCAGTTATCATCCAGCTGTGGGGCGGGTGTGCGCATGGCAGAATAGGGGTCGGCGAAGATTATTTGGGCCGGATTGGAGAAAAAGTCGTATCTTTGCAAACTGAATAAACTCATCCCTATCATGAAATCACCTAAGGAACTCTCTGTAGAACACCGATTGCTGGAACTTGCCAACGAGATTATCGAACTCACTCCCGAAGAGGGCGATCTGCCCTTGCGCGTGATCCAAGACCTGATCGACGACAAGGAGATTCGCGCCATTCAGGATTATGCCAACAAGGTGTCGATTTCGCGGCTGGGATTCAACGACCATGGCCCTGTGCATATGCGCACCGTCTGCCGCAATGCCCTCAAGATGCTCAAGCTGCTCTTCAATGCGGGCGTCAAGACCAGCCTCCAGGAGGACCTGGCGGGAACCTTCGACGATAGCGTGACGGCTGTGGCGCTGGCTGCCTTTATGCACGATTTCGGCATGACCATCGGCCGCCAGGACCACGAGCTCTATTCCGGCATATTGGCCTATAATATCATCTCGCGCATTCTCGACAAGAACTTGCCCGGCGAGCAGGATTTGGAAAGAAAGGTTGTAATTAGGTCGATGGCTATGGAGGGCATTATGGGCCATATGGGCACTCGCCGCATCCACTCCATCGAGGCGGGATTGATACTGATTGCCGACGGCTGCGACATGACCAAGGGCCGTGCCCGCATCCCTATCGAGATCCATACCGCCCCTAAGGCGGGAGATATACATAAGTATTCTGCCAATTCTATCGACAAGGTGGTGATTCTCAGTGGTGACGAGCGCCCAATTAAGATTGATGTGAGGATGTCTGCCGAGGTGGGATTGTTCCAGATCGAGGAGGTGCTTCTGCCCAAGATCAATTCCTCTCCGGCCAAGCATCTGGTGGAGCTCTATGCCGGCGTAGAGGGGCAGGAACAGAAGCGCTATCTGTAGCGTTTGAGAGGTCGGAATCGGGGCTCTGAATCGGCTTGTTGATGTTGCAGAATCTGAATTTTTAGTCCAAATCTTTGCAATATCTCCTTTTTATTAGTATCTTTGTAGCAGCTTTCTGCATGGCGCAGGAGGCTTAATGCGTTGTAATTAAATAATATAATAATAAATAAAAAGTAAAATGGCTAACGAAAAAACCAAAAAAGAACTCGTTTCCTGGTTCCTTGTGATTCTGGGAAGCTTCCTCTTCGCTGTAGGCGACATCATGTTCGCTAACCCTTACAACCTGGCTCCTGGCGGAACTTGGGGCCTTTCCAATGTGCTCAATGCCTTGAACCCTTGGAAGATTTCCTTCTATGTGATCTGCATGGATATTCCTCTGCTGATTTTCGGTACCTGGATTCTGGGCCCGAAGTTCGGCGTAAAGACCGTGGCCGCCACCATCTTCAACATCCTCTTTGCCTTTATGATTGAGACCACTTGGGGCTATTTCCCAATTATCCATCAGGGTATCTATGAGGCTAAGGAGCTCATCCCTGCCGGCATGGAGAGCCTCCTCGTGCAGTGCGACTACAATACCAGCCTCGAGGCCTTCGGCATCTCGTTTGCCGACGGCGTAGACAAGACCTTCTGGTTTATGCCCGACTATCTGCTCAACACCATTGTGGCAGGTCTGCTCTATGGTATCGCCATCGGATTGATCTTCCGTGCTGGTGCCACCTCTGGCGGTAGCGACATCGTTTCTATGGTGCTCCACAAATACACCAAGATCAGCCTTGGCACCCTCGTGATCATCGTTGACGGCATCATCACCTTCAGCACTCTCCTTATCGGCATGCTTAAGGGCTACGACTCAATCCACGACTTCACCGCAAGCCTCCGTCTGCCTATCAACTCATTCATCGTTGTGTTCATCGAGGGTATCATGATCGACCTCGTGGTGGATGGCTTCAAGCGTCCTAAGACCTACATCATCACCACCAAGCAGGCCCAGAAGGTGGCCAACTACATTGCTACCGAGATGGGCAAGAATGCCGAACTCGGCTGCTCGGGCGACGTGGTGGTATGCACCATGAACCACAAGGACTCCACCAAGCTCAACATCTGGCTTGCCAAGGAGGACCCAGAGAGCTTCGTAAGCGTGCTCGAAAGCAAGGAGACCTACGGCAAAGGCTATAAGGCTCTCCCTACCGAATAATGATTTTTAATTCAAACAATCGTTCTGAGATGAAGAAGTTGTTTGCAATAGCAGTTATGGTGCTGGCTCTGGTGTCCGGAGCCAGCGCACAGCTGCAACATCGCACTTGGGACAAGGGTCCGCTCACGTGGCAGGACTTCCAGGTGTATCCATCTAATGCCGACAGCCTTAATGCCAGTTGGCTTCAATACTCATTCAAACTTACCGATACCGATACCAGCCTGGCGGGCGTAAAGATGGAGCGCCTCAGAGTTGTGGCCTATATGGAGCCTAAGCTCTCGTGGGTGGTAGAGGGCCGACAGAGCACTACCGAGCTGCATTTCAACCAGGTGCTCTTCAATCTGGCCGAACTTCAGGCCCGTCTGTTCCAGTCCTCGTTCGACAGGGCTACGGACGGCGTCAGCTACCAGGACCTCATGCAGTCGGTGGCCGACTACTGCCAGGCCGACGAGACGCGCTTCATGCTAGAGAGCCGCGATGGCGCCGACAGCCTAGTGGTGGCTCGCTGGCTCGACAGCACCAACCGCCTACTGGCCGAGATTCCGGTGTGCGATATGCCTAGAATCAAGGACGCCAAGTCGTTAGGCGTGGGCGCCCATCTGGGTGTGATGCATACGGTGCATTTGGGCGGCCTCACCAAGACGTTCCGCAATGCCACGTCGTTTGAGTTCGGCATGGAGGGGCTTTATGGCCGCTCGTCGTATATGTTCGACTTTGCCATCGGTGGCGGCGGATCAAAGCGCCATTATCAGCTCGACGGCGTGAATTTCGCCAAGGGCACTCCCTATACCTGGCTCCAGTTCTGGATGGGGTATGGCTACTATGCAGTGCGCCAAATCAGATACTCCGTCATGCCGCTGGCGGGCTTCGGCCTTTCCACTATTACCAAGGGCAGCGACGAGGAGTCGTTCTCCACGGCCTGCGGCTCGTGGATAGCAGGCGTGGCCATAGATTGGAATCTCAGCAACGAGATATACGCTCCGATGTATGACGGCATCAGGGGACAGTCGCTCACTGGGGCCCGACTGATGCTCTATGCGTCGCGTTCGAAACTCTACGACTACAACGGCGTTTCGATGAATGTGGCGCTGCTGCTCAACTTTGGCGAGCACATGGTGCGTTTCAAATAAATGACAAAAAGATCGTAGCAATGAAGATACTCCAAATCTGCAACAAGCCTCCCTATCCGCCAGTAGATGGCGGCACCTTGGCCATGAACAGCATCACCCAGGGATTGCTGGCCGAAGGCTGCGAGGTGAGGGTGTTGAGCGTGTGTACCGACAAGCATCCCGTGCGCCACGAGCAGATGACCGACGAGTATCTGCAGGCTACGCGCTTTGAGGCACAGTATATCGACCTCGGAGTGAATGTGCTTGACGCCTTTGTGGCCATGATGTGCGGCGAGTCGTATCACGTGAAGCGCTATGTGAGCAGCGACTTTGCTGCCAAGCTCAGGCAGATACTCGAAGAGGAGGAATTCGACGTGGTGCATCTCGAGAGCGTGTTCCTCACGCCCTATGTGCCGCTGATACGCAAATATAGCCAGGCCAAGGTGGTGCTGCGGGCCCACAATGTGGAGCATCGCATCTGGCGCCATATTGCCAAGGGGACGAAGAATCCGTTCAAGGCCTGGTATCTCAAGCATCTCGCGCTGACATTAGGTGCCTATGAGCGTGAGCACTGCAACGATTATGACGCCATTGTGTGCATCACCCCCGACGATGCACAATTCTTCAAGGAGGCAGGCTGCCGCAAGCGCATAGAGGCAATACCGTTTGCCGTGAATCCTGAGCCATTGGAGAATGTGGCTGTGGAGCCAAACACCTTGTTCCACATAGGCTCTATGGATTGGATTCCCAACCAGGAGGGAGTGCGCTGGTTCCTCAACGATGTGTGGCCGATCGTGCATGCCCAGGTGCCAGAAGTGCGCCTCTATCTGGCAGGGCGTAAGATGCCGCAGGATTTGATGGACCTCCATATGGACGGGGTACAGGTGGTGGGCGAAGTGGCCGATGCCATGTACTTCATAGGAAGCAAGCAGATCAACATTGTGCCGCTTCTGTCGGGCAGCGGCATCAGAGTGAAGATTATAGAGGCCATGTCGGCCGGCAAGACGGTCATCTCCACCTCTGTGGGTGCCGCCGGCATCAACTATACCGATGGAGAAAATATACTGATTGCCGACACTCCTGAGCAGTTTGCCCAGCAGATCAAGCGATGCGTGGGCGACCAAGAGTTCTGCAGCAGTATCGGTCAAAAGGCCTATGCCTTGATATCAGAAGAGTATGGGCAAGAAAAATTAACTCGAAAACTAATCTCTGTATATGAAAAACTGACCGATAAGTAAAGCGCAATAGCACGTTTCGGTTAGAAATAATAATAGTCAAAAACCAGTAGAGCAATGAGAAAGTTACTTTTGTCGATGATGGTCGTAGTGATGGGCCTCACAGCAATGGCTCAAAACAGAATACCAAGCAGCAATGTTGTGTTTGGATTCCCAGACGGCGGCTGGAAATACCTTCGCACCTATGATGTGGACCAGGATACCAAGGTGTACCTCTATAGCTATAGCGCCGAGGTGGTGGTTGACGCAGTGGGCGATACCGTGCTGCCGAATATGAGAATCTATGTGCGCAAGAACTACACCGGATCGGTCTATGACATGATGCTCAGCCGCTACCAGCACAATCCCTACCAGACGATAGAGGAATACACGGAGGGACTTCCTGCCGCTGATGCTGTAGGCCTGCAGGCAATCTACAAGAATGTGGATGACAACAAGGACTATATCTTCAACATGATATATTTCAAAGATAAGTCTACCGCTGTAGAGGTGCGTGTGGAAACGACTAAAGACACCTACAGCAAGTTCGAGGACAAGTTCAAGAGCATACTCTCAACCTTCAAAATCGAAAAATAAGACCATTCAATGATGAAGAAAATCGCAATATTGGCAATCTGTATGGCGGCAATGGCTGCCGGCTATGCTCAAAAAAAGCAGTCGGGCTATTACGAGTCGCAGTATGCTAAGCTGTATAAGAACTATGTCAAAAAGCCCAACAATGTGGTGAATCTGTTGGCAATGGCCGAGTTTTATGCCAATAGCGAGAATCCGATGTTCAATCTGCCGATGGCCATGAAGTATGTTACCACGGCAGAAGAGAACTACGTGCAGATTATCGAAGACGATAAGCGCTATGCTGAGGCCAAAGACGCCATCAAGCGCGGCATCACCATCACATCTGTGCGCCAGCTGAAGCAGTTTATACTGATGTCGGCACGCCAGTACGTTAAGGATCACAGCACAATCACCAATATGGAGTTGGACAATTTTGCCCAGGCCTTTTCGAGTGATCCTTCAACGGTGAGGCTGATAGAGGCTCAGCGTATGCGGTCAAATTATAATACTACCAAGCAGACCAACACGATCGAGGCCTACTTGCACTTTATCAAGACCTATCCGGGTACGGCAGAGGCCGAAGAGTCTGCCAATATCATTGCCCAGCGAGCCGTCGAACTCTTCAATACTGCCACCACAGAGGAGGAGGTGGATCGCCGTCTTGCTCCCTATGTGGAGGTTCCCCAAGTAGTAAAAGTGGCCACTAAGCAGAAGGCCCATATCGCTTTCCTTGCTGCAGAGAAGCGCAACGACGTGAAGGCTTATCGCGACTATATGGTGCTCTACCCTTCGGGTGATGATTATGCTGTGGCGCTCGAACGCGTTGGCCAGCTGCTAGAAGGCCAATACGAAAAGATGACTTCGCCAGACGAACTGGCCGACTTTATCCAGCTTAATGGCGATAATCCGCTGGCCGACCAGGCTATGGAACGCCTGCGCAGACTCATCACCGACCAACGTGATGGCCGCGCATTGGAACTCTATCTAGAAAGATTCCAGCTGGACCCATCCTACAACGATATCTACCGCCTCTACTACGAGTGGGTTTCTGCAGAAGGCGATGTTCAGCCTATTAAGGACTTTGCCGAGACAAATCCAATGTTCCCTTTTGGGGCTGCCATCCAGCATGATTTGTCGCAGGAGGATCTGCTCAACGAACTGGATATGATGGCACCATTTGAGGAGTCGAATTTCCAGAATTATGTGTCGCACGTGCGAAAACTTACAGGCAAGGGTCGCGCCTTTGTGGCCCTTCAGCGCATGATACAGCCTCTGGTGGCTCGCCAGAATTGGAGCGCAGTGGACGAACGTCTCGACTATGTGATGCTCAGCTTTGACGAGTATGATGTGGAGCGCTATCAGGAATTGAAAACTATCGTTAACGCTAAACCAGATCCCCTAAAGCAGACCGCTACCGAGGTGGCGCCAAGCTACCACATGACCCATCCGGTGCTTCATCCCGACGGCAAACATCTGTATTATACTAAAGGAATTGGCGCCAATAGCTCGATTGCCATTGCAGAAATGGCCCAGGCCAGAAAGTACAAGTGGATGAGCATTGACGATGTGGTGTTCACCAATGCTGAGAATCGAGGCCTAAAGCTGTTCAGCCTTTTTGATGACGGCAATCGCATGCTGCTAGGCCGCAATGGCGATATCTTGATGGCCGAGAAGGTTGGAGCGCGATGGACGATAGACGAGACCTTTGCTGCAGGCGTGAATACCAAGAGCATCGAGACCGATGCCGTTATGCTTCCAGATGGCAGCGGTATGCTGTTGGCTTCAGACCGAAAATACGGCCAGGTATATCATCGTTCGGGCACTCCGTATCATGGCGATACTGCCATGGCTCTAGACATTTACTACATTCCCAAGACTACTGATGGCTGGGGCGAGGCTGTAAATCTAGGCGTGAATATCAATAGCGAGTATTGCGACCGGAGTCCTGCCCTGAGTCGTGATATGAAGACGCTTTACTTTGTGACTGATGCCCGAGGACTGGGCTATGGCGATATCTATATGTCGACTCGTAGTGATGCTTCCGACTGGACGGGTTGGTCAAAAGCTGTGAATTTGGGCAAAGAGGTGAATACGGGCTTCCGCGAAGAGACAGTGAGCCTATCCCCCGACGATAAGCGTCTCTATTTCTCGTCCAATAGGGTGGTCAATAGATTTGGCTGCTTCAGCGCTCCAACACAGCATTCTTCTGGTGCTGTGCTGCGAGGCGTGATGGTAGACGGCTCTGAGTTGGGTTCTGGCCTTAAAGGGTTGGGCGTGGTTGACCTTACCTCTCAGTCTCAGATCCGGTCAGTCGATCTGTCGGTATCGGTATCAGAACTGATGAAGCTTTATTCTGATCATGAGTATGCAGTATATGCTGAGACGGATGATCTCTGGGTGCCGGCAGACAAGTTCAATCCGATAGGCTCTTCTATTGTGAAGCCTGAAGGTTTTTCGGCAGTTCAGCTTGTAGACTTGGAGTCATTCCCGCTATATCTTGTGAGATTTGAGGGCATCGATGCTCAACTTACTCAGGCGGGTGCTGACGATTTGGGCCGATTAGGCCGGTTCCTGCAGTCAAACCAGCAGGTGAGGGTAGAGGTGTCGGTGAATGTGCCAGGAAGCGACGCCCAGGAATGCTACGAACTTTCGGTGGATCGCGGCAGAATGATCAAGAAGGCGCTCATTCAGTCGGGCGCTAATGCTGAGCAGGTGAGCGTGTCACCCTACGGCAACTTTTATGGAAATGCAGACGAATCCATCAATGTGATGGTAAGGTTTAGAAATATATAGTATTATACATTAATAATAATATACAAAATGGAACTTCATAGGCAAATCGACTACAAAGGTGCAAAGATTCACTACCGCGAAGAAGGCCGCGGCAATAAGAACACTGTTGTACTGCTGCACGGATTTCTGCAGAGTCTTGATGTTTGGAGCCCCTTTATGCTCACCTATATGCATTCGATGCATGTGATCACGATAGACCTTCCCGGCCATGGCTATAGCGACAACCTGGGCAATGTGAACACGATGGAAGATATGGCAGATGCAGTGAATGCGGTGCTCGACGAACTGGAGGTAGACCATTGCGTAATGATAGGCCATTCCATGGGCGGATATGTGGCGCTGGCTTATGCTGACCGATATATGTACCGCTTGAAGGGTTTGGGCTTGCTGCATTCCCATGCATTGTCCGACTCTCAGGAACATCGCGAACGCAGGCAGCAGGTGTGTCATCAGGTAGAGGTCAACAGGGCAGGCTATATTTTGAATTTTGTGCCCTCGCTGTTTTATAATGAGAACAGGGCCGATATTGCCCAAGAGGTGAAAGATTTGCAGGAATTGTGCCTCAATACCCAGGCACAAGGCATTATTGCTGCTCAGATAGGCATGGCACGTCGTCCGTCGCGAATCGATATGCTGTCAAAGATCCAGGTTCCGGTATTGTCGGTATTCGGCAAGCAGGACAACCGGCTGGATGTGGATTTGGCCGTGTCGCAGGCCATGATTCCAGCCAAGGCAGAAATAGTGGTTCTCGACCAGTGTGGACACATGTCCCATATAGAAGAATATAAGTATTTAAAGAGCCGAATAAGCGGTTTTGTGGAGACCTGTTTTAATTGATAAAAAAATATTTTTAGAAAAAAGTTTTTTTGTATCAAAATAACTTTGTACATTTGTAAAACGAAAAAAAGAGATAAATTAATTTAATTAATTCAATATCATGAACGTACAAAACATTATGACCAACCTGGAGGCCAAACATCCAGGTGAAAAAGAATACTTGCAGGCAGTTCGCGAGGTTCTGGAATCTGTAGAAGAGGTTTACAACCAGCACCCAGAGTACGAGAAGGCTAAGATCGTTGAGCGTCTTGTTGAGCCAGACCGTATCTTCAAATTCCGCGTAGTATGGGTTGACGACAATGGCGAGACCCAGGTTAACCTCGGTTACCGTGTACAGTACAATGCTGCTCTCGGTGCATACAAGGGCGGTCTCCGCTTCCACCCAGCAGTAAACGAGTCAATGCTGAAGTTCCTCGGTTTCGAGCAGATCTTCAAGAACAGCCTTACCATGCTCCCACTCGGTGGCGGTAAGGGTGGTGCTGACTTCAACCCACAGGGAAAGAGCGATGCTGAAATCATGCGTTTCTGCCAGGCTTTCGTATATGAACTCTGGCGCAACATCGGTCCTGATCAGGACAGCCCTGCAGGTGACGTAGGAGTTGGTGGCCGCGAAATCGGTTACATGTACGGTATGTACAAGAAACTCGCTCGCGAGCACAGCACCGGCGCTCTCACTGGTAAGAGCTATGGCTGGGGTGGTTCCCTCATCCGTCCAGAGGCTACCGGTTTCGGTGCTATCTACTATGTAGACCGCATGGTTAAGCAGAACAACGACACCCTCGTTGGCAAGCGCATCGCTCTCTCTGGCTTCGGTAACGTAGCTTGGGGTGCTGCTACCAAGGCTCTCGAACTCGGTGCTAAGGTTGTTGCTATCTCTGGTCCTGACGGCGTTTGCGAAATCGCTGACGGTATCACCAAGGAGATGATCGACTATATGCTCGTTATGCGTGCTTCTAACCGCAACAAGGTTCAGGATATGGCTGACAAATTCCCAGGACAGTGCAAGTTCACCGCTGGTAAGAAGTCATGGTGCGTTAAGGTTGACATCGCTATGCCTTGCGCATTCCAGAACGAACTCGCTGAAGAGGACGCTAAGGAACTCATCGCTAACGGCGTTAAGTATGTAGCTGAGGTTTCCAACATGGGTTCACAGCCAGGCGCTATCAAGGCTATCCAGGCTGCAGGTATCCCATTCGGCCCTGGTAAGGCTGTAAACGCTGGTGGTGTTGCTACCTCTGGCCTCGAGATCGCTCAGAACGCAGCTCACTTCAACTGGACTGCTGAAGAGGTTGACGCTAAGCTCCACAAGATCATGAACGACATCTACGACATGTGCGTTAAGTATGGTACCCAGGCTGACGGTCATATCGACTACGTTAAGGGTGCTAACATCGCTGGTTTCATGCGCGTAGCTGACGCTATGATGGCTCAGGGCATCATCTAATAGATTGATTCCAAATCATCATACCGAAATGCGGTCCTATTGGGCCGCATTTCTTTTTATGTAGAGGATTGTCGGATTTGTTTTCGAAAAAAGTCATCTATGTCAAAAAAATATCGTAACTTTGCATCATGAAAAAGATTTTGATAATTAACGGACCCAACCTTAACCTAGTGGGAATGAGAGAACCTGAGGTGTATGGACAAGTGTCGATGGATCAATGTATCGGTGAGTTGCGGATACTTTTCCCTGAAGTCACCCTCGACTATTTCCAAAGCAATATTGAGGGCGAACTGATCGACAAGATTCAGCAGGTGGGATTCGACTATGCCGGAATTGTGATCAATGCAGGCGGCTACAGCCATACGAGTGTGGCCATCCATGATGCGATCAAGAGCGTTACTGCCCCAGCCATTGAGGTGCATATTAGCAATATCTTCGCTAGAGAGGAATACCGACACGTGTCGCTCATTGCAAGCGCATGTAGAGGAATGATTTGCGGGTTGGGACTCAGCAGCTACCGTTTAGCAATTGAAAGTTTGTTGTCATGATACTCAAGATATATCCTCAAAATCCAAACCCTCGCGATGTGAACCGCGTTGCCGATATCCTCAATCAAGGAGGTGTGGCCGTGATACCTACCGATACGCTATATGCCTTCGTGTGCAGCATGGACCACAAAAAGGCTGTGGAGAAAATCGCCCAGCTGAAGGGATTTACGGCCAAAAAGGCCCGATATTCGCTGCTATTTGCCTCGCTTAGTAAGGCTTCGGAATTTGTGCGCCCTATGGATAAGGATACTTATCAGCTGCTCCGCGGCTGCCTTCCGGGACCCTATACCTTTGTGATGGACGCCAACAACCAGGTGCCTCGCACCTATCAGAATCAGAATAAGACAATCGGCATACGAGTGCCCGACAACGATATCTGCCGAGCCATCATCGAGGCTGCCGGTTGTCCGCTGGTTGCTACTTCGGTTAGGATAGAGGATCGTGAACAGGAAGTGGAATATCTTACAGATCCCGAGCTGATTCACGAACTCTTTGAGAATCGGACCGAGGTGGTCGTTGATGGCGGTATTGGCGATGTGGAGCCCTCTACTGTGATTGATTGCAGCGATGGACAGATGGAACTCATCCGCCAGGGCAAAGGTCAGAATCCATTAGATGACTAATATCCGCGTTAGCTCATCCATTTCTATGGGTTTCTGATTGGACTTTAGTGGGAGATGACATACAGGTATCCCCCAGTTATGCCTCAGTTATGCCGCTGGAACCTTAGAGAGGGCTGTATGCAAAAAAAAGAGTCTTTTTTTACGCTATGTGCAAAAATCTTTGTACTTTTGCCGCGTGAAAAATATGCTGAAAAATGAGTAGTATCGACAAAGGAACCTTTAGTTCAGGAAGATATGGCTGCCTTACCCGTGTGGTGATTATGGCGGGAGTGACCTATCTGGCAGCTGAATTGCTGGCTGGGGTAGAGGTGAACAGCGTAAGGGCCGCTATTGCTACGGCCATTGTGATAGCTGTTTTGGACAATCTTATCCGGCCGATACTGCTTGTGATTACCCTTCCCTTGTCGTTTGTAACAAACGGATTGTTCGTATTTGTGGTCAACACCGCCATTGTGATGATGGCTTCGGGGTTTATGGGAGACAAGTTCGTGGTTGATGGCTGGGGTTGGGGCCTGCTTTTCAGTCTAGTGCTCACGGTGGCCGACTATTTGATAGAGCTGCCGTCGCAGCGTAGCCAGATACGCTATGCCAGTCGTCATCAGGACGATGGCCGGCGAAGAAATGACGACGAGGATTTCACGCCTTATGAAGAAGTAAACGATTAATATCATATAATGAAGACATTCACAACCGTGGCTGCTCTGCAAGAAGCAGTTGCCGCCGCAAAGAGAGAAAATAAGACCATAGGCCTGGTGCCTACAATGGGTGCGCTGCATGAGGGTCATCTCAGCCTTATCCACAAAGCAAAATCGATGTGCGATGTGGTGGTGGTCAGCGTTTTTGTGAACCCTATACAGTTCAACAACAAAGAGGACCTCGAGAAGTATCCCCGCACGGTTGAGGCCGACCTCGAGAAGTTGGAGTCTGCCAATACCGACATGGTGCTGCTTCCTTCTGTGGAGGAGATGTATCCCAAGGACTTTGTGGCTCGGGAGTGGCATTTCGGCCAGATCGAGGAGGTTATGGAAGGTCCTCAGCGTCCGGGCCACTTCGCCGGCGTGGCCACTGTGGTGTGCCGACTGTTTGAGATCGTGATGCCTCAGAAGGCATTCTTCGGCGAGAAGGACTTCCAGCAGATCGCCATCATCAAGGAGATGCTTCGCCAGGTGCAGTATCCTATCGAGATTGTTCCTTGCCCTATCGTAAGAGCCGAGAACGGTCTTGCCAAGAGCAGCCGCAACATGCGCCTCAGCGCCGAGGCTTTGTCCTTTGCCCCCAATATCTATGCTACTCTCAAGCAGGCTGTGGAGATGTCGGAGCATAAGCCTGTGGCCGAAGTGAAGCAGTGGGTTGTAGATACCCTTTCGAATATGGATTCGGGCAAGGCTGACATGAAGTTTGAACCTGAATATTTCGAGATAGTGGACGATACTACCCTTCAGCCTGTCGAGAACTGGAATGGCGGCGTAGTTGGCTGCATCACCGTGTGGCTGACTGGCGTGAGATTGATTGACATGATTAGATTCAGATAAGATATGAAGATTTGCAGAATGCATGGTGCATGCTGCAAAATGGCGATGGGTATAGTGTTTGTGCTTGTCGCCATTTTTGCCAACGCACAGGAGAAGATTGACTTCGACAAGTATTTCGAGGACAAGACCGTGGGCCTTGAGTATCTCAGAGTGGGCTGCAAGGATTGGGATACCCTGCAGATTCTCAAGAAGGGTTTTTGGATGAAGCATTCGGTTTGGGCTGGGTCGAAGACTAATCTGGTGGACCCGTTCAATAATGGACACTACAGTGTGGAACTTCGCGATCCTCAGACGGGAAAGGTGCTCTACAGCAGGGGTTTCAACTCGTTGTTTCAGGAGTATTGCGATACTCCGGAAGGACATTCCGAGGTGGGCTCCTATCAGGAGGTGGTTCTGTTTCCTAAGCCCAAGGTGAAGGTCGACGTAGTGATGCGCAAGCGTGATAAGGATCAGAAGCTTCAGGATCAGAAAGTAATCGTGTATGACCCAGAGAATCTCGATTTCTATGAGATTGTCAACACTTTGGATGTTCCTGTGGAGAAGATACATTACGTGGGCGATGTGCATAAGAAATTGGATATCGTGATTATTGGCCAGGGCTACGAAAGTGATTCCGAAAAACTGGTCCGCGACCTGAATATGTTTGCCGACAACCTCTTCTCTGTGGAGCCTTTCAAGCGCAATCGCAATAATATCAACGTATGGGGTACCTCGGGAATGGTGGGTGCCGAATACAACACCTTGGGTTCGGACCGCTACTGCATGACCACTCACGTGTTTGACCTCTATCATGCGCTCGACAAGGTGCCTTTCGACCAGATTATCATCATGGTTAATAGTAAGAAGTATGGCGGCGGCGCCATCTATAACTTCTATGCCGTAAGTTCGGTTCACGGCATGTGTGGCAAGATCATGCCCCACGAGTTGGGCCACTCTATCGGCGGCTTGGCCGACGAGTATGTGGACGAAAACCTCAGCTACAACGAGATTCATCCTACCAATTTGGAACCTCTCGAACCCAATATCACTACGTTGGTGGATTTCGATTCTAAGTGGAAGTCTATGCTGCCTCCGGGCACCACAATACCAACCCCTCCGGTAAAGGGACTCGGTCCCAAGGATTGCGGCCCATTGGGCGTATATGAGGGCGGCGGATATCAGAAGAAAGGGATCTATCGCCCAGTCACTAACTGTATGATGAACTATTATGCTGATTTCTGCCCCGTTTGCACCAAACGGCTTGAGGAGGTCATTAAGTTCTATTCGCGTTAACAAAAACTTTTTTATTATACTAGGCGGATGCATATGCGAGTGTCCGCCTTTTTTTGCCTTATATATAATATATATAGCAAAGATGCGTTATTAATAATCGTGAAGTACTCTAGATACGCCATATTGTGCCTGATATTGGGCTTTATCGGCCTGACAACGAATGTTTCGTGTGTCAAGGAGGTTGCCTATTTGGAGGACAACGGTGCCAAGTTGCGTTTCTCGTGCGATACCGTTGCGTTTGATACCGTATTTGTCACTATGGGGACTACCACTCAGCAGGTTTTGGTGTACAACACCTACGACAATCCCATTCTCCTGACTCGTGTGGCCGTGCGTGGAGGCGCCTCTAGCCGGTTCCGCATCAATGTGGATGGAGACACGTCGTTGGTTGTGAGCAATATCACAATTCCGGCCCATGATAGTATCTTCATCTTCGTCACCGCTAATATCAATCCCAATTCGAGTTCCAGCCCCTTCTTGGTGGAAGATGCCATCGACTTTGACTTCTGCAACGCACATCAGAGTTTGATCCTCACCGCTTATGGCCGCAATGCCGTGTATCACACGCCCAATATGACTCTTTCTGACCAAGATGGGAACCTTATCGGCTATGCCAGCATAATCGATTGTGCTAATTGGAATCATTCAATGCCTCATGTCATTACGGGGATAGCCCTTGTAGCCAATGGGGCAACACTCCATCTCAATCCTGGCGAGGAAGTATATATGGCCAATAATTCCCATCTTATCGTGCTGGAAAATTCCACCCTCAAGGTTTCTGGTTCTCGGGAGTCGCCTGTGAGGTTTACCTCCGTCCGCCACGATGGGTGGTACGACTCGCTTCCTGGTCAGTGGGGTTATCTCTGGTTCAGCGGCGGCAGCATTGACAATGAGATAGGCCATGCCGTGATAGAGAACGGCACAATTGGCATCTTGGCCGACACCAACGTCAACGGCAACCCAACGGTGAGAATCACCAATACCCTTATTCAGAACCATCAGCTGTATGGCATCCTAAGTCAGAGCTGCGCCCATATCGAGGGAGAGAATCTTTTGGTGACTTCCTGTGGTTCGGCTTTGGTGGCCCTTAATGCTGGTGGCAATTTCCACTTTGGGAATAGTACCTTCGCCAACTTCTGGCGCTATGGCGGACGCCAGGTGCCTGCAGTGGCTATCAGCAACTACTACGAGGCCCGTGTCAATGGCGTTGATAGGATAGTGGTGCGGGATATCGTGAGGGCTGAGTTCGACAACTGCATCATCGATGGATCATTCTCTTTGGACGGCGGCGGCGAAGTATCGCTGGCCCAAGTTGAAGAGGGCCAGTTTAATGTGTTGTTCCACAACTGCCTTGTCAAGAGCCGCCAGGCTATGGCCTTTTCGGAAAACAGCCAGGTGTGCTCCGATGTACGCTATGTTGCCCCTTCGGCTTATGATTATAGGCCTAAGTCGGATTCCCCTGCTGCCGGTGCTGGCGACCACAATAAAGTGATCCTCCCGTACGACCTCAACGGCACCCTTCGTGCCATTCCCCCTACGATCGGGGCATATGAAGCTATCCAGTAACAACGAATAACATCACTCAAAGACATGTACAACTATTTCGAAGGAAGATTAGACGAGCTCAACCCCACCTATGCTGTTGTCGATTGCGGCGGTGTGGGATATCTGATGGATATTACCCTCACTACCTATGAGAAACTGAAGGACCATACCCGTCGAGAAGGGGAGAAGGTTCGCCTCTATGTGCATGAGTCTATCCGCGAAGATGCCCACCTGCTGTTCGGTTTTTATGAGCAGTCTGAGCGCGAGATGTTTCGTTTGCTGGTTGGCGTTAATGGTGTGGGACCAGCTTCAGCCCGCATGATTCTTTCTTCGATGAATCCTTCAGAACTGCAGCAGGCTATTGCTAATCAAGATGCCAAATTGGTGCAGCGCGCCAAAGGCATCGGCACCAAAACCGCTCAGCGTATTGTTCTCGAACTGCAGGACAAGATTGATGCTGCTGCTGTTGCGGTATCGGCTGGCGCTGCCGCCACAAATATGAATCTTACCGAGGCCGCCACGGCTCTTGAAATGCTGGGATTCCCTAAACCCAATATCGCCAAGGCTCTCCAAAAGGTAGGTAACGAACCGGGGCTTTCTACCGAAGAAATCATCAAGCGCGCACTCAAAGTACTCTAATCTATAGTGAAGAAGATTCTGTCCATATTGCTATTGGTGATGCTCGCCTGCTTGAGTCTGAATGCTCAGGCCCAGACCGGTGTGTCTGATACCATAGAGTATGATGCGCAGAGTAATGCCTATATCAAGATTACCCGCCTTGGCGATATGGTAATCAATCGTGAGTATATGACCTTCGATGAGTATCAAGACTATCAGATGTCAAGGCTCATGAAGAAATATTGGGACGAGAAGAATAAGACCACCGAGGGTGGTGGTTTTGCTGATGGATTATTGGGAAAGATTCCGGGATTCGACGAGGTGAGTAGGAAGCTAGAGGGCCTGATGGGCAAACCTGAAATAAAAATTACCCCCACGGGCAGTGTTGACCTTACGTTCCAGATTGTCAACGAGTATCGCGACGATCCATCAGTCGACCCTTCACGCCGTAGCAATACCCATCCCGATTTCGACGAGAATATCCAGCTTAACGCCAATGTGAAGATTGGAGACCTCTTTAATTTCGACCTCAATTGGAATACCCAGGCCACATTCGATTTTGAGAACAAAATCAAGCTCCGCTACGAAGGCAAAGAGGACGATATCCTCCAGCTTTTCGAGGCTGCCGATATATCGTTTCCCCTCAATACCACCCTCATCCACGGAAGCCAGCAACTCTTTGGCTTCCATTCTAAACTAAAGTTTGGCAAGCTCACTATCGATGCGGTGGCCTCTGAGAAAGAGACCAGTACGGAAAACATGCAGGTGCAGGGCGGCGCCAGCAGTCGCGAGTTTGAGATACGTGCCGACGAGTACGAAGAGAACCGACACTACTTTATCTCGCAGTATTTTTATCAGAACTACAACAAGGCGATGTCAACCCTCCCTGTTGTCAACTCTAATATCAAGATCATCCGCCTCGAGGTGTGGCGCACTAACGTAGGCGCCGCAGTTACCAACAATCGCAATATTCTTGCCCTTAAGGATTTGGGTGAAAAGGAAGTCTCTAGTCCCGGTCTCATAGGCGGCATTTCGGAGCGCCCTTCCAACAGCGCCAACAACATCTTCCAAGTCATCAACGTCAATTCTATCCGTCCCGTAAGCAATATCACCAACTATATGGAGGGGCTCGGATTTGTAAGTGGAACCGACTACGAGAAGGTGGAGAGCGCACGCCTGCTCAATTCTTCCGAGTATACCTATAATGAGCAGCTCGGCTTCATCTCGCTCCATCAGCCTCTCGCCAACGACCAGATTCTTGCTGTCGCCTTCCAGTATCAGGTTATTGGCGACACCAACGTTTACCAAGTTGGCGAACTTACCACCGATGGCGTCAATGATCCCAATACATTGGTCGTCAAGCTTATCAAGGGCACTAGTGTCGACACCCGCAGCTCTCTCTGGAAGCTCATGATGAAGAATGTCTATTTCCTCAAGAGTTCCCAGCTCAGCCGCGATCGATTCCGCCTTAATATCCTCTACGAAAATCCAGAAGGCGGCCTAGGTATCGGCTACTTTACCGAAGGTCCCAAAGAGGGCGTTCCGCTCATCGAGCTCTTCGGCTTCGACCGCATGGATGCCTCTCAAAGCTATTATTACGCCGACGGCGTGTTCGACTGGTTCGATAGTGCTGCCTACAAGGGCGGAACCATCCAGTCCACCACCGGCCGCATCTTCTTTCCCTATGTAGAACCTTTCGGCCGCGACCTTAGGGAGATACTTGGCGATGCCGACTTTGCCAAGCAGTACTGTTTCGACTCGCTCTACACCATGACCCAGACCCTCGCCCGCCAATATGCCGACAAGAATAAGTTCTACCTTGAAGGCTATTACTCAAGCACCGTGAGCGGCTCCATATCATTAGGTTACAGCGTTACTCCTGGTTCTGTTGCCGTCACGGCAGGCGGTGTGCCTCTCATCGAGAATGTGGACTATACCGTCGACTACACGATGGGTACAGTCACCATCATCAACGAAGGCATCCTCAGCAGCAACACCCCCATCTCGGTCAGCAGTGAGAACAACTCCTTCAGCATGATGACCAAGCGCATGCTAGGCCTCCACCTCAACTACGAGTTCGACAAAGACTTCAACCTTGGCGCCACCATCATGAATCTTCACGAGAAACCCCTCACCCAGAAGAATAACTTTGGCGAGGAGCCTACCAGCAACACCATTTGGGGTATGGATCTCAACTACAAGCACGAGGCGCCCTTCATCACAAAGGCAATCGACTGGCTGCCAGGCATTCAGACCAAGGCCCCATCCAACCTCACCCTCCAGGCAGAGTTCGCCCACTTCATACCAGGAATGTCCAGTACCGGCAAGACCGAAAACAAAGTCTCCTATGTCGACGATTTCGAGGGCGCCGAGAGCAGCATTGACCTCAAAGGACTCTCTTTCTGGAGCCTTGCCAGCACCCCTCAGGACTATAAGACATCCAATCCGCTATTTCCCGAAACGGCCCCAGGCACCGGACTTCAGTATGGCTACAACCGCGCTCGTCTGGCCTGGTACCGCATCTCCGACCAGTTCTACGGCACCAACACCCCATCTAATATCACCGCCGACGACCGCTCCCATCCCTATGCGCGCCGCATCCTCGAGAAAGAGGTCTTCCCTAACAAGCAGCTTCAGTCCAACGCCATCAACTACGTCTTCGAACTCAACCTTGCCTACTATCCCTCTGAGCGAGGTCCCTACAACTACGACGTAGCTCCAAGCCAGTATAGTGCCGGCATTGATGCTAGCGGCCAACTCAATAATCCAGCATCTCGCTGGGGCGGAATCATGCGCGCACTCGAGTATACCGATTTCGAGACCCAGAATATCGAGACCATCGAGTTCTGGCTCATGGACCCCTTCATCGATACCGCTACCGGCCTTACTAACCCCAACTTAAAAGGCGGTAAGTTCTATATCAACCTCGGCGATATCTCCGAAGATATCCTTCGCGATGGGCGCAAGTCTTTCGAAAATGGCAACTCCACCTCTGCCGCTATCGAGCATGCAGACACCACCATCTGGGGTCGCGTGCCCACTATCCAGCCTATTGTCAATGCCTTCGAGAACGACGAGGCCACCCGCAAGTATCAAGACGTAGGCTATGATGGCCTCAGCAGTACCCACGGCATCGAAGACGAGCAATCCTTCTTCTCCGACTACCTCCAGCGCATCCAGCTCCTTCACGGCACTTCCTCCGCCGCCTACCTCGAGGCTCTCCGCGATCCATCCTCAGATGACTACCGCTACTACTTCAGTACCTATGCCGACCAGAATGACCTTAAGATCAACGACCGCTACAAGTACTTCAACAACCCTGAAGGCAATTCCCCGGCCGATGCCGACAACCCCGAGACCTATCCTACCCACGCCAGCACCTATCCCAACGTGGAGGATATCAATCGCGACAATACTCTCTCCGAGGCCGAAAACTACTACCAGTACGAGATCGACCTTACCCCCTCCAAGATGGTCATCGGCCAAAACTACATCGTAGACATCCAAGAGTCTAACGACATACAGCTCGCCAACGGGCAGTACGCCACCTGCAAGTGGTACCAGTTCCGTATCCCTATTCGCGAGCCCGACAAGGTCGTAGGCCGCATCTCGGGATTCCAGTCCATCCGCTTCATGCGTATGTTCCTCAGCCAGTTCCAGGATCCCGTCATTCTTCGTTTTGCCACCCTCGAGCTCGTCTACGGCACCTGGCGCAAATATACCGAAGACCTTCTTCAGCCAGGCGACTACGCCACCGGCACTGGTGCCAGCACCTCATTCTCCATTTCTACCGTTAACATTGAAGAGAACGGCCGCCGATCCCCAGTTCCCTATGTGCTCCCTCCTGGCATTGAACGTGAGTCTTGGTTCAATACCAACTCCTCTTATACCCAGCTCAACGAGCAGGCCCTCTCCCTCGACATCACAGACCTCGCCTCTGGCGATGCCCGCGCCGTCTATCGCAACACGACCTATGACCTCCGCAACTACGGCAAGCTCAAGATGTTCGTCCATGCCGAGAAGAAGACCGACTTCGATAACCTCAACGACGACGACCTCTCCCTCTTTGTCCGCCTCGGCAGCGACTACACCAGCAACTACTACGAATACGAAGTGCCACTCAAGCTCACCCCCTGGTACACCTCACCCGAGGCCAAAGACGTCATCTGGCCAGTCGATAATAACGTCGAGATCGACCTCGAGAAGCTCGTCGACATCAAGACCGAGCGCAACCGACTCATCCGTTCCGGCAACACCGATTACGCCTCCTCGCTCCTCTATTCAGAATTTATCGGAGGCCGCAAATACACAGTTCTGGGCGCTCCAAACCTAGGCAAGGTCAAAGTCATCATGGTCGGCGTCCGCAACCCTAAGAAGGAGACCCTTACCGATGGCAACGACATGCTCCCCAAGTCAGCTATCGTGTGGCTCAACGAGCTACGCCTCTCCGACTATAAGAACCGCGGCGGCTGGGCCGCCATGGCGCTTGCCCGCACCAACCTCGCCGACGTTGGCAATCTATCCCTTTACTCATCATACACCACGGCCGGATTCGGCAACCTTGAAGATAACCTTACCTCCCTCGAACTCGTCAATAGCTTTAAGCTACAGACTACCCTCGACTTCCAACTCGACAAGTTCCTCCCCGAAGACTGGGGACTCCATATACCTCTATATCTTGACCATAGCCGCGAGGTGGGTTCTCCAGAATACAACCCCCTCGACCCCGACGTGCGCCTGCGCGACGACCTCCGCACCTTCCAGACCAAGGCCGAGCGCGATTCCGTCAGCAGCATGGCCCGCGAGAAGAAGGCCACCACAAACCTCACGCTCACTAATATCCACAAAGACCGCACCGGCGCCAAAGGTACCGAGACCCACTTCTATGATATCGAGAACTTCAGCCTCTCATACGCTTACAATCGCGAACGCTCTAGCGACGACGAGATTCAGTACTTCAACAAGGACCAGCATCGCGGCACCCTCAACTATAGCTTCTCCATTCAGCCTACCGAAGTCAAACCCTTCGCCAAGCTCAAGTCCGTACAGAAGAATCGCAACCTCAAGTTTATCAAAGACTTCAACTTCTTCTACCAGCCCAAGAACCTCACCTTCTCCACCGAAGTGTTCCGCGATTATGAAGAGACCCTCCTCCGCAATAAGTCTGCTGCTCAGGTCATCATCAAGCCCACCTATTACAAGCAGTTCACTTGGCGTCGCGACTATGGCCTCCAGTACGACCTGGCCCGCAGCCTCCATATCCAATACTCTGCCAACGCCAACGCCCGTATCGACGAGCCTATAGGCCGTATCGAGACCCGTTCCGCCTCCGACTCTATCTGGCAGTCCATCCTCACCGGCGGCACCATGTCCAACTTCCAGCAGATGCTCAACATCACCTGGGATGTGCCAGTATCCAAACTGCCATATCTCGACTTCCTCCGCATGCCTGTATCCTACCGCACCAACTACCAGTATCAGGGCACCACCCAGGCCCTCGCCTCACTCGGCAGCACTCTCCAGAGCGCATCCACCTTCCAGTTCGGCGCACAAGGCTCTATGCAGACCCTCTACAATAAATTTAAGTTCATCAAGCGCGCCTATACCCAAGACCGCAAGCCTGCGTCAGCCAAGGTCCCCGACCGAGCCCCACGCAAGCCTGGCGACAAGATGACCGTCCGCGACAAGCTCCAGCCCTCCGACTCCCTGCTTAACCAAGACTCCCTCCGCCGCGCACAGCTCATGGAGAAGCTTATGCAGGTGCATAAGTTCGCCGTCCGCTTCGTTACCTCTGTCAAGGACTTCAACATCCAATACAACTCCACCTCTGGAGCCATCCTTCCGGGCTTCATGGGCGAAGCCTCCATCCTCGGCATGGATCCCTCTGCCGCCTTTGCTCCAGGCTTGGGCTACGTCTTTGGCTACAATACCACCCATGCACTCCAGGCCCTTCTCGACGACGATCTCCTCTCGCACGACTCACTCCTCAACACGCCGCACGTCAACACCCTCGCACACACCCTCGGCATGCAGATGAACATCGAGCCCCTCCGCGATTTCAAGATCCGCCTCGAGGCCACCCAGAACTACTCCTCGCGCGAAGAATACTACTACAAATATCTCTCCGACCTCGACCAAGTCGACGGTCCGCTCTCTTATATGATGACGGGTGCCTATACCACCACCCTTTGGAGCTTCGGTACCGCCTTTGCCAACAGTGAAGACCTCTTCCAGCAGTTCCTCTCTAACCGCATCATCATAGCCCAGCGCCTCTCCGGCCTCAACGCCGACCCCTATGCTTCTCAGCAAATCCTCGATACCATGCTCGGACAGTACTTCCCTGCAGGCTACAGCGCTAATTCCCAAACGGTCCTTCTCACCTCATTCCTCGCCACTTACCTCGGCAAGGACCCTTCTAGCTATGGATTCTCGCCCTTCATGGGATTTCCGCTCCCTAACTGGACCATCAACTACACCGGCCTCAACAAAGTTCAGTTCCTCAAGAAATGGTTCACAAACATCTCCCTATCCCATAAATACGCCTCCACCTACAGCATCGGATCATTCTACACCGATGCGGCACTCTCCGGCATCGACGGATACGACTACGGTACCGAGTCCGTCCTCAACGGCACGGGCGACTTTGTGGCACCTGTCAGCATGGACGGAGTCCAGATCTCCGAGCAGTTCAACCCGCTCATACGCCTTTCCGTCAATATGGTCAACAGCCTCCAGTTCAACTTCTCCATCCAGAAGAACCGCATGCTTGCCCTCAGCTTTATCAACAACCAGCTTACCGAGACTACCCGCGACGGCATCACCTTCGGCGGCGGCTACCGCTTCAAGGATGTAGAGCTCCACGTCAAGATGGCCGACCGCGTCCACGACCTCAAGTCCGACGTAGTCCTCCAGCTCAATATCACCTACAACAACAACCTTACCCAAATACGCAAGATCAACCAAGGAGGACTCAGCCAGCCCTCCTCGGGCAGCAAGGTCTGGATGGCCGAACTCTCCGGCGAGTACGCCCTCTCCACAGCCCTCACCCTCCGCGCCTTCTTCCAGACCAACATCAACCGCCCATGGGTGCAGAACTCCGTGCCCAACTCCACCACCAAAGGCGGCATTACCCTTCGATTCAGCTTCTAGCCAAAGCATCAGTTGCGGTCAAAGGGCTAGCTTCCTCTATTCGTTCTTCGGCTTAAAGTATCGGAGTTGACCACCAGATAGGACGGAGAATACCTAGAGATTAGTCGGAGTTAGAGACGGCATCTTTGCGATGGGCATTGTGCCGGGCGATGCCGTGGAAGGCTTCCATGCCTGCTTTGGGAAATGTTCATCAACATCGGCTGTTGAAAAAGTCTTTGACGGCAGCGGGACTGGCTCGGTTATTTTGTGTATCTTTGTATTTGTGATATTCTGTCTGGTTATGACGGAGTACTTTGTAATATAGATACTTATGAATACTGACCGCTTCGGAAAATACGGAAATGACGTGCGCTCGCTGGTGCTGGATTTTGAATCTATGCACAAACGGGGCGATAGGCAGTTCTACGACGTGGAGGAATTTGAGATCATTATCGACTATTACCTTGAGGAGAATGACTACGAATGGTTGGAGTCGGCCGTGTCGTATGCTGAAAGTCTTTATCCGGATGATTTCGAAATCCGACTGCGCCGCTCGCACCTCTACTGTGCCAACGGGCAGTATGACCGGGCCAAGGTGATTTTGGACGACCTGGAGCGCTTGGAACCTGATAATACAGACGTCCAGTATGCGCTGGGCGCCCTCTATAGCGCTACTGATCAGCCCCGCATGGCAATACGCTGCTACCTGAAGGCTAGCGCCGACGGCTATGAGCTGGGCATGGTGTATGGCAACGTGGCCGACGAGTATTACCGACTGGGCGAGCTGGAGGAGTCTGTCCGCTACTATAAGCGCGCTATCGCTGCCAACCACGGCGAGGACCGCTCGCTGTATAATCTGGCCTGCCTGTGGAGCGAGAACGGCCGCTTCGAGGAGGCTGTTGCCTTCTTCGAGCGCTTCTTGGACGAGGAACCGTACTCGGTTGAGGGATGGTCGTGCTTGGCCAACATCCGCTACGACCAGGGCGACTGGGAGGCCGCCATCGATGCCTATAAGTATCTGCTGGTGATAGACCGCAAGCAAAGCAACGCCTACCTGGATATGTCGAACTGCTACGTGAACCTGAAGCAGTATTCTGAGGCAGTATCGGTGCTGAGAGAGTCGCTGGAGTTTGCCTCTGACAAGTCGTATGTGTATTACTCTATAGGCCGCATCTATAACCATTGTCGCAACTACGAGTCGGCTGTGATCTATTTCCGCAAGGCGCTGGAACTAGACAATACGTTTGCTGACGCGTATATGTCGGTGAGTCGTTGCTATAGCGCGATGAACGACTACGGCACGGCGGTGGACTTTGCCAACAGGGCGTTAGCGGTGGACCCGAAGTCGCCCCTTTATGTGTGGGAGACGGCGCGGCTGCACGACCTCTTCGACAATGCGGAGTTGGCCGAGAATCTGTATGACTGCGCTGTGGCGCTGGATCCTCAGGATGAGATGATGCGCATCGACTATGCCGACTTCTTGGTGCGTCACGCCGACTACGACAAGGCTGTCGCCGTGCTGCAGGAGGGGGTGGTAGATGCCTCCGTTGCGCTGCCCTTCCACGTACTCTTGGCCGTATGCTACTATCGTACAGGGCGCAGGAACTTCCTGTTCAACGCTATCCGTGCTTGCCAGCAGCACCTTACGGACCAGAAACTGGATGATTTGTTTTACCTCTGCCCCGAGATCCTGACGGATCCGGAGGTGGCTAATATCCTTAATAGCAAATGAAAAAGACTATTTTTTGTCTGCTGCTGATGGCTATCGGCTCGATGGCGTTGGCCCAGACCAATCGGATTGAAGACTCCCTCGTGGCAACGCATGAGGACGTTTCGGCCGAAGTGACCCAGATCTATGGCGACACGACGGGATTCTTTTACCCTGTGGTGAAGGCCTATTCTGAAAATATGAACTATTGGTTTGTTGGCGGACTGATGACGGTGGAAAGCTCGTTTATACCTTTCCCTTCGGAGGTGATTATTCCTCCGGCAGTGTTCGTGGCCACTCCCGACAAGGATGGCAACAAGCCTAGCGACATGAAGATATGGCTCATCGTGGTGTTCGGCACGCTGGGCGCCTTGCTGGGAGCCTATATCAACTATTTCCTGAGCCGCTGGCTGGGGCGTCCGATCATCTATAAGTTTGTAGATAGCAAGGTGGGGCACCTCTGCGGCCTGAGCGGCGAGAAGATGGAGCGTGCCGAACACTATTTTAATGACCACGGCAATGTGTCTACCCTGGTGGGCAGGCTGATTCCCGTGATTCGCCAGCTGATATCGATTCCTGCCGGATTGGCCAAGATGAATGTAGGCGCGTTTACCCTTTACACTACGCTGGGCGCCTTGATATGGAATGTGGTGCTGGCCCTGCTGGGCTATGTGGCTGCCAAGGCTGGCGGAATGGAGCTGATCTCTAAGTATAGTCATGAACTATCGATAGTGCTGATAGCAGTCTTTGTGCTTGCTTGCGGCTATTTCGTGGTTCGTTCGATCATCCGTAAACGCAGAAAGTAATGGATTGGAACAACCTCTTCAAGCGTGCTCCAGAGAGGCCTCTGCCCAAGAGGGGCTGCAGCATTGCCTTCTATGTGGTGCTGCTGGCGATAGTGGTGTATCTGGTCACTATGTTTGTTTTGTATAAGTCTCAGTCATGAATATCAAGTCGCAATTCCCGATACTCGAAACGGAGGTGTATGGCCGCAGGCTGGTATACCTCGACAATGCTGCCACCACCCAGAAGCCTCAGCGCGTGATCGACACGCTGGCCAACTATTATCTGCACCTCAACTCCAACATTCATCGCGGAGCGCACTACCTGGCCGCACAGGCCACTGATCAGTTTGAGCAGACGCGCCTAGCGGTGCAGCAGCTGATTAACGCCCGCAGCAACAAGGAGGTGGTGTTCACCCGCGGCACCACTGAGAGCATCAATCTGGTGGCCTCCTCGTTTGGCCGCCGCTTTATCAAACCGGGCGATGAGGTGATTGTTTCTGGACTGGAGCACCATTCTGACATTGTGCCCTGGCAGCTGGCGGGTGCCACTCTGCGAGTGATACCGTTCAGCGACGAGGGCGTGCTGGATCTAGAAGCCTACAAGAGCCTCTTCACCGAGCGTACCCGCATAGTGGCGGTGAACCACGTGAGCAACGCCTTAGGCACCATAAACCCCATCAAGAGTCTGATAGATATTGCCCACAACCACAACGTGCCGATACTGATAGACGGCGCACAAGGCATCGGCCACATCAAGGTTGACGTGCAGGCGCTGGGGTGCGATTTCTACTGCTTTAGCGGCCACAAGATGTACGGTCCTATGGGAGTGGGAGTGATGTATGGCCGCGAGGAACTGTTGGAAGAACTACCGCCATATCAGGGCGGCGGCGAGATGATCAAGGATGTCGCCTTCGAGCGCACCACCTATAACGAGCTGCCCTTCAAGTTTGAGGCGGGCACTCCTTCTGTGGCCGACGTGCTGGGCCTGAAATCGGCCATTGAGTTTATGCAGGAGGTGGGCATCGACGAGATCTACCGCCGCGAGGACGAACTGTTGAAATATGCCACCGAGCGCATCCGCGAGGTCGAGGGCGTAAGAATCTATGGCGAGGCGCCGCATAAGGCCGGCGTGCTGTCGTTCCTAGTGGGCGAAAGCCACCCCTACGACGTGGGCACGCTGCTCGACAAGCTGGGCGTGGCCGTGCGCACGGGCCACCATTGCACCCAGCCTATCATGGACCGCTACGGCATACCTGGCACCGTGAGGGCCTCGTTTGCTGTGTATAATACCCGCGAGGATGTGGATGCCTTCATAGCTGCCCTGCAGCGCATCGCTCCCATGCTGTTATAATAGATTGTGATAACTTATGCTGACCCATCTACATATAGAGAATTACGCCCTGATACGCGAGAGCGACATCGACTTTGAAGGGGGCTTTGTGGTGATTACCGGCGAGACGGGTGCCGGCAAGTCTATCTTGCTGGGAGCCCTGTCGCTGCTGCTAGGCCAGAGGGCCGACACGCAGGTGCTTCGCGAGAAGGACCTCAAGTGCGTGGTGGAGGCGGCGTGGAACGTGGAATCCCTTGGGTTGGAACCCTACTTTGAGGCTAACGAACTGGACTACGACGACCTGATGATCATTCGCCGCGAGATATCGCCAGCGGGCAAGTCTAGGGCCTTTGTGAACGACGTGCCGGTGCAGCTCACTGTGCTTAAGGAACTGGGCAGTCGAATTATAGATATCCACTCTCAGCATCAGACCCTCACGCTGGGCGACCGCCATTTCCAGTTGGACCTGCTGGACACCTTCGGCGAGCATCCCACGCTGCCGGCAAGCTACCGCGAGGCTTATGCCCGCTATGCTGCCCTGAAGCGTGAACTAGAGGAACTGATGGCTCAGGAGGCCGCAAGCCGCAAGGAGCAGGACTTCCTTCAGTTTCAGTGGGACGAGCTTCACGATGCCCGCCTCATCGATGGCGAGCAGGAGGACCTGGAGCAGGAGTCGGCCTTGCTGAATCACACTGAGTCGATCAAGGAGGCGCTCACGATGGTAGACCAGCTCTGCGACGGCGAAGAGAGCGGCGCTGTGGAACGCCTGCGCGCCAGCCTGCAGCAGTTGTCTAAAGTGGCGTCGTGCCACTCCGATATAGAGCAGTCGCGCGGAAGGTTGGACTCAGTGGTGATTGAGTTGCGCGACATTCTGTCGGACTTGGCGTCGCTCAACGAGAAACTGACCTTCTCTCCCGAGCGCCAGCAGTATGTGCAGGATCGCCTCGATTTGATTTACCGCCTGCAGAAGAAGCACGCCGTCGCTTCGGTGGTCGAACTCCTGGCAGTGCAGGAGCATCTTGACGAGCAGCTGCAGCATATCTCTACCCTCGACGACCAGATACATCGGGTGATGGAAGAGGTGGACAAGGCTTTTGGAACGATGCAGCAGCTGGCCGACTCGCTGACCGAGATGCGCCGCAAGTCGGCATCATACCTGGAACAGCATATACTGCCGATATTGTCCTCGCTGAACATGAAGGATTCGGTGCTAAAGGTCTCTATGACGCCCGCCGCCGAGTATGGACCCAACGGCCACGACGAGGTGCTGCTGCTGTTCAACGCCAATAAGGGCGGCGAACTGCGCGAACTTTCCAAGGTGGCTTCAGGCGGTGAGATGTCGCGCCTCATGCTTGCCGTCAAGTCGCTTATCACCCAGCGTTCGCTGCTGCCCACGATCATATTCGACGAGATCGATACTGGCATCTCGGGCGATATCTCGGTGGCTGTGGGCAATATTATGAAGAATATGTCGGCCAGCATGCAGGTGGTTGCCATCAGCCACATGCCTCAGATTGCCGCTAAGGCGGTTCAGCACCTTAAGGTGCAGAAGCAGTCCGACGCCGACTCTACGATTTCTATTATCCGTCAGCTGCAGCCTCAGGAACGGCGCGTCGAGATTGCCACGATGCTTTCGTCGGATCCCCCTACGGCCTCGGCACTGAAGACGGCAGAAGAACTGATGCAGCAATGATGGGCAGGGCGCTGGCGATACTCCTACTGGCGCTGCTCATGGCGCAGTGCCAGGCACAGCCCGCAAAGAGGCGTGCCGTGGTTGTGGGTGCGTTCCCTGAAGAAAAACCTTCGCAGCCTCCGCAAGCGCCTCACCAGGTGGCGTATCGACCCATTGCTCCTGAGGAGTGCCCTAAAGACTATTTCCGTCATCCGCTCGACATGGAGGTGGGTCTTGGCGGAACCTTCGCAGAGATTCGTTCCAATCATTTTCATTCGGGCATCGACCTGGCCATAGGGGGCAAGGTGGGCGCCCCGGTGTATGCGGCGCAGGATGGCTATGTGTCGCGTATCAATATCTCGCCGTGGGGTGGGGGCAAGGTGCTCTATATCGACCATCCTAACGGCTTTCGCACGGTGTATATGCACCTCAACGACTTTGTAGGCGATATAGGCAGCTATATTCGCGACTATCAGTACCAGCATGAGTGCTATGCCTTCGATATCAATGTTCCAGAAGGTCTGCTGCCGGTGAAGAAGGGCCAGGTGGTGGCCCATGCAGGCAATTCGGGCTCTTCGGGCGGTCCGCATCTTCACTACGAGGTGCGGTTTGCTGCAACCGACCAGGTCATCAATCCGCTCTATTTCGGTATGAAGTATACCGACGATACGGCGCCCGAAATCAAGGGCGTGAGGCTCTATGCTTCTGAACGAGAGTCTGTGGTGGTGAACAGCGATACGCTGGAGGCTCCCGCAAGATTCTACCTGGGCATCTATGCCTTCGATCGCAGCGGCGACGTCTCTGGCCGCAATGGCGTGGACCGCATCGAAATGTATATTGACGATACGCTGGCCTTCCGCTATAGGGCCCTCTCGTTCCTCTTTGAGGAGAGCCGCAGCGTCAATGCCATCATCGACTATCCGCACTATAAGGCTACGCGCGAGTACTATATCGTAACCCGCCAGCTTCCCGGAATGCGCAATCCCAACCACGAGGCCAATCATCACGGTTGGATCACGCTCCGCGACACCCTCTGTCATAAGGTGGCCTGCCATGTCTTCGATGCCAAGAACAACCGCACCAGCCGGTGCTTCTGGGTTCGGACCACTAATCCGGATTCGATACCTCGCGACTCAGTCGCCAAGCAGCGCGGCGAGCCTATAGACTTCCGTCAAGGCGGAGCGGTGCGTCAGTCTGAATGCCGATTAGAGATACCTCCCTACGCCTTGTATGAATCAGATTATGTGACAGCCACAGAGCGGTCTGATTCGCGCTTTGCCTCCAAGGTCTACGGTTTTATGCCTCAGCAGCACGACCTGCCGCCGCATGTGGCTTGCACCATAACGATACGCCTCAGCCATCCGCGCCCCGACAAGGTGGTTGTGGTAAGCGTCAAAGGCTCGAAATATTCGGCCTGCACAACCCGCCGCGAGGGCGATGCGTACAGGGCGAAGGTGAAAGAATTTGGAGCGTACGCCCTGATGGCCGACGATGCCGCGCCCGTGGTGAAGCCGGTCAACTTCAAAGAGGGCAAGTCGGTGGTCCGGCTGTCTGCCCTCCGCATAAAGATAACCGACGACCTCAGTGGACTGCAGCGCTATGCCTGCTACGTCGATGGCAAGTGGGAATTGGCCGAATACGACGGCAAGACCGCCTCGCTCTATCTCCCAGTCTCGCTGATACCCAGCGGCCGCCACAGCATCAAAGTGGCAGCTTCTGATGCAGTGGGCAACACCGCCGAAAAAGAATGGTCCATCATCAAATAGTCAATCCCAATGAATGTTTACCTTATAGGCTATATGTATAGTGGCAAGACCACCCTGGGTCGCCAGCTGGCGCTCCGGCTGGGCTACAGCTTCGTGGATACCGACCAGCTCTTCGAGGAGAAGTACCACACCTCCATACCCCTCTTCTTTCAGCGCTACGGCGAAGAGGCCTTCCGAGTCTTGGAACATCAGGTGCTCCAGTCCGCCAGCAGCCTCAGCCGACACGTGATAGCATGCGGCGGCGGCACCCCCTGCCACCACGGCAATATGGACCTCATTCTGGCCAACGGACTGTCGGTATATCTCCACATGGATGTCGATGACGTGTGTGCCCGCATGTCGCAGTCGCGCAAGATACGTCCGATTCTAGCGGCCAAGAGTCCCGACGAGCGCTATGCCTTTGTGCGCGAGCAGATGGCGCAGCGCGAGCAGTATTACACCCAGGCGCAGTTGCAGTTCGAGGCGGCGGGAACGGATATGAAGGCGCTTGCCTTAGGTCTCTACGAGATGGTCTTTCCCTATCTCCACCGCGAACTGCTCAGCGACATCACCTCCCAAGAATAACGTTAAAAGGCGGCCAATCAGCCGCCTTATTTTTTGCCCATTGTGAGGTGTCCTTAATCTAGGCTGTCGCGCAAGATGGCGGCGATGTCGCTCTCCATCAGTGGAGCCCAAGCCTTGTCGAGGCCTTCGTTGAGGGCGATGTGGCGGGCCATCTCGTCGATGCGGCTCTCGTCAATGCCCACTTCGCGGAGGGTCATCGGGATGCCGATTTCCTTATAGAAGTCATGGATAGCCTTGATGGCCTCTTCGGGAGTCTCTACGCCGAACACACCCTTGCCGAAGCTGGTGCAGCGCTCTACCACCTGCTCGTGCAGTTGGCCGGTGGTGTGGTTCAGTATGTGGCGCATCCAGCGCGGAGTGATGATGGCCAGTCCTTCGCCGTGGGTGATGTCGT
>JAKSMS010000011.1 GCA_024400415.1 Bacteroidales bacterium | reverse complement strand
ATCAATAGTAAGTTTCATTATTTTAATAAGTTAGAGAGAATTAAATACGATTATCTAGAAACAAAAATAATGAAACATGGGCAAAAAATCAAAAAAAAGTGTACTTTTGCACTCATGGAAGCCGGATTCGCATCATCTGCCCCACTCTCAGCCGTGATACCCCACATGGCTCACGATGCCTGTTTTACTTTCTCCGGGAAAGAGAAAGACTTCGAAACGGGTCTAAGTTATTTTGGCGCAAGGTATTACGACTCAGAATTGCTGACTGGTTGGCTGAGTGTTGACCCAATGGCTGACAAGTATCCCAGCATGAGTCCGTATGACTATTGCGCTAGCAATCCTGTGAAGCTGGTGGACCCGGAAGGAATGGAATTTGGCGATTTTTATGATGAGACAGGTGGCTATTTAGGAACGGATAGGAAAAACGACCAAAAGATATACCAAACAACAAGAACGGCTTGGAATAAACATGTTTGTAATAGCACATCACCTGAAATAACAGGAGCAGCGGGCCTTGTACCCAGCAAGTATGACAATTTAATAAATGATTCCGAGACTCAGTATTTGGGGCAAACTAACGAATTTGGTCTTATTCAATTGACAAGAATGGGGAATTCAAACATTGTGAATAATACCGCAAGTGAAGACTCATACAGCTATACGTTGAAAGATGGAACCTCATCTTCCAAGGGGAAACATGGGGATGATTGGACAGCACCAGATGTTGCCGCAGCCTTTAATTATGCAGTTAATCAGGCTGGTGTAACCGTAGTTGTTAATGATGTTTCAGCTTATGACGGAAAAACAAATTTGGGACACAAAAGTCATCGCAACGGGCGCTGCATAGATTTTAGATATATCACCGAGGATGGGAAAGGTTCTTCGAACTACCTAAATCTTTCACAAAATCAAGTGAATATAAATAATGTTTTTCTATCATTCCTTCATGATTCAGGATTATATAGCATCAGTGGGAGAAGAGTCATGTCGAAAGAAATAGATCCTATAATCCATAACAATCATATTCATGTAAATAAATAAAGATGATTTGCCATGAAAAAATACGGTTTGTTCTTATTTTTGTTTTTCTTTTCATTGCATTGTAACGCTATATCTCCTTGGAGTGGCATAGGTGTTGCCTATTTCAATTGTCATTATCCCGAAATGAGAGACACGGCATATGAACTCCAAATCTATGATTCCTGTTTTACACAGAAAATTTTGACAATTACTTCGTCAAACATCAATCTAGATGACAATCTTTCCCTCATTGAATTTGCAGATGAAACATTTGGGTTTTGTATTACTTCTATCCAAGGAAATGCAATCAAGATTATTATTAGTGAAGAAAATGAAGTAATTCAATATGGATGGATTAAAAAAAATGACAACATCATTGGGTGTTGTCTTTGGTCAGACTTGATTCCACAGTCAAAGAATGTATTTCCCCTTAACAACCATAATGGCATTTCCGAAATCCAATTCTTCAAATCTCCAAAAGGTGAAGTATTAGACATGACAATCCCCATAATGAAGGAATTGTGGTATGACTATCGCAATGAGGTGATAAAGAAATATGATTGCGATATCATCCCTACAGGGAACTCTAATAATGATGGATGGATGCAAGTTGATGTCTCTATTCCTCATGATGAAGGCGAAGAAGTGTTCGAGTGCCACAGAATTCGTTGCTGGATTCGATATATTAATGAAAATGGTTGTCCCTTGGTTTGGTTTCATACGAGAGATTAATTGTTGAAGTTTCGCAAGCAATATTATGGTCTGAAAATTTCGGGCAGGTGTCAAATATCAAAAAAATAGTAAAAATTGCGCCATGAATCGATTGTCATCAACATATCGCCCATCTACTTCGAATGCCACGTATGGCGGCACCTTTGTCGGTAATACTTTCGCCGGGAAAGTTCGCGACGAAGAAACAGGTTTATCCTATTTTGGCGCAAGGTACTACGACGCAGATCTGATAACTGGGTGGTTGAGCGTCGACCCGATGGCGGATAAGTACCCAGGGATGTCGCCGTACAACTATTGCGCAGGCAATCCTGTGAGGCTGGTGGATCCGGATGGGAGAGACTGGTATATTCCCCAAGGTGCAACTGAGCCCGTTTGGCAAAAAAATATCACCGAGAAGAATTTACCACCAGGAGCCACATATATTGGAAAGACTGTTGGTTGGAGTGGACAACATGATTATGATATGGGATACGCATTCCACGGTGATGAATTAGGAAACCTAACATGTATGGATTGGGAATCAATGAGAACCGCTACAATCAATTACAAAGATAACTCTATGAAAAAAATTTCACACTACTCAATGACGGTTTTGTTTGAAAATATGTTAGCAAGTGGAGTGGAACAAGCTACTATTACCAGCACGTTCCGGACTCCGGAAGGGCAAGCTGCAGCCATGTTATCCAACATAGAGCAAGGTAACATGATTAATTATGCATCAGCAGGAAGAGCAGTAAATAAAGTATATGACATAAGTAAAAGTCATGCTGAGAATTTGGATGCAATGATAAAAGAAATATACAAACAGGGTCCAACTAATGTTTCCAAACATTGTTCAGATGGTGTCTTCGAAAATGTTTGCGATATAGTTATTCCCAATAATGCAAGGCTATTTTACGACAATGTATGTAATGACAATCGGGTTTCAAAGTATTTATGTCCTTTTAACGACAAAGGTGAAAAATGTCATCATATTCAAATAATCCAACCAAAATGAAGAAGTTAATATTAACTATTGTATTGTTCCCAATATTAATTCATCAAGACATGAATATGTTGAATGCGGAACTATGTAGTGGTTGCGCTGGCGTCCAAGTGCATACAAAGGAGTATTCGATTGGCTCTTGCCTATTGACCGATTCTGTCTCTTTTGAATTATTGCAAGGTTGCTGGGGGACTGATTCTGAAACTGGTAACAGTGTTCTTTGTTTTACAACGACTGATTCTGTATTGTGGGTTGATCCGTTATTGTGGTGCAAGTACGAAATAATAAAAGATTCAATCATAATGACGGTTGACGACCTATTGTATTATCATGGGCGTATTAAATACAGATCAGACACTTTATTCCTTGAAGATGAAATAGGATTATATTTTTATCCTAGACAAAATGACGAAAATGGTAAATTGTTGTATGGGACTAATGATGGCTCTAATGCTGAATATAAGGGGGCAAATTCCAGATAGTCGCAATAAAGATTCGTACTTTGCACCGTGAATTGTTCTGACTTCATATATGGCCAAGCCACCTCGACTGCCACGCTTAGCGGCACCTTTGTCGGTTTCGCTTTCGCCGGGAAAGAGAAAGATTCAGAAACGGGTCTAAGTTATTTTGGTGCAAGGCACTACGACGCAGATCTGACAACAAACTGGCTGAGCGTGGACCCGATGGCGGACAAGTACCCATCGATGTCACCTTACAGCTATTGTGCAGGTAATCCAGTGAAGTTGGTGGATCCAGATGGAATGGATGTATGGGAACTAGACAACAGCGGTAAAATTGTCAGTCACAAGACGGACAAGTCGTACGATCAGGTAAAGATACTAGGGGCGGCTGGCGACATAATCTGCAGCAGTGATAAATATGAGTATGGCTCCATAACTGAATTGAATCTTGATGGGACGGAAAATACAACATTCCGGGTCCGTGGATTACCAGAAGCAGAAAATCTTTTTGAATTTTTAGCTGATTGCTACACAGATGACAATGGGATGCCACTTGAATGGAGTCATGCTACCATCTCAAATACTAATATGAGTGACAACATTGTCGGCACCACTCAAAAAGAACGTTCAAATGGTATATTTAACCTTTTGCATAGGAATGGGTATTCTATTGAGATTTATGTTCATAATCATCCATCAGGAGATCCTTCTCCATCCTTGTTCCTGCTGGACGAACATGATCACGGAGATTATGAGGTAGCAAAGAATCATCCTACCACCATCTTTTACACTTATACTCCTTTGACAGGATATTCACGGTATGACGGCAATTATTTCTATGATGAAAGGGTTCTCAATTTGAAATCAGGCACCCAACAGCCAGCTTCTTTCTATAATTGGTTGAGTATCGGTTGGCAACCCAAAAGATGACAACATGAAAAAGTATTTTATTCTTATTCCGCTATTGTTAATATCCATTAACTGCATGGCATACAAAGATACAATCTATGCGGTTCCACTTCATCGATTCAACGACCCTTTTTTTTCTCAGACAATAGACTCACTGTTCTCACTAGAAAAAGAAATGGATATCGAAAATAATGATACTGATGCTGTTATGGTTATATATTACCAAAATATGAATCGCATGTGTATACGCCGATTATTACACCCACTCCATATACCATCGGACTACTTTGATGGAATTAGTGTGGCAAAATATAAATCACATATAGTTTATGTCTATGTTTATTGCGGAAGTGAGCCTCAGATACGATTTCTGGAGCCAACAAAGGAATTGTTTCAACTGAAGGTCGGCAACTACACGGAAAACAAAGAACACGAAAATCTGAATATTTTTGATATTCCTCATGCGGAGTTTATCGTGCGGCATACTGGTGGTCATTTTGAGATCACGGCAGCAGCGGCTTATTGTGGTCCCAATGATTTTGTAGTATTCTAAGCATGCTGTTTTTTATTGCTCAATGTCCTAGTAGACACACCATATTATGATTC
This sequence comes from Bacteroidales bacterium, assembly GCA_024400415.1. Lineage (GTDB taxonomy): Bacteria > Bacteroidota > Bacteroidia > Bacteroidales > P3 > Colimorpha. The sequence goes on along the minus strand of JAKSMS010000011.1, from coordinate 41,410 downwards.
CTGTCTGGCATAACTTGTCATCTTTTTACATCCAAGCTTTTACCGGCATTGACCCCCGAAAGGGGTGGCGAACACCTTTGAATATTATCAAATATAGTGAGCAGCGTGACGAGGAAACCGGTCTAAGTTGTTTTGGCGCAAGATTTTACGATGCAGATCGGACAACCGGCTGGCTGAGCGTGGATCCGATGATGGATAAGTATCCGTCGATGAGTCCCTACAACTATTGTGCCGGCAATCCTGTGAAACTGGTGGACCCAGACGGAAATGACGTTTGGGAGGTTTCTGATGACGGGCACATAAAAAAGACTAGCGAAGAAGGTGGTTTTAAACGACAAACTCTCATATACTCAAATGGGCAGGTTGTCAAATATAAAGGCGCTAAGTATCATCAAGTCTTGTACGACTTGAGCAATGAGGGGGATAATAGCATTTCTGCTTCTTATGGGAACTCTAATATGCAGTCAGTCTATGCGACCGTATTTAAATCCATGGCTGACAACACGAATGTGGAGTGGAGAATGGATTGGTACACAGATGGGCATTACTCTTTAGGAACACTGCATAATCAAAGGAAATCTCCTAGTTCCTATGATTTATCAAATGGTAGGCAAAATGATAAAACCACTGTTACGCTTATACATTCCCATCCAACGGCCAGTGGATACCCTAACCCAGAGACGGTTGAAAGTCAAAAAAGCAGCATGGGGTATTGGGGGCAAAAAGGCCTAGCTGGAGATGCGTACAAAAAACGTTATACAAGTCTGAAAAACACTTATTATTACACATATTTCCCCAAAACAAATCAGCTTTGGTCGGTAGGAACATTTAGGCCCGCTTTTATTAGAAATATTCGTTCTGCAGCTGATTTTTTCTTTGGCACCTTTAATACAAGATAAAAATGAAATTACATTTTGGTATATTCTGCATGTTTTTGCTACTGATTTCGTGTCATTGTGGTATGCTCGAGAATCCGATTCAGATCCAACCGACATTATCGCCATGCCTTGAGGAGGCTTTTTCTTGGTTTATTGGAAACGAAGAACATCCCGATACCGCTTCTTTTTATTCGATATCTTTTCATAAAGATAACGAGGAATTTTGCGTATGGGATGATACGCTGATATTGATTGGAAAACCTAATGAACTATTCCCCAAAGAGGGTTTTAAAGGGTATGCAACTATTGGAGACTTCAAAATATTGTTTTTTGATAACCAAAATTTAGGTGGTTCATTTTTTAATCAAGATTCGTTAAAATGCATTGATATAGAAAGTATCATATTCTCAGATACTGCATTCTTTTTGGATGTTATTGTTGATGACACAGTCTTACAACCTCGCGGATGCTGTGTTGATGGCTTAGCGCCTTTTAGAATTAATTGGCAGTGATATTACTTGTATGGGAGGCCCTACCCAAGACATTTATCAAGAAGGAGGCTATACAGATCGCTCATCAGTTGGGACTGTCAACTCGTACACTTGAGCGATTTTTGGCGATGTACATCAATCTTGGAATCTTAAAATCTTCAAAACGAGGCTATTACAATAAAGATTAAGCTTTTTTACCGCCAAGTTACCGCCATTTTTCGCCAAGTTACCGCCAAGTTACCGCCAAATTTGGGGAGTTTTTTGGCGGCAACTTGGCGAGATAAATACTCAACTTGCTGAATATCAAATCACTTTACCAAATTAACCAAATTTATGGCAAAAATTACACCAAAAATGGTGTGTTAGTGGCTGCGCCAGGGTTCGTGGCTGCGCCAGGGTTCGTGGCTGCGCCACATGGCTTAATGTGTTGGTGGCTTTGCCACATGTGTTGATGTGTCCAAAATCGCACTCTTGATAACTATTTGAACCTATTTTTGCGTCAAGAAATACTAAGTCGCAGAAGTAGAGACACTTACGCAAAAAGATAGCCTTCATTAACGAAAAGTTAACGAAAAATTTAGGTTATTTTTTTCGTTAACTTTTCGTCAACTTTTCGTTAATCACAACCAACGGTCTGATAATCAAATTTATGGCAAAAATTGCACCAGAAATGGTGTGTTAGTGGCTTTGCCACAGGTGTTGATGTTTTGATGTGTGTGGCGTAAGTTGTATGGTGGAACTTTGAACTTTGATCCTTGAACCTTGAACTTTGAGCCAGCCGCACCGCCTTGCGGCTTTGATCCTTGAACTTTGAACGATTCTAAACGGAGAGTCAGAAAACTCGTTTTCTAGACCGGAGCGCAAAATCGTCATGAGGCGAAGCCGAGTAACTTTGAACCTTGAACCTTGAACCTTGAACTTTGAGCCAGCCGCCTTGCGGCTTTGAACCTTGAACTTTGAACGATTCTAAACATGAGAAAGTCCTGTGGACTTTTGTAACTGAGGCCTTTTGAGTCCCTCACTCAAAAGAAAATGCCGAAGACGTCAGAAAACTCGTTTTCTAGACCGGAGTGCAAAATCGTCATGAGGCGAAGCCGAGTAACCTTGAACCACCTTTGAACCATTGAACCTTGAACTTTGAACCAGCCGCCCTGCGGCTCTAGCGCTTCTCCGTCCTATCTGGGGACTTTCTCCGGCATATCTGGCGGTCAACTCCGGTAAAGAGCCCCGGAGAGAACCCACCGGATGGGTCCAGTTACCCCGCGGCTGGAGATTGGCGATTGGCGATTGGCTTTTGGCGATTGGATATTTACTATTTACTATTTGCTATTTGCTAACGGCCAATAGCCAACTACTAATCGCTCATTGCCAATCCCGCGAAGAGGGAAAGGTTAAAAGTTGGGCTCGGGTTGAAGCTGGGCGAAGGGCGCGAAAACGCTGTCGCTGCGCTCGCGTGCCGCTGGCGAGTGGATGAGATTTTCTGTTTGATTTTCAGTAGATTTTTCGTCCCAAGGGGCGATTCTCCAAAAAAGGATTTTACTTCAGGTATTTTAAGTCAGATTTCTAACACCAGAGAATCCACAAAGATTTTAAGTGGGATTTTTAATATCTGACAAAAAATCTAAAAAAAAAATCCTTAGTAAAGATTCGGTTTATTCGGTCGATTCGGTGTAAATGGCGTGTTGATGTGTTAGTTGCTTTGCCACATGTGTTGATGTGTGCGGCGTAAGGTGTATGGTGGAACTTTGAACTTTGATCCTTGAACCTTGAACTCTTGAACCTTGAACTTTGAACCCTTGATCCATCTTCTGTCAGTACTCCCACATGTCTTGTTCGATGTCGAGGAGGCGTTCTTCGATGCGGTCGGCTTCCATGATGGCGTCCTCTCCGGTGAGGTAGTCGCTGATGGATCGGTTGAAGCGGTTGCTCTCGCGTGAGATAAAGCTGGAGTAGGTGCGTGTAAGGAAGATCTCGTCCCAGCTGGGAAGGTGGGCGATATTGTCTTCGAAATAGGCTTCGTTGCGCACTAGAAGTCGGCGTACGGAGAGGGATTCGAAGGGGATCCAGAAGAGGGGGAAGCTGCCCATATACTCTTCTTCGCCGTCGATGGTCTTGTAGTTGTCTTTGATGAGTGCCAGTCCGATGATGCGGAAGTTCTGGCCGGTGGTCTGCTTCTCGATATAGCAGGCCTCTTTGAGGTAGTAGCGGGTGATCTCTTCGGAGTAGAAGATCTTGGGTACTACCACGGTCTCGTAGTGGAACTCTTCGCCTTCTTCGTCGTCGTAGATCTCGAGCTGCACGGTGTCGCCGGTGAGGTAGCGGGTGAAGTAGTGGTCGGGGTCGATGGGAATCTTGAACTCGTCGTCCTCATACATGGGTATCTGGAAGTTTTTGGCGGCATTCCAGATGAGGTTGGTGAAGTTGAGCAGGCCCTGGCTGCCTTCGGGTTCGGTGGGGTAGTAGAAGAACTGGTTGAAGCGTTCGTGGAGGTCGATGGTGCGCCACAGGATGGATTCCCAGACCACATCGGACTCTCGCAGGTAGAGGTGGGGGATAGGCTGTTTGCCCTCTTTCATGCTGTGGTCGTAGAACTGCCCTAGAGGGATGTCGCCGATGCTCTGGCCGTAACTATGCGCTGCTGATGCTATCAGCATGGCGATGAGCAGGCGTATGGCATGGTTGGATTTCATGAGGTTGATGTTCTTGGACTGTTACAGCAAAAAAAGAGTTAAGCTTGATGGTCTCTCACTTAACTCTTTTCTTTTATCGGGTAGGGTAGAACCCTACGAAGGTCTTAGTATTCCCACATATCGGACTCGATATCGAATACGTTCTCTTCGATATTCTGAGACTCGATGATGGCCTCAAGTCCGGTGAGGTACTCGCTGATGGAACGGTTTGCGCGGTTGGTCTCGCGAGTGATGAAGCTGTCGAAGTATCTAGAGATGAAGATCTCGTCGTAGCTCTTCTCGAGGCAGTTGTTGTTCTCGTCGTAGGCGTTGATCTTGACGAGGATGTTGCGAACGCGCATATCGTTCATAGGAACCCAGAATTTGTCGATCTGGATGCACTCCATCTCGCCGTCGCGCTCCTTGCAGGAGTTCTGCACGAGAGAGAGACCTATGATGCGTACCTTCTGGCGGGTGTCTTCTTTGTCGATATACCAGAATTCTTTGAGCTTGATCACCTCATAGTCCTTGGAATCGAAGGCGGTCATGATTACAGAATCGCGGTCTGGAGAGATCTGGTCGCCCCACTCGTCAACGTCGCCGGGGATGGTGACGGTGTCGATCTTGTTGATTCTGCCTTCGAGCACGCTCCACTCCAGTGGCACCAGCATCTCGTCGTCTTCAAAGACTTCGATATCGCCGTTGGATACAGCAGCATAGATGGCGTTGGCTAGATTGACGCGGTCCTGAGTGTTCTCAGTAGGATCGGTTGGATAGTAGAAGAACTGGTTGAACTTCTCCTTGAAATCGATGGTACGCCAGATGCAGTGCTCCCAAACGACGTCGCTAGGACGAACATATTCGTATGGCATGGCTTTCTTGCCTTGGGCGATTTGATTTCTCTGATAGTAGTGTCCGAGACTGCCCTCTTCGGCATCGAGGATGCTCTGAGCATTGGATGGCATAAACATGGCTGCAAACAATGCGAAACTTAGGGAAATCAGAAGCTTTTTCATAGTATATCGTATTTTATTATTTCAAGTTTTATTTTCCAATACGGAAGGTGGCACTTGTTGTACGAGTGGTACCGTCGGCCATCACGATCTTGATGTTGTCGAGGTAGATTTTCTGGCCGGGCTTAGCCTTTTCGAGCATGGACTTCATCTCTGGATTCCAGCTTGAATTGCCCTTGCCTGAGATATCTTCCTTGCCGGAGCGGCTGAGGTTGAAGTCGAAGGCGGTCACTCTTGGAGCGGTCATCTTGAAGGAGAAGTCGTCACCCATAGAGGCGCGGAAGCCGTTCATGGCGCGGAGCTCGCTCATTGGGATGGTCTGGCCATTCTTGTACTTGCCAAGAACGATGACTGGATCTGGCACCTTCTTGATACGGAATTCCTGTACGCCCATCTGCTGGTTGGTCTTGCCGTCGGCTTTGGCGTGGGTTACCACGTGGATCTTGCCTGCAGTCTGGGTGGTCTTGATGATATAGTCGCCTGCCTTTCCGTTAGGATCCTTGGTGATGGATGCGCCAGACTCCTGTACGGATGGGGTAACGTTGCGGGTATCAATGCCAGGAACGGAGATGGATACGGGGTTGTCGATACCGGCGTATACCACGTTCATGTTGGTAAGGGATACGATGGCCACTGGCTCTGCTACAAAGTAGCTGTCCTTGAATGGATATTCCTTAACACCTTCGTCGGTCTTTACGTAGACGGTACCCTGTACGGTCTTCTGTCCGGTAGCACCTGCCGGGGTGCGGTAGTGGACGGAACCGCTGTCGTTGCTGACGATCTTCTGGCCGTTGATGGTTGCCTCAAACTGGGCCTTGGAGTCGTATGCAGCCACGTTGATATCGGTTTCATACACGCCGCCCTGGATGATATAGGTGGACTTTGGACGGCCGATGATGGCAATCTGGTCGAACTTGAAGTCGCCCTTGCCGACCTTCTTGTAGAGGATGTTCACGGCGTCGAATTCGGCGTTCATGGCCTCGGCTTTGAGTCGAGAGAGGGTTACGAAGTAGGCAATCTGAATCTGCTCTGCGAAGTTGTGCTTCTCCCAGTCTTCGAGGTCGTGGGCCTCTTCGTTGTAGCCTTTGGCGTCTACATCGAGGGCGATCTGGAGGCTGTTGGAGTCTTCGCCGAGGATTTTCTTCAGGTTGGTCTTGTATTCACGGATCTTGCCGCGGATCTCTTCGCTGCGTCCGCCGCCTTCTTCCTTATAGAAGTAGGCTGTACCGGCGTGGTTGTCGTCCTTCTTCTTGATGATGGAGAGTCCGCCGAGCTTCAGTGCCGAGCGGGCGCTGTCGAGAAGGTGGTTGCCGCTAGCGTCAACGAGCTGGATGTCGCGCTCGTACTCCTTGCTGCCGTCGTCGGCATACTTGGTAACGGTGGCAGAGGTCTGTACTTCGCAGAGGAAGTCGCACTCGATAGAGTCGAGGTATTGAGTGAGGTTGAGGGTCAGAGCCTTAACCTGCTTTGCCTTGTCATAGTGTTCCTGAGTCTTCTCGCGGTTGTTCTGGAGAAGCTCTTCGAATCTTGTATAAGTGTCATCCAGTTTGGCCTGAATGTTTTCGTTCGACATGTTCATGGCGTCACCAACGGTAACGAAACTGCTCACAACTGCGGCCGAAACGTTCAAAGCCAACATGGCGGTGTACACGAGGTACATCATCTGAATCATTTTTTGTCTCGGGGTTTCCGGACAGTTACTAGCACCCATAGTCTAAGTCTTTGCTTTTTTGGTTAATTGAATTTGGTTATTACGTTGTTCTTTGGCCTATATGGCAAGTATTAGATTAGAGTCTAGTCTGCATAGCGGCAAGCATATTGCCGTAGATATTGTTGAGCTCGGATACCTTGCGGGTGAGAGCGTCAACCTGCTCTTTGTATTTGAGCACGCCTTCTGCTGAGTCTGCGAAGTTGCCAACCATATTGTTGATGCGCTCCTGGATTTCCTTGGTGGAGTTGATCTGGTCGGTAGAGTTCTGCAGCTGCATCTCGTACATGGCGTTGATAGAGGCGAGGCTTGCTGACATCTTCTTCATCTCTGCTACATAGGATACGTCGCCAGTAGTGAGGGTGGCAGCGGTCTCTTTGTAGATGTTGGCCAGGTTGGATACTGCGCTGGTAGCATCCTTGAGGCTCTCAGAGTATTCGGATGACATGTGGGTGTCGTTGTTGATGTATTCAGCGGTCTTGCGATAAGCACCTGCCAGCTCGCCAGCTGCGTCGGCGGCGTTGTCCATATTGGTAACGAACTTGTCGCTAGCTGCGGTAGCGGTGGCCATGTTGTTCATGCTGTTGGCTGAATCTGCCAGGTTCTGCATGCCGGCGCCGAGACGGTCGATGAGGTCTGGGCTGATCTTGGCATCTTCAAGCATCTTATCTAACTGAGCAGTCAGAGGATCTTTGCTGAGTGCTGGCTTCACAGAAACGCCTTCGGTCTCTTCTTCGCCTTCGATGCCTTCAGCATCTTCCTTCATTCCTGCGAGTTCTGGGTAAGCAAGACTCCAGTCCCACTCTACGTGAGGTGGTTCGAATGCTGACAGGAAGAAGATGAGGGTTTCCACACCCATACCGATAATCAGCATGATGGTACCGCCTGGCCAGTGGTTGATCTTGAACAGTGCGCCGACGATTACGACTGCAGCGCCCCATCCATAAAGTTTAGCCATAAAGTTCTTGTAACCTTTACTGCGAACGAGATTATCTAACTTGCTCATAGTTTCTTTTTAATTTAGTGTTACTTATTGATGTTATTATTAAAATCGTGTTAATTATTTGACAACATTGCTTGAGGTTCTCATGTTGTCGCCCTTCTGACGGCCTAAGTAAGGCTGTACGCAACGGAAGCCGATATAGCACTTGGAGGTATCCTGGAACTCGTAGGTGCGGGTCTGAACCTGGATGAAGTACTTCTGGTCTTTCCAAGAACCGCCGCGGATCACCTTGCGCTTCATGGCGATAGGATCGTCGTCGGCTGCGTCGTAGTTGTAGTATGGGGTGAGGGCGTTGGCCATGTTGTAGGTGCTCTCGGAGTATGAGTCGAGACACCACTCGGACACGTTGCCAGCCATATCGTACAGACCGTAGTCGTTTGGAGCGTAGTGGCCTACCATGAGTGCACGTACTGCGCCATCATCATCGTAAGCGCCCTTAAGTGGCTCGTAGTTGGCGAGGAAGCATCCGTTAGGATTGCGTACGTATGGACCGCCCCATGGATAAACTTCTCCTGAGATGCCGCCGCGGGCTGCGAATTCCCATTCGGCTTCTGTTGGGAGGCGGAAGTCGTTCATCTGGCTGTAGTCCATCTCTTCAAGATATTGGTTGAGGAAGTTGGAACGCCATACGCAGAATGCCTTGGCCTGTACCCAGGTGATGCCTACTACTGGATAGTTGTCGTATGCTGATGAGGTGAAGTAGTTGCGGGTATAGTCCTCATTCATACTATAAGTATAGTCATGTACCCAGCAGAGGGTGTCTGGATAGATGTTGATGAGCTCTCTCTTGATGAAAGAGGAACGGTTGTTCAAGCCCTTAGGACGGCTGTTGAACATGGTGCCTCTGTGCTCGCCCTTGATATTGTTGTTATCCTCTTTCATAGCGGCATAGTTGGCGCCTTCGTTGCGCTGGCTAGAACCGGTGCCGTAGTCGATCCAGTAGTACTCATAGTTGAGCTTGGAAACATCGATGGCGCGACGACGATAGAAGCGGTCTTTTTCGGCGTAGTAGAGGTCGTTGAGGGCCTCGCGATACTCTTGGTCGTCCCACTTGATCTTTGTCTTCTTATTGAGGATGGCTGGTTCGATAGGCTCGCCATACTGGTCTTCTTCAATCAGGAATCCGTCGATACCGTTCTCGCCGAGCATGCGGCGGGCGATGGAGTCGATGACCCAGTTTACGAACTGGCGGTATTCGTTGTTGGTAATCTCGGTCTCATCCATAAAGTAGGAGGCTACCTGCATGGTGCGTGGCTGTACTGGCTTGCCGTAGGTGGTGTTCTGAGTACCAGCACCCATGCTGAAGTTACCTTGGTTGATAAATACCATGCCCTTGAGGTCGATGTCCTCAAAGTATGGACGGTCTGCAACGCCGACGAGCTCTCCCTTCTCGGAAGAACCGCAGCTCCACAAAAGGGTCACTGTTGCGAGTACGAATAACAACTTCTTCATATTATTGGGTCTTTTTTATTATCAGATTAGGTTTTCTTGTCTTTTACGAGATTTCTCGAAAAAAGTTTCGTTTTTTGAATTCTTATTTTTTTGATGTTATACTAAATTATAACAGATAGCGGGTGTTGCGATAGATTGAAGGCGGCTTCTGAGGAATGATGATGCGGAAGCAGTACTGGAGGTAGAGTTCTGCGGTGCCGACGCTTCGACCATATTTGTATCCGCCGAGGGCAGATGTGGTGAGGTCGTAGGCGATGCCGAGCTTAAGCTTGTGCCAGTTGAAACCACCGAGGAGTGATACTGCATCGAGGTTGAGCTTGTTGATGCCGCCGCGCATGTTGATGCCGCCCCAGAAGGCATTGCGGTAGTCGAGCAGGCAGGAAGCTTCGTATGCGAAGATGTTGAAGTCTGCCGCCTTGAGCAGGATGCCGGGCTTGAGTTTGAAAGATGGGTTGGCAGGAATGTAGTATTCATAACCGCCCATAATATATAATGTACGTGCGTTAGCGTAATTGAATACGCTGCTCTTAGCAGCCAGAAGGTCTTTGACGGAGGCTCCGATGTAGTAGCTGCCGGGCACTTGGTAGAAGAGGCCGACAGACATATCGATGAGCATGTCGGATTCTCCGGCGTTGTTTATCGCTGGGTCGTTGGTAGAGGTGCCGCTGACGCCAGAGTGTCCTGATAGGTCGTCGGGACCTTGGAGGTCGGAGGTCTTGAACTTCATGTTGTAAAGACTAGCCTCGATACCTGCAGCGAGGTTGCCAGGTCCCCAGTACATACGGAAGGCATAGTCGAGAGCGGCAGAGAGGTTGGAGTGGTAGCCGACTTCTTCTTGATAAACGCTCAGACCGATGCCGCCGTGGAGGAATTTCACGGGTGAGTCGAATGAGAACATGTAGTCGGTTGGGGTCTTTCCGCTAGTGCCGCCGGGCTCTGGAGCGTCGAGTTTGAGGCCCAACCATTGGTTTCTATACATCAGCATTCCGCACATGGAACCGCTAGCGCCAGCAACGCCAGGGTTGTAGGAGAGCCTATTGAGCATGTATTGCGTAAATTGTGGCTCCTGCTGTGCGATGCTAATAGATGAAAAACCAAACAACAGTAAGGTAATTGTCAAGAATTTTTTCATCTTGTAGACGTTGGTTCTATGTGAGGTAATACTACGCAATTTTTTTATTTTCAAATCTATACACTAAAAAACGATTTGCTTTCTTTGAAAAATGCAAATGGTCTTTTGACTTGCAAAGATAACAAGATTTATTAATATGTCCTAACTTTTTTGATTTTTTTTTCAGTTTTTTTATAAAAAGCGGTTCGGGAAAGTCAGAATTGAGGCTCATCTTCGTCGTCTTCAAGGCGTGTTTTTGGTGGTTTGGGCCTTGAGGCGGGAGGGGTGCTTTTGGCTGCTGGTTTTGGGGTGGCATATTCTTCGGCGGAGGTCTGCTGTTCCCATTGTGTGCGATAGCTTTCGGGCAGCTGTCTTACCACAACGCTTTTTACGCCGCTAATGCCTAAGTCGTTGGCAGCTCTGCGGGTGAGGTCTATTACTCCTTTGGTTGGGCAGCGGTCGTTGATCTTTACGATGATCTGTTTGCCGGTTTCTGGACAGGAGACCAGCACGAGGGTGCCTAGTTTGATTTTCCAGTGGGCGCCGGTGTAGAGCTTCTGCCTAAAAACCTCGCCGCTGGAGGTCTTGCGGCCTTCAAAGCGGTTGGCATACACGGTGCCTTTGATTTTGTATTCATAGGTGGTGTCGCCTGCAGCGTAGTATTGGGCCCAGGCGGTGGGCATCAGCGCTATGAAGAATATGATATTAAGAATGATATGTTTTCTCATCTGCTGAATTGTTGGTTACCAATTGACTGCATCGGCATGAAACCATTGGCCTTGCAGTCGGAGTGTCTGCTCGATGATGTCGCGCACGCAGCCTTGGCCGCCTCCGAAGATGGAGATGTAGTCGACGATCTCCTTGATTTCGGTGGCTGCATCGGCAGGACATGCGGAAACTCCGCAATGTTGGAGTATGTGGTAGTCGGGGATGTCGTCGCCCATGACTGCCACCTCGTCGGGCTGGAGTCTGTTGGCCTTAAGGAATTGCTGGTAGGTGTCCATCTTATTGGCGCAGCCGGTATGGACTTGCGTGACGCCCAACTGGCTCATGCGGTTGTTGATGCTGGTGGATGTGGCACCGGAGATTACAGCCACTATATATCCTTTTTTGATGGCGTATTGCAGCGCGTAGCCGTCTTTGACGTTGGCGCAGCGTACGGCCTGCTTGTCGTCGAGCATCCATATGAATCCGTCGGAGAGCACTCCGTCGTAGTCGAACACGAAGGCTTTTATTTTATGCAGTTTTTCTTTGTAGTTGATCATGTTTTCTTGTTTTTTGGGTATATTATCGGACGGCGTAGTCGATGGTTTGTTCGAGGACGGCCCGCCATCCTGTCCATTCCTTTTTGTCGGTTAAGTTCTGATTGTGCCAGATTCCGCTGAACTTGCCTTCTACTGACTTTATCTCGTCTATCAGGTTTCGGTAGGCGTCCATAGCCTCGTCTGGGGTCATCTTTTTATATTTCTGTAGTGTGGTGTCCATTACACAGAAGGGGTGTATCCATAGCTGGGTCTCGTGGTTGTCGGTGAGGTCGAAGAATGGGAATGTGGAGCAGGTGCCGGCACGGAATCCGGGTTCTTCGGCAAATCCCATGGAGTAGTCGTTGAGCACTTCTGCCTCGATGAGTGTTCGATAGGAATCGGGCATGGAGAGTCGGAGGAAATGGAACCGGCTGCGCTTGATGTCGCGATGGATGATGTTGTGGAGTCGGTTGGTCTGTTCGGCCACTTTGTTGGGGTGCTCAAGAACGTCGTAGGAGGGGTGTATGCCCATCTTGGCGTGGTCGGCCAGGTGGTTGAGAAGGTCGCGGAAGTTCTCGTTGAGGTAGCTGGTAGGCTTGTCGTAGGTGCCGTAGTCGCCCAAGTGGACGAAGAAGATGAGTTTGGAACGTTTGTGGTCGAGCAGGTATTCGAAGGTGTCGTAGGGGTCTTCGCGTTTGCCTGTCAGCACGGCAAATCGTTCGGCAACGGCCTCGAAGTCCTTTCGTTGAAGGATGTCTCGGGCCAGTCCGATGAGGGTGCGGAAGAATCCTTTGTTGCGATAGCAGAAGGCGGAGTCGATGTCGACGGTCTGAACGAATTCAAAGGTGCGCTTGCCGAATTCTGCATCTGGGTAGCGTTCGAGGATTTTGTTTCTCAGCATGATTGCCCAGTGGTCTACGATGGCGGTCTGCAAGAATCCTTTCTGGTAGGCCAGACTCTCTTCGGCGAGGAAGCGTCCATGGACATCGGTATGGTGGGGGAGGTATTCTTCGTATCTTGACACCATGTAGAAGGTGGCCGCCAATACGTCGAAGGGCAGCATGGACTGGCGGTTGTAGACGGGGAAGATGGCAGGGAGGCCTTCGTATTCATGGTAGTGAAGTTCTTGGCCCTGAATGGAGGTTTCGAACAGGATAGAGGTGGGTTGAAGCCACAGCGAGTCTCCTACAGGATCTTCACAATAGCCAAACTTGGCGCCTTCATGCTTGTCGAACGCTTCTCGGCTGGTGGTGATTTCGAACTCTGTCTTGAGCAGGTGCTTCATCATCACGTTGATGGAATAGCCAAGTCTATTGGTTAGTCGTTGAACATATATCAGCAGCATTAGCTGTATCTTTTGGGCTCACTTTCAGAGCAGTTTGAAAATGCAAAGATACGATTTTTTTTTAATATACTATATTTTAACGATTTTTTGGAAGTGCAAAAATAGGGGAGCAGTACTAGAATTCTATAACAAAATTCTGGTTGTTTTCTGCGGTGATAGTGCAGGGCTTTCCTAGGGGGATGGCATGGTTGCTGAGTCCAACGTGACCGATCATGTCGGTGAAGAAAACTGGGTAGTCGTAATCTTTGACGGCATCCAGAATGATCTCGTGGGCGCTCATGCCGAATGGGGTGGCATTATCGTGAATATCGCTCATGGCTCCAACGATTAAAGCCTTGATATTGTTGAGTTTTCGTCCCAGTCTTAGGTTCTGCATCATACGGTCGATATGATAGAGGTATTCGTCTAGGTCCTCAATGAGTAGTATCTTTCCGTCGGTGTCGATGTCGGAGGGGGTCCCTCTGAGGCTGTAGAGTATAGATAGGTTGCCGCCAACAATCTCTCCATGGAGCTGTATAGGGTAACTGCTTTTTTGTATGATTCTGCCTGTTAGGGGCAAGGTGTATGTCTGGGTGGTCAAAGTGCTGAAAAGTGTGCGCAATGCATCGTTTTTCTCCCAAGTGATGCCAGCCTGGCTGGTGATGTTGATGGGCATGGTGGCGTGGAGCGTGCTGATTCCTAGGTTGCGCTGGATGTGGCTGTGGAGTACGGTGACGTCGCTGTAACCGATGATCCATTTGGGGTGTTGAGCAAAGTGGTCCCAGTTGAGTTTGTCGATGATTCTCACTGTTCCGTAGCCGCCTCTAGCGCAGAAGATGGCGCGGACCTCATCGTCGTCGAGCATCTGCTGCAAGAGTCTTGCGCGGTGTTCGTCGGTGCCTGCCAGCTGGCCATTGGACTCGAAGAGTCCGTCGGGGATAACTACCTGAAGCCCCCATGACTTGAAGAGCTGAATGGCTGGTGCGATTTCTTCGGGGCAGATTTTACGGGCGGTGGCGGCGATTGCCACTTTGTCGCCGGGATGCAGTGGGGGAGGAATCAGGCTCATGCGTGGATTGGTTTTGTGTTTTTGTAGGAATAACGGCCTCATGGGTGCTTTATTGTGCAAGTGACAAGTCTGCTTCAATTAGAACAGAAATCTCTTGAATGCAATTTTTAGGGGCATCCTAAAATATTTTTTCTTATATTTGCATGTGTTTTCTGCTGCGAGCAGAATAGTTATTTATGTGAAAATTATATTGTTATGATTATAAAGCGATTGTTTCTTGCATCAGTATTTACGCTGACATTGTTTTTTGCCACCTTAGCACAGCAGGTGGTGCTGCAGCCTATGAAGTCTGTGATGGCGCCTCGTGGCGAGGGCGTTGTGTCTACTTCGGGGCTCTCGTGTATGGGTGCTTTTTTGCTGGCCGACCTTTATGTGGGCCAGGTTCCGGAGTCCGAACTGGTAAGCCGCTACTCGCTGCAAAGAGTTGATGGAAAGGTGTATGTGCCGGCCTTCTTAGAGGTTGAAGAGACGTCGGTGGCTGACAAGTTCGGCATCTACGGGGTCAGGGTGAATGGCGATAAAGGCAATATGATGTCGGCCATGATTCCGCTGGAAAACTTTGTGGCCTTTGCGCAATCGGGACTTTGTCTGCAGATTGATGTGGCTAAGAAGATGGAATTGGACAATGAGCGCGCCACGCGAATGATGCGATCAGACGATGCCAATCGTGGGCACATGCTGCCTGAGAAATACGACGGTACGGGTGTGATAGTCGGCATTATCGACATTGGATTCGAGTACGGCCATCCTACTTTTTATGATACTACGGGAACTCGTTATCGGGTGAAGTGCGTGTGGGACCAGAATATGCAATGCAACACCCATCCGGCCGGCTATAGCTATGGCAAGGAGTTTCTGACTCAGAGTTCGATACTCAACGCCGTCTGCAGCCATACGAATGAGACGCATGGGTCGCATGTGGCCGGAATTGCAGCAGGCTGCGGCGGCCCTATGGCAGAGGCTCGCCAATACCGAGGCGTGGCTCCTAATGCAGACCTCGTGCTGGTGGCTACCAATATGATGTCTACGGGCATATACGACGGCATCAACTATATCAAGAACTATGCCTCATCGCTGGGCAAGCCTTGCGTGATCAATATGAGTTTGGGATCGCAAGTGGGTCCCCACGACGGCACAACCCTCTTTGACCAAATGTGCGACAACTATGTGGGAAATACGCCGGGCGTGCTGCTTTGTGCTTCGGCAGGCAATGAAGGGTCTTCGACGCTCCATTTGAGCAAGACGTTTGTGGATGCAACAGCAGATACTTCTGTGGCCTCGATACTCTCGTTTTCGGGTTCTTCAGGAGGATCTTCCTATGTGGATTGCTGGGGTATGCCTGGCGACACCTTCTTTGTCCAACTGGGTATTGTGGATGTGAGCACTGGTGTCTTTGAAGATGTAAGCTATCTTTATCCTTCGGCTTATTCTACCACCTATAATGCCACGATGACCGATAGCGAGGGCCATTCTTGCTCGCTCACTCTCTATGTGACTAATGCCGATCCCTCAAACGGAAGGCCAGACATACTGGTGCGTGTAGAAAACGGATTCTTGCCCAATCCGTCGCATCGTGTCGTTGTGCGCTTGGTAGGACACAACACGACGGTTCATTGCTGGGCCAATAGTGCCGACCTGGTTTCGGGCGGATTGAGCGGCCTGGTGACTGGCGACAATGCCTATACTACTGGAGAAATCGGAATCGGAAGAACGATGATAACTGTAGGTTCGTGCATGAGCCGTCGAAACTGGACTGCCCTCAACGGCACCACGTATGGCTTTTCGGAACAGGAAGGCGACTTATCGTATTTCTCATCCCATGGTCCAACGCTGGATGGGCGTATGAAACCCGATATCGTAGGTCCTGGCCAGATGCTTTATTCGGCCGTAAACAAATATGATGTAGACTATTGCGACCCTACCGGTCCATGGGTGGTGGGTCAGGTGACCTTCAATGGAAATACTGAATATTATGCTGCCATGCAAGGCACCTCGATGTCGTGTCCGGCCGTTACTGGCTGCATGGCCCTTTGGCTGCAGGCCAACCCGCAAATGACTTCGGCACAGGCGCATCAGTTGCTGCATAATTCAGGATTGCAGGACGTGTATACCGGCGTGATCCCCTCGACGGGCAGTACCGCCTGGGGGTGGGGCAAGATCAACCTCTATGCCGGTTTGCCAGTGACCGACGATACCGTGATCAACACCAATTGCCAAGTGGATGTGTTTCCATACTCTGATGACTTTGAGTTGAAGAATGGCTGCTGGACGGCTTCGGACAACGAGACAGACGGCACTTCTTGGAGCTATTTCGATCAGTGGGAACCAGGAACTGTACAAAATCATATTGGCAATAGCGCGCTTGTGTCTCGTGCCTCCACGACGGGTACCGACCACGTGCTGATGTCGCCTGTGATAATGATGCCTAGCGAGGGCGATAATTGGTCGTTTACCTGGTATGAGGGGACGTTGGCTCTTGACGGGAATTCCTATGAGCCCTATTCTGTCTATGTGGAGCATGATGGACAATCTGACCTTTTGTTTCAGGGGGCAGTTTGGCATCAGGAGACTCCGGTATATCGCGGCATCTGCCTGGATGCCTATCGCGGCGAGGAAATTAGGATAAAGATTGTGCATTATTCAGACCCATCTATATATACTGGTGATATATCTGTGGGATTGACCATTGACTATGTGTCTATCCGTCAAGAGGTGGTTGCTCCTCAGGTGAGGATAAAATACAATGGCACTACAGAAGGCAATATCTATGTGCAGCCTGGCGAGGTGATGAACTTTGAGGCTGTTATTCTCAATCAGGCTCGTGTGGATGATTATTCTTGGACTATGGGCAATGGCCATTGGGATAGTGATGGCGCTAGGCTTGAGAATGTGGTATTTGATGGCGATATGGAGACTTGGGTGCATGTGTTTGTGAGCAACTCGGCTGGTAATGACCTCGGCATAAGAAGAATATATGTAGGCAACGTTGGCGTCAATGCTGTTGAGATGCCCCTTATGTCGCTTTATCCGAACCCATCAAGCGGCTTGGTGAAAGTGGATATGGGTGATGAGGAAATTCTCGGCATAGAGGTTCTTGACGAACTAGGCTGTATAGTGGATGTGGTGAGAGGAAGCAGCATCGACCTGTCCAATCTTCGTTCGGGCGTTTATCTCGTCAGGGTGACCACCCATTCTGGCACTGCTGTCAGTCGAGTCGTGAGACTATAAGAAATAGAAAAGGAGAATCTGATGGGATTCTCCTTTTTTTATGATTTTTGTTGCTGGTCTTCAGGCTGCGCCACAAGGATCTGTCCGTGCTGCTCGAAGTGGGCGATCAGTTTGGCGTAGAAGGGGTGACGACTCAGGGTCTCAGTGTTGCCGATGACGATGAGTTTCATGCGTGCACGGGTGATGGCCACATTCATGCGGCGGAGGTCGCGTAGGAATCCGATGGTACCTTGGTCGTTGTCGCGCACCATGCTGATGACGATAACGTCGCGTTCTTGTCCTTGGAATCCGTCTACGCTGCCTACGCTTATCTGACGCTTGAGCGGACGGAAAAAATGCTGCATTTTCAATAGCTTGCGTATCAATCTGACCTGAGCCTTATAGGGCGAGATGATGCCGAAATCGACGCGGTTGTCGAGGATTTTGGGCATGCTGACCATGTCGATATAGTCGCGGATGACGCGCAGCATGAGTCGCGCCTCTTGGGCGTTGGAGCGACTAAGCGTGCGGTTGTTGACTTTTTCTTCAAAGTGGCATTGCGAGGTGTCTATCCAAGTTAGAGGCGTGTCCATCGGAGAGATGAGCCGATCGGCCACCTCGGGTGCTGCGGTCAGCTGTCCATGATAGAAATAGTCGGAAGAGAACTGCATGATGGACCTGTGCATGCGATACTGGGTGTTGAGCAGGCTTACGCATTGGGGCTTGGCCGTCACAAGGTGCTGCATGAGAGTGCGGTCCAGACCTCCGTGCTGAGCATCGGGACACTTGACGGTAGGGGGCAGCTGCTGGTGGTCGCCGCTAAGGATGACGCGGTTGGCCTTGAGTATGGCCGTCCAGCATGCCGGCTGGAGGGCCTGCGCAGCCTCGTCGATGAAAAGGGTGTTGAAATGATGGCGCTCGAGTATGTGGTAGGCGCTGCCGATAAGGGTGCAGGAGATGACGCGTGCCTGATTGAAGAGGTCGGCATTGATTTTGATTTCCAGTTCTGTTTGGCGTTCGCGCAGTTTTTGGAGCTTGGCCTGCTTCTCAATGGACTTGCCCTTCTCGAAGCCTTGGCGCAGGGCCTTGCGTATGCTCCATAGTTCGGGGTAGTCGGGATGATCGGCATAGCGGCGCTCATAGCTGCATTCCAGCATCTCGTCGCTGATGCGTAGGGCGTTGCCGATTCGGAGCACGTTGACGCCTCTGCGGCTGAGCTGTTCGCTAATCCAGTCGACAGCGGCATTGCTAGGGGCGCATACGAGCACCTGTTCTTCGCGTTGTAGTGTCTCGATGATGGCCTCCACGAGTGTGGTGGTCTTTCCGGTGCCAGGAGGACCGTGCACAACGGCAACATCTTGCGCCTCGATGACTTTCTGTATGGCCTCATTCTGGCTGCGGTTGAGCCAGGGAAAGGATACCAGGGGCAGTTGGCGGAAGCGCGGCGCTAAGGTTCCGATGAGGGTGTCGCGGAGCCGGCAGAAGTCGGGATTCTCACTATGGATGGCCTTGGTGAGGGCTTCGAGCATTACCTTGTAGGAAGTGGTGTCTGTGCAGAGTTGGATGCCGATAAGGTGCTGGCTGGCAATGCTCTTGAAAGAATTGTAGATGTTGATAGAGGGTACGGCGATGGTGATGCATCCTTCGCTCACGTGGTCGATGTAGCATTGGTGGGGCAGCTCGATGATTTGCGAGCCATCGTTGCTCACCCGGAAAAGCATGATGGGTTTGCCGGGTTCGAAATCGGAGTCGGAGGTCTCGTCGGCGTCGTAGTAGATGGGCAGCGTGATTTGGTCAAGGGCGTTGCGGTTGATCTGGCCTAGGGTCACGGGGTAGTGAAGCGACGAGGTGTTGGCCCGGCCGCTGATATTTCCGTTTTCGAGGTGTTGCTGGTAGGCGCGAAGTTCGTAGGCGAGCTCCATTCTAAGCAGCTCCAGCTGTCGCTCGAGGGTGAGGGTTCTAGGTGTATTCATTGGAACCTATGACCGTTAAGCCTTCATGCTGGAAGATACTTCGCGTATGATCTGATCGAGATAGTCGGTCTGGCTGCGGTGGAACAGCTGGGCGAAACGGTAGCGCCAGTTGTCGTAAGTGCCGCGTACCCAGGTGACTAAGTCTCCGCTAAGGAATCCCATGACGAATGCAGTATCGAAGGCCAGAACGCCCCACCAGAATCCGTTGCTGATGCCAACTACTACAGCCATCACTATGGTGTAAAGTATTGAGATTCCGAATCGTATGCCATAGTTGACGCTGCTGCGGAACTGAGGGTCTTTGATAATCTTCTTAGGAATCAGATGGGTGGGCAGTAGGATGATGGGGTAGCACATCAAGAGGAGCAGCAGTGCTGGCTTCCATACCGTGGCCACTACGAGGGCGCCAAGGAGGATAGTGCTCAGGCACAGGAGTGCCAAGTTCCAATGCTCGCCAGGAAGTTTCTCGTTGAATTTCAGTTCAGCACATACTCGCTGGTATTCCTTGCCGAGATGAACGATAGGCGCGGCTTTCTCGCAACCGTCGGCCACCATTTTGTCTAGGCGCTGAGCGATGCGGCGGCGCACCTGGAATCGGTTCCAAGCGGTGTTGCGCAGGCCGTCTTCTTTGCGCACAGACTTGTTGCAGGCGTTGCAGAGGGCGTTAAGTTCTGAGTAGTATTCTCGGCTGCGGATGTCGTGCATCTGCTCGAAAAGTCCGGCTTGGAGGGCGTCGCGCATCTGGTTGAGTGCCAAGGGCTCGTTCTCTTCGTAGGTTTCCATGAAGGGCTTAACGGGGATGGGCTTGCCGATATTCACGATCAGATTGCTGAATGGACGCTCGTATTCGTCGTAGTCGATGCCGGTGGGCACGATATAAAGGGGCTTGTCGCCCAAGGCCTTTTGGGTTTCGCCAGCTATGCGGAACATGCCCTTTACTAAGGGAAGCAGCTGGTGCTTGTCGTTGTGGCGGCCTTCGGCCATGAGGCAGAAGGGGACGCCGTCGAGGAGGACGGATTTGGATCTATCGAAGATTTCGGCATTCTTGCCAAGATTCTCTTTGCCGTCGCGAATGCGGTATACGGGCATGATCTTGAGGAAGTTCAGGATGCTGGCTACCGTAGGGTTGTTGAAGATGTCGGCGCGTGCCAGGAACACGACTGGACGGGGCGTGCTGCACAATACGGCCAGCGGTTCCATTAAGGCGTTCTGGTGGCAAGGGGCGAAGATAAAGCTGCCATCAGTAGGGATATTGCTGCGGCCCTTCACAATCAGACGGTGGTAGTGGCAGCGAGTGGTGAATTCCACCAATGGGCGGAAAAAGGTATAGAAAAAGTTGAAACTTTGTACGGGTTTCTTCATAGGACGATGAGTTTTGATTTGGATTGCAAAAGTACACTTTTTTTTCGAAATAATCATGCGTAAAATAATAAATGATAAGAAATCAAGTTATTTAATTTAAATTTTGATCAATATGCTTAAGAAAATCCTGTCAATATTTGCCCTTGTTTTGGTTTCGTCGGCATGCTTAGTTCATGCACAAGACCGCATCTTAGTATATGCAGCCATCGTTGACGGGGACACGATTCCCTATTTCAAGATGAAGGGTACCACGGTTTCTGGAATATCGTCGTATCTCACTCCAGAAGAGATTCGTAAGAACCAGAAGCTTATTCGCAATGTGAAGAAGGTGCTTCCCTATGCCAAGATGGGAAGGGTGAGACTCGACCAGATAGAGGCCGCCGCCGCTAAGATGGCTCCAAAGGACAGAAAGGCCTATATCAAGAAGATGGAGAAAGAATTGTTGGGTGAGTTTACTGATGAGTTGAAGGGATTTACAACCTCGCAAGGACGCGTGCTGCTCAAGCTGGTTGATCGCGAAACGGGTCTGACCTCGTATGAGCTCGTTGACGAGATGCGCGGACATTTGAGAGCCGGTTTCTATCAGACTTTTGCCAAATTGTGGGGCTATAACCTCAAGAAGCAATACGATCCAATCCATAGCAAAGAGGATAACCTGATGGAGCGAGTAGTACTTTCGGTTGAGGCAGGTAAGATATGAGCCCTAAGGAAGACTATATGCTTGTACTTCAGCCGGTAGTGCCTATGCGCGCCAAGGATTCTGACCGCTCAGAGATGGTGAGTCAGATGCTGTTTGGCGATAGTTGCCAGGTGCTGCAGAGAACTGAGGGGTGGTATCAGGTGCGCAATTGCATGGATGGCTATCTTGGCTGGGTTAACCCTAAGCAGCTGACTCCCGAGACTGATGCTGACGTAGAACTGCTCAATACCCGATTCAGGATTGCCCAAGAGGCCGTCGTACCGGTTGAGGTGGACGGGACATACCAGATGGTGCTCCCTATGGGCGCTAGGGTTCCTGATGGAGCGGTAAGTATTGCAGGGCGTACCTATCGTGCTGTGCGCGGAATAGGGGAGGAGGCTTCTGATATGGCTGCCTATGCCTCTCGACTGATGGGCGCGCCCTATCTGTGGGGAGGCATGACCTTGATGGGAGTAGACTGCTCCGGACTCGTGCAGGTGGCTGCCAAAATTGCTGGCTTCACATTGCCTCGCGATGCTTCTCAGCAGGCCTTGCGGGGTGAACTAGTACCGCTGTCGGAGGCGGTGAGAAACGATCTCTGCTTCTTTTCAAACGACTCCGGCAAGATTATCCACGTGGGAATCTACCTAGGCGATGGAAAAATCCTCCATGCTTCAGGCGATGTGCATATTGACCGCCTAGGCGAGCGTGGCATCTATAGCGAGAAGTATGGCCGCTATACCCATCGCCTCCACTCTGTGAAAAGGCTAGTGGATTAGTCTGACTCCGCTCCTTTTGTGTGAATTTCCATATTTATAGATCCTTCCCTATTTCGTTGTTTCATAGTTCCTTACTGCCCTATATCCGTATCCTAATTGGCGCATATGTGCTATATATGTGCTATATATGTGCTATATATGTCCTATTCTATAGAGATAGCAGATATATAGCAGATATATAGCACATATATAGCACATATGCGCCATTTAATATTCTAATGTGGGTCTCCTAGCGTGGCTCTGCCTGCGGGTGAGGCCGTTCTTCTTGCAATAGAAAAACCGACTCGGGGATGAGTCGGTTTTTCTATTTCCTTATAACTAATGAGATTTGCGTTTGGTATATGGGTGTGACCAACTCTCGTCTTTACCAAAGCGATTGCAAAAGTACAATAATTCTTGTGATTTTTGCTTGGATAGTTTTTGGTGGTTGCAATTGAGGTTAAAATGTGTGTTTTGGGGTTAAAAATGCGTTTTTAGGTGTCGAAAATTATATACTGTCTTAAAATCCCACCTTGCTTGGTGGTTAAAATGTGCCTGCTTTTGGCGTTTTAATGTCGTTTTTCCTATTTTTGAGCAGCTTTGTGTGGGCGTAATTTTGCCGATTCATTTTTTTTATGTATTTTTGTACAATAATTAAAAAGTGTAATATAAATGTCAATTACTGAAAGTCAGATTGTTTCCGATTGCAAGGCTGGAAAGTATGCTCCAGTATATCTTCTCACGGGTGATGAAAATTATTTCATCGACCGGGTGTCTGATTTTCTTGAAGCTATAGTCGTTCCTGAGGAAAACCGTGATTTCGACCAGTCGGTACTGTATGGCCGCGATGTCGAGATGCGCGATGTTGTTGCCCTAGCTCAGCGATACCCCATGATGTCGGAACGGCAGTTGGTGATGGTAAAAGAGGCTCAGGACATTCCAACGCGCGATGGTGCCTGGGACCTGCTGGCTAAATATCTTGAGCATCCGCAGCCTCAAACGGTATTGGTGTTCTGCCATCGCCACAAGAAGCTTGATAAACGATCTAAGGCCTATAAGGCTATCGAGAAGGCCGGCGTTGTGTTTGAGGCCAATCCTGTTGCTGAAGCCAAACTGCCTCTTTGGATTTCGCAGTTTGTGAAGTCGAATGGATATGAGGTGACGGAAAAGGTGGCAAACCTGATTTCGGAATATGTGGGCAGCGACCTCAGCAAGATTACCAACGAATTGTCGAAAGTCTTTGTGGCCGAACCTAAGGGTACGGTGATCGGCGATGCCGTGGTGGAGCGCTATATCGGAATCAGCAAGGACTACAATGTTTTTGAACTTCAGTCGGCTATTGCGCGTCGCGATATAGAGAAGTGCAACCGTATCGTCAATAATTTTGCTGCTAATCCTAAGGCCAATCCTATCCAGATGGTACTGCCTATGCTGTATGCTTTCTTTGTCAAGGTGATGGCCTATATTCAAGACCCTGCGGGGGTTAGGGTCTGGCCGGTGGCCGATTATCAGATGGCTAGCCAAAACTATACGTTACCCAAGCTGGCTTCATGCATCAAGTATCTCTACGATGCCGACCTCAAATCGAAGGGTGTCAATAATTCGGGCTCCATTACTGATGGCGAGCTGTATAAAGAAATGATATTTAAGATTATCCATTAATCCATAAAATGAATAGAAAGTTATTAATCCTCTTGTTTTTTGCCTGCTGCTGTATGGGCTCTTTTGCTCAAAATACTGTAAAGGGTGTGTTGTATGACGATAAGAATGGAGAGGCAATCCCGTTTGCAAACATCATGCTGGAGGGCACCTCGTATGGCGCTACTACAGATATCAATGGCTTTTTCTTGATCAACAAAGTGCCTGACGGCACCTACACGCTTTTGGCCAGATATGTGGGCTATGAGGAGTTTCGCAAGGAGGTGGTCTTGGCAAAAAAGAATGTGGTGTCGGTCACCATCCAGATAAAGCCTACTGCCACCATGATGAAGGAGGTGGTGATTACTGAGAACAAGGTTGAGGAACGCAAGAACCTCACCCAGGTTTCGGTAGAGAAGATTAGTGCTTCGCAGATCAAGCAGATGCCCTCTATCGGCGGCCAGGCCGACTTGGCGCAGTATCTGCAGGTGCTTCCCGGCGTCAATTCCACCGGCGACCAGGGCGGACAGCTCTATATCCGAGGCGGTTCCATGATTCAGAACCTATGTCTGCTTGACGGAATGATAGTGTATAATCCGTTCCATTCTATCGGTCTCTATTCAATCTTTGAGACCGACCTTATCTTGAATGCCGATATCTATACGGGCGGTTTTGGCGCCAAATATGGCGGCCGACTCTCTTCTGTGATGGATATTACTACGCGCGATGGCAATAAGAAGCGCCATAGCGGAAAGGTGGGTCTGAATACGTTTGGAGCCAGCCTGCTGATGGAAGGCCCCCTTAAGAAGGAGAAGGGCGATGACCGCTCTACGATCACCTATGTGGTTTCTGCCAAGAATTCATATCTTAGCAAGACCTCGGAGATAATATACCCTTATGTAGGAGGCGGCCTTCCGTTTGACTACACCGACCTCTATGGCAAGCTCAGCGTCAATTCGGGCACGGGCAGTAAGGCCAACTTCTTTGGCTTCCGCTACGACGACCAGGTCAGCAACTACCAGTCGCTTGCTGATTATCACTGGAACAATTATGGCGTTGGCGGCAACTTTGTGCTGGCAACTGGATCCTCGACGGTTGTGGAGGGCAGTCTGGCCTACTCAAACTACCGTATCAATATGAACGACGCCTCGGGCGCGGATAAGTATAGCAGCATAGGCGGCTTCAACATGACCTTCGATATCGCCAACTTCTATGGCAAGAATAAGCTTACTTATGGATTAAGCTTCGAGGGCTATGCCACCGACTATAAGTTCACCAACGATTTCGGTATCTCGAAGAGCCAGGCAGAGAATATTACCAACTTCTCGCTGTTTGGCGCCTATAATGTGCATCTCGATAAATGGCTGCTCGACCCTGGCGTACGAATTGTGAACTATACGTCGCTTTCGGAGACGAGCGTCGAGCCTCGCTTGGCCGCTAAATTCAATGCCACTGACAATCTGCGATTCAAGTTTGCCGGAGGCCTTTATAGCCAGGTGTTCCTTGATGCCCGTTCTGATGCCGATATTGTGAATCTGTTCAGCGGATTCCTGACGGGGTCGGGCGCCCTCAATTGTGCCAGCACCTTCATGGGCCAGCCCAAAGAGGGGTGTGTGCAGCATGCTCAGCATGTGATCCTTGGCGCTGAATACGATATCACCACCTTCTGGAACGTGAATGCGGAGCTCTATTTCAAGAACTTCAGCCAGCTGCTCAATAGCAACCACAACCAGATGTATGATGAGAATGACCCAGCCTATGCTCCTGGCGGCGCTTATGAGAAGCCGGAGTATTTCCTCAAGGACTTCATCTATGAGAAGGGAAAGGCTTATGGTTTGGACATCAGCTCATGCTACGATTTCGGTCCGCTCTATATCTGGGCCACATACTCTCTGGGATGGGTTTCCCGTACCGACGATGTCCGTACCTATAGCCCTCACTACGACCGCCGCCATACGGTCAACCTTATGGCAACCTATACTTTGGGCGAAGACCACGACTGGGAAATTAGCGGCCGCTGGAGTTTTGGCAGCGGATTCCCCTTCACGCAGACTCAAGGCGCCTATGAGCAGATTTCTTTTGCCGGCGGTGTCAATACCGATTATACCACTGGTGCCGGCCAGCTGGGCCTCCATTATGGCGAGATTTATGGCGGGCGTCTGCCTAGCTATCATCGCCTCGACCTTGGCGCCAAGCGCAAGATCGTGCTCGGCAAGCATACCATGCTGGAGATTAGTCTCAGCATGACCAATGTCTACAGCCGCCAAAACATTTTCTATTTCGACCGCGTTACTTTCGACCGCGTCAACCAGCTGCCCTTTATGGCCTGTCTGGGTGCTAACCTCCACTTCTAATACCATCAGTTATGATTCAGATCAAACAGTTTGTATTTAATCATTATCAGACCAACTGCTTCCTGCTTTTCGACGAGGCCACTCGCGAGAGCGCTATCGTAGATCCTTGCGCTTTGGCCTCTTATGAGGATGCTCAGTTGGACCAGTATATCGAGCGCAATAGTCTAAAGGTGAAGTATATATTGCTCACTCATGCCCACGTGGACCATCTGGCCGGATTGGCGCATGCCTGCGATACCTATCATCTTCCGGTGCATCTCCATAAGGATAGCCTCCCATTTTTGCAGCAGGCTCCAGTCTATGCTCCTGCAATGGGGTTCGACTTGGCCGATCTCGGAAGTGTGGAGTGTGTGCTCATTCATGAGGGATCTAAGCTGATGCTTGGTGAGTCTGAGATAGAGTGCCGCGAGGTTCCTGGCCATCTCGAGGGCAGCATGGCCTTCGTGCTGCACCAAGAGAGGCATGTCATCACGGGCGACGCCCTCTTCTGTGGCTCTATTGGACGTACCGACCTTCCGGGCGGCAGTTTCGATAAGCTGATCCTCAGCATCCGCGAGCGGTTGTTGGTCCTCGACGACGATTATGCCGTTCTTCCAGGCCATGGCGATTTCTCCACTATCGGCGACGAGCGCAACAATCCATTCCTTTTTGAATACTAAAGGCCTTAAGTCTTAACTCTATGGTGAAGATAGATCCTTCTTGGCTGGCACAGCTGCAGCCACAGTTTGATGCTCCTTATTTCGAACAGCTCAAGGCTTTTCTTGTGGCTGAGCGCCAGCAGTATGCTGTCTATCCTAAGGGTGGCGACATCTTTGCGGCTTTCGACCATACCCCATTCGACAAGGTGAAGGTTGTCATCATAGGCCAAGATCCATATCATGAGCCGGGCCAGGCTCATGGCCTGTGTTTCTCTGTCCCACAAGGGGTCCAGGTGCCGCCTTCGCTGGTGAATATTATCAAGGAGATCAACTCCGATCTAGGAACGCAAATCCCATCCACTTCGGGTAATCTTACCGGATGGGCCGATCAAGGGGTGCTACTCCTCAATGCTACGTTGACGGTTAGGGCACATCTTGCCGGAAGCCACCAAAATAAGGGTTGGGAGACCTTTACCGATGCTGCCATAAGCGCCCTCTCGCTTAATCGAAGCGGACTCGTCTTTCTGTTGTGGGGCGGATATGCTCGCAAGAAGGCTGCCCTCATCGACCGTTCCAAGCATTTTATTCTCGAAGCGCCGCATCCGTCGCCCTTGAGCGTGTATCGCGGTTTCTTTGGGTGTCGGCATTTCTCTAAATGCAACGCCCTCTTGCAGCAGCAAGGGCTTGACCCAATCGATTGGACAAGGATTATCTAATCTTTTTTATAGCAATAAAGAAGAGCGGTCTATGGCCGCTCTTCTTCTTTTTTTTCTCTATCTAGAGTGTCGTTATGCGTTGATCCAAGCCTCGACAGCTTCTTTCTGAACAGGAGGGATGTCCATCTTGTTCTTCTTGCGGAGGCCGTTCAAGTCGTTGTAGAGCTTGTTGGGGTTGGCTTCCTTGAGCTGGGCTATGGTGTTGATGCCGGCCTTGCGGATCACGGGAACCCACTCGGCTGCTACGCCGTGGGCCACGAACTCTTCGTCGGTGGTTACGGTAGGCTTCTTCTCGGGGCGCATCTGTGGGAACAGCAGTACGTCCTGAATGCTAGGCTTGCCGGTCATGAACATCACAAGTCGGTCGATGCCGATGCCGATACCGCTGGTAGGAGGCATGCCGTACTGCAGGGCGCGCAGGAAGTCGTGGTCGATAATCATGGCCTCGTCGTCGCCCTTGTCGGCCAGCTTCATCTGCTCTATGAAGCGCTCTTCTTGGTCGATTGGGTCGTTGAGCTCGGAGTATGCGTTGGCCAGCTCTTTGCCGTTCACCATCAGTTCGAAGCGCTCGGTGAGGCCGGGCTTAGAGCGGTGCATCTTGGTGAGTGGCGACATCTCTACGGGGTAGTCGGTGATAAAGGTTGGCTGGATGAAGGTGCCCTCGCAGGTCTCGCCGAAGATTTCGTCGATCAGCTTGCCGCGTCCCATGGTGTCGTCCACCTCCACGCCGCATTTCTTGGCGGCTTCGCGCATCTCGTCCTCGCTCATCTTTTCCAGGTCGTAGCCGGTCTTCTCCTTGATGGCCTCTAGGATAGGCAGGCGGCGATAAGGAGCCTTGAAGCTTACCACATTGTCGCCAATCTTCACCTCGGTAGAGCCGTTCACGGCGATGCAGATGCGCTCCAGAAGCTTCTCAGTGAATTCCATCATCCAGTTGTAGTCCTTATAGGCAACGTAGAGCTCCATGCAGGTGAATTCAGGGTTGTGCGAGCGGTCCATGCCTTCGTTGCGGAAGTTGCGGCCGATCTCGTATACGCCTTCAAAGCCGCCCACGATGAGGCGCTTGAGGTACAGCTCGGTGGCGATACGCAGGTAGAGGTCGATATTCAGTGCATTGTGGTGGGTGATGAAGGGTCTGGCGCTGGCGCCGCCGGCAATCTGCTGCAGCATAGGGGTCTCAACCTCGGTGAATCCAGCCTCGTCGAAAACCTGGCGCATTGTGCGTACGATGGTGGCGCGCTTCTGGAAGGTCTCTTTGGTGCCGTTGTTCACGATCAGGTCCACATAGCGCTGGCGGTAGCGCAACTCGGGGTCTTCAAAGGCATCGTATACCTGTCCGTCCTTCTCTTTTACGATAGGCAGTGGGCGAAGGCTCTTGCTCAGCACGGTAATGCTTTTCACGTGGATAGAGATTTCTCCCGTCTGGGTAGTGAACACATAGCCTTTCACGCCAATGATGTCGCCAATGTCGAGCAGGCGCTTGAAGACGGTGTTGTACATAGTCTTGTCCTCGTCTGGACATATCTCGTCGCGCTTCACGTAGAGCTGGATGCGGCCGTAGCTGTCCTGGAGTTCCACGAATGAGGCTGCGCCCATGATGCGGCGGCTCATGATGCGGCCGGCAATGCTCACCTCTTGAAACAGGCTGTTGTCCTGTGGGTATTTTTCGAGGATTTCGGTAGATTTGGCATTCACCTCATAGAGGGCTGCGGGGTAGGGGTTGATACCCAGTTTCTTCAGTTCGTTAAGCGAGTTACGACGAATCTGTTCTTGTTCACTCAGTTCTGCCATTGTATATTATGTTTTGATTATCAGTAATTAATAATGATGCGTGCGCGAATGCGCACACGCGTACGATTCTGCAAAAATACGCATTTTTTCTCATTCAGGCAAGCCTAAAGCCGTAAATCTTAAAACGAAAGTCTAAAGCCTTAATTCTTAATACCCTCATTAGCGTTGGCCCATTGGCGTGGAGGCATGCCCACATATTGGGCAAAGGTGCGCTGGAAAGCAGTCCTGTCCTTGAATCCGCAGAGGTCCGAAATGGCTTGGATGGAGTAGTTAGGATTCTGTACCATCAGCTCTTTGGCGTATTCTATGCGCAGGTGCGATATCCAGTTGCGGTATTTAATATCATAGTGGTCGCTCAGGAATCGACTCAGTGTGCCTGGCGTCAGCCCCATGTTCTTCGAAACCAGATCGATGCTTATTGATGGGTCCGAGAATGCCTTAGAGGCAATCCAGGCCTCCACTTTTTCGGCAATGAGCTGGTCGTCCTCCTTGCTGTCGGGCGTTTCGGGGTCTTTGGTCTCGAGGGTTTCGCGAATCTCGTCTTCGAGGGAGATCACCTCGTCCATCTTGTTGCCGTAAATGATGAAGCTCGCCACATACCAGGTCATAAGCCCAAACATCACGAATCCATGCAGCGTATGCACGAATGGGTACGACACCAATCCAATCCAGGGGGAAATCAGCGAGAGGGCCAGCACCCATGTGGCGCTCACCGAGGTGTATTTCAGCACTCGCTGGCGCATCTCCAGTTCTTCGTCGTTCAGGGTCACGCGCACCTTCTTTGTGTCCAAAAGTATGATGCGCATCATGCGTACGAGCTTCAGGGTGAATAGCAGTGCCACTATGGCTGTGGCGCTTTTCCATGGGGCGTCGTCATTGATCAGGTATCCGGTATAGTAGCCAATGATGGTGATGACGTAGCAGGACAATATAAAGGTTATCACCTTCAATACAGGCAGCTTCATCTTGTGTCCGGCTCGCAGCAGGTTCATCTGTCCCAAGCCTATCGAAGTGAGCGCTACCGAGAGCACCAGCAGGCTGATTGCCCACGAGAGGCATTGGCTGCGCTCTCTGAAGTGGCCTACGAATTGGCCGAGCATGAGCGTTCCTAGCAGCACCGTGGATATGATCATCAGTATTCGCGAGCGGGAATATACGCCCGAACTGATCCTGCCTCGGTTGGTGAATGCCAGCAGCAGGGCCGAGGTGATCATCGTAGTCACGCCCATGAATCTCACGCCGGCGTCGAGGTCGTGGAGCAGCGTTGCCGATGTTTCTTGTGCCTGAGCCGTCAGACAGGCTCCTACAAGCAGCATAAGGGTGACGAGTCGCTTCATGTTGTGTGCGTGATTACGTTTCTATTATCAATGGAATTGAACTGCAAAGATACGTAAAGTAATCGTACCTGCAAAATTTTTTTTTATCCCGTTCCAGTTCGTCTCATGATCCGGGCAGCGGTGGTTTAGGTCCTCCCTTTGAGCAAACTGCCGTTCCGCATGCCCTGTTTTGCCTCGTTTTTGTGGCGTTGCGAGAAGTTATTGCTGTTCTTTGCTTTTATTTTTTATTGGGTGGCGTTTCGGTTGATGATGTAGCGATATGTTGCTGTGTACCAATATTGTAATAATATACAACAACTAGTGCAACAATTGATGCAAATGCATTATTCGCTTCGAGCAACAACAACTCATGGCCAGTTGCGCCTGTATATCGAAAATAGTCGTATCTTTGCATCGAAAACAATCACGTGGAAGCGCATGTCGAGAGATAGACCGCCCACGAAAAAAATATTGAGTTTGGCATATCAATCTCGTTCATCAAGGCTGACATTAATCCTTTTCCTTTCCTTTTTTATGTTAGCTGTTCACGCAGAGATGCGGCAAATAGCGGCAGTCTTGCTCCTCGAGATGACACCCAAATTTTGATTACGCAAGTTCTGAAGGCTGTTCGTTGTTTGAGCGGCCTTTTGACTTTTATTATAGGCCTCCGGCCGCTATTTCAGTTTCATGATGTCGCTCCAGCGGGTCGTGTAGTTCGGGCTCTTGTAGTCGCGCTTGATCACCTCTTCCCATTTCTGCGCCTTGCCCGTCCCCTTGTACTGCTGGGCGCCCAGCACGATGGTTTCCGTGCTGTTCACCTTGTTGATTCGGTCCACCACCTCGTCCAGCCGCTTCATCTTCTGAAACCTTTCCGCATCGAAGTCCAAGAAGTTGGTCTGCACGGCTCCTCCGCTCTCTATGCTCATGGCTATCACCCCCGCCCTTTTATAGCGGTACCCTTCGCGATAAACCTGCTCCACGCAAGCCATCGCGGCCCTATTGATGTCTATCAGCGCGTTGGTCGGAGTCAGGAATCGGT
This sequence comes from Bacteroidales bacterium, assembly GCA_024400415.1. Lineage (GTDB taxonomy): Bacteria > Bacteroidota > Bacteroidia > Bacteroidales > P3 > Colimorpha. The sequence goes on along the minus strand of JAKSMS010000011.1, from coordinate 9,977 downwards.
GTTCCGCAAAGTTGGAATACTGCAGCAGGTCCTCCCTGAAGGGATTCGTGGCCACAAACACCCCCACCACTCCTGCCGAGGAGCCCTGCTTGCGCAGTTTCTCCGACACCCTGGCTGCGAAGTTTGCCACATGAACCTTTATCGTGTCCAAGTCAGCCACCATGCCGTCGAAACTCCTGCTCACGCAAATGCTCTTCTTCTTGGCCATCACCTCGTCGGGCACGCAGTCTTCGCCGTTGAGTTCGCGCCACGTGCGCAGCGCATTTATGTTGCGGAACATGGCGTTGACCTCCTCGCGCCGCATGCTGGCAAAGTCGAGGGCGTTGGCGATGCCCACCTTGTGCAGCTTCTCGGCGTAGCGGCGGCCGGTGCCCCACACCTCGTCGATGTCGTAGAGCGACAGGGCCTTCCTCCGCTTCGTGTCAGTGTCGATGAGGCAGCAGTGGTTGTAGCCGCGATAGTGCTTGGCGTAGTGCGAAGCCATCTTGGCCAGCGTCTTGTTGGGGGCGATGCCGATGCTTACCGGCATGCCCACGCGCTGCAGTATCTTCTTGTGCAGCGTTTCGCCCCAATCCTTGATGTCCAGTCCGTCGAGATGGTCGAGGGTCACAAAGGCCTCGTCGATCGAGTAGCGGAAATAGCCCGGCGACTCCTGCCTGATGATGGCCATGATGCGGGCTGTCAGGTCGCCATAGAGCTCGTAGTTGCTCGAAAACACGGCAATCTTGTTGTCCGGAAACTCCTGCTGTAGCTTGAAGAACGGCATGCCCGCCTTGATGCCGAGCGCCTTGGCCTCGTTGGAGCGCGCCACCACACAGCCGTCGTTGTTCGACAGCACCACCACGGGCTTCCCCCTAAGGTCGGGTCGAAACACCCGCTCGCAGCTCACATAGCAGTTGTCGCAGTCTACTACGGCGTAGTACTTCATAGCTGGTGTATCACATAGCTTACCACGCCCCACACCTCGAATTCGTCGGTCTCGTCGATGCGGATGGGGCGGTATTTCGCATTGGCGGGCCTCAGCTCTATGTAGCCCTCCCCCTTGTGGGAGAGGTCCAGGTATTTGATGGTGAATTCGTTGTTGATATAGGCCACCACCACGTCGCCATCTGCCGGTTCTCTGGACCTGTCTATGACCGCTAGGTCGCCCTCGTTGAAGCCGGCGTCTATCATCGAGTCGCCCGAGATCCTGCCGTAGAAGGTGCTTTCGGGGTGTTTCACGATGTCGCGGTTGAAGTCGAGCGAGTCGTGGATATAGTCCTCGGCCGGACTCGGGAATCCCGCCTTGATGGCCGGCGCCAGCAGCATCTCGGCCTGCCGTGCGAAGCCGCTATTGAGTATTTCAATCTCTTTCATGCCTACAATAACGCTTCCGCCAAAAAAAAATTGTTGCTTCTAACTTTCAGTTTTATCTGCATCATCAAGCAGCACTTCGGAGAGCCGTGATGACGACTATTGGCGGCTACACAAAATGTTTCGACTCGTGTAATGTGTGATAATTATCATTGTTTAAAAAAAAGTAGGCGAGAAAAAGATAGAAAAAAATGGTGAAGTGAAAAAAAATTTGTAACTTTGCAGCGTCTTTCTAAGCGAGATCAGGGGCTCGCTTGGGCTATGCAAAGTGAATAAGACGTCTTGAGTAGAACCCCCAAAATTGAAATCAGGTGCGAATCGGCTTAACTAGGCTCTCCGTCGAACACCTGCAAACAAAAAGTTGAACTTTTAGAACCTACTAGGAATGAATATGGCAAAGATACTGAAAAAGATTGTGCTGTTGGTTGCACTGATTTGCGGCTGTGCCTCGGCTTGGTGCCAGGTCTCTACACGGGGCACTTCTTTCTGGGTGGCTTTTCTCCCTATGGCACCAGTCAATACGTGGTCTTCCTATTTCCTGGCAGTCAATCCGTCGCAGAGCGGCACGCTCACTATCACCAACCCCAATACTGGGTGGACCCAAAATGTCCCTCTTCAGGCCAATGTGCAGACCTACTATTCTATCCCTTCAGCCCAGGCTTATCCAACCCTGACCACCAACTCGCCGGCTGGCCTTTATGTGACCAGCACTGTGCCCATCGACCTTTATGCCTACAACCGCTGCCCTTCGCCTACGGCCTTTGATGCTGCGCTGGTGCTTCCCGTCGAGGCGCTGGGCAAGGATTATCGCATACTGACCTACAAGACGCAGCCTTCTGATGCGGGCTCGCATGACGCTTCGTCTGATTTTGTGGTCGTGGGCACGGAGGATAACACCATGGTAACGGTACGCCTCACGGCTTCGGCTAATTCTGGCAGCATCCCCTCCGGCGCCTATTATGGGGTTGTCAATCGCGGAGAGGTGATGGTGTTCCACTCTCAGATAGGTGCCGATTATACTAATTCTACGGTTTCGGCCAACAAGAAGGTGGCCGTCTTTATGGGCAATGCGCTGGCCAAAACTACTTCCATTTCGGCCGACCATACCTACACTCAGGCACTGCCCATCTCGTCGTGGGGAACTGAGTATGTGGCCATTCCGGATATGGCTCACAACAACGACAAACTCAAGCTTGCTGTCCGTTGCAACGGATCGGTCACCATCAACAACGGCGTCTCGACAAACACCTTCTCGGTCGATACACTCACTGGATATCTTTCCAATCTCACCACGGCCTCGGTTATCACGGCCGATGTTCCGATCTGTGTGGGGCAGTTCCATCCCAGCCGCACGGTGTCCAACCAAGGTGGCGACTGGGGCGACGTGGCCTTCACCACCCTTATCCCGATGGACCACGGCGTGCAGAGTGCCCGTATCTCCAAGATGCTGATGGACTGCCGCTCCAACTATGCTCCCAAATATTACATCAATCTAGCCACCCATACTGCGGATACTGCCCTGATGACCCTTGATGGCGCGCCGCTCCACGGCTTCACGCCCATTGCCGGAAGTGCCTATTCCTATCTGCGCCGGGAGGTCTCGATCGACAACCACGAGATTGCCTCTACGGCATCCGCAGGCTTTGCCGGCTTCTGCTACGGCACCACCGAGAATTGGGGCGCCTATTACGCCCCCTTGGGCGGCATAGTCGATACGGTGGGGGTGTCCATGGGCGACACCAATCATGTCAGCCTCTCCGAATGCGGCCCAGTCTTTTACGGCGGGTTGATTTATACTGCATCGGGCGACTATCTGCTGCCGGGCACCTTGTGCACAGGTCCTACGATGCTGCATGTCAGCGTTGGATCTACGTTCGACACTACCATCCAGGTGGAGTTGACCAATACCGACTATCTGTGGATGGACGGCACCACCTATAGCCATTCGGTCGACACGCTCGTCACCCTTCCTGGCGCAGACGGCTGCGACAGCATCTTCCGCCTCCACCTGGTCATCCATCATGTGGACACTGTGGCGATAGACACCTCCCATTGCGGCCCGCTCACTATCGGTTCTCGGCTCTATCTCCAGTCGGGCCATTTCGAATCTGTGGAGGCGCATGGCGATGACACTACGTATCTTTTCCTCGATGTGCATATCTTTCCGACTTACGATACCCTCCACGTCTATGATCTTGTCAACGACAGCCTCCTATGGATCGACGGCAATACCTACAGCCAGTCAATCAATACGGCCCTCACCCTCACTACTGTAGACGGCTGCGACAGCATCGTTCGGCTCCACCTGGTCATCCATCATGTGGACACCGTGGCGATAGACACCTCCCATTGCGGCCCACTCACTATCGGCCCCCATACCTATCATCAGTCGGGCCATTTCGAATCTGTGGAGGCGCATGGCGATGACACTACCTATCTTTTCCTCGACGTGCATATTTATCCGACCTACGATACCACGGAGTATTATCATCTTATCAACGACAGCCTCCTGTGGATCGACGGCAACATATATGCCGAGTCCACCAACGAGCCTATGGTGACGTATGCCTCTATCAATGGCTGCGACAGCATCGTCCGGCTGTCCCTCATCGTGGAGCGCACGTATGATATATGGGTGCCCAATGCCTTTACGCCGGATCTGACGAACAACAATGTCTTCAAGGTGTTCAGCAACGGCGTCCGCACCATGACGGTGACCCTTTATCAGCGATGGGGAGAGCGCTTCTATGAGTTCGACGGGCTTCATGGTTCTTGGGACGGCACCTATAAGGGACGCAAGTGTCCGATGGGAGCCTACGTCTATCGCATCGACTTCGAGCCCATCGACTCCTACCAGCCTCACAAGCCCATCGTGGGAACTGTCACCCTCATCAGATAAAAAAGAGCCCTGGGGCTCTTCCTTATCGTTATTCTTTCTTCTTTCTGGCCTTAGGCTTGGCACTTCTGCTCTTGCTGCCTTTGGGACTCTTGGCATTTTTCTGGGCGCCTTGCTGGCCTTTGGGCGATCTGCTTCCTCTGCGGCGGTTGCGCTGCGGCTCCTCGTCCATGATGGCGTCTATCTCGGCGCGTTCGTCCACGAGTTCGAAGTCGATCTGCTTCTTCACCATGTCCACGCCTTTCACGCGGATCATCACGGGATAGCCCAGCTTGTAGCATTTGCCGTAGCGTCGGCCGATGATCTGGTAGTTGTCCTCGTCGAGCATGTAGTAGTCGCCCTTGAGGCTTCCGATGGGCACCATGCCCTCGCACTTGCAGTCCTCTATCTCGGCATAGAATCCCCATTTGCTTACGCCTGAGATTACGGCCTCAAACACCTGTCCCACCTTGTCGGCCAGGTATTCGGCCTGCTTGTATTTGATGCTGGCGCGTTCGGCGTCGGCGGCGCGCTTCTCCATCAGGGAGCAGTGTTTGCAGTATTCTTCAAATTCTTCGGCGTTCACGCTGTCCTTGCCTTCGAGGTAGCGCTCAAGCAGGCGGTGCACCATCAGGTCGGGGTAGCGGCGGATAGGGGAGGTGAAATGGGTGTAGAACGGGAAGGCCAGTCCGTAGTGGCCGATGTTCTGGGTGGAGTAGTAGGCCTTGCTCATGGTGCGTATGGCTATGGAGTCGATCATGTTCTCCTCGCCGCGGCCGCGCACGTTCTCGAAGAGCTGGTTGTATGAGTTGGCCAGCGCCTTGCGGCTGCCGATCTTCATCTTGTAGCCCAGCTTGGCCACGAATTCCACAAAGGTGTTCAGTTTCTCGGGGTTTGGCTCGTCGTGGACGCGGTAAACGAAGGTCTTGGCTCCTTGTCCCTTGTCTGTTTTGGGAGCGCCTTTCTCCTTGGGCTTGCGGGACCCTACGTGCTCGGCCACCTTCTTGTTGGCCATCAGCATGAATTCCTCTATCAGCCAGTTGGCCTCCTTGGATTCCTTGATGTATACGCCCAGGGGCTTGCCGTTCTCGTCAAGGTTGAACTTCACCTCCTGGCTCTCGAAGTTGATGGCGCCCTCCTTATAGCGTTCGCCGCGCAGTATCGAGGCCAGCTTGTGCAGCTGCAGTATCTCCTTGGCGCAGGGCGACGTGGGGTCTTCGGTATCGATGATTTGCTGTGCCTCCTCGTAGCAGAGGCGGCGGTCGGAGTTGATGACGGTCTTGCCGAACCAGGTCTTCAGCACTTCGGCCTTGTCGTTCATCTCCATCACGGCGCTGAAGCAGAGCTTGTCTTCGTTGGGGCGCAGCGAGCAGACGTTGTTGCACAGCACTTCGGGCAGCATCGGTATGGTGCGGTCCACGAGGTACACGCTGGTGCCGCGCTGGTAGGCCTCGCGGTCGATGGGCGAGCCGGGACGCACGTAGTGCGACACGTCGGCTATGTGTACGCCCACCTCATAGTTCCCGTTCTCCAGTACTCGATAGGAGAGGGCGTCGTCAAAGTCTTTGGCGTCGGCGGGGTCGATGGTGAAGGTGAGTGTGTTGCGGAAGTCCTTGCGGCTGCCGAAGTCCTTATCGGAAGGGTCCTTTATCTTGGCGGCTTCTGCCTCTACCTCCTTGGGGAAGTCCAGCGGGAAGTCGAATTCGGCCAGTATGGACTGCATCTCTACGTTGTTGTCGCCCGGCAGTCCGAGGCGCTTGATCACGCGGCCCACGGGGTTGTTCATGCGTTCTGGCCATTCGATCATCTCCACCACGGCTTTCTCGCCGTCCTCGGCTCCGCCTAGGTCGGAGAGGGAGATGAAGATGTCTACCACCATATTCTTATTGTCGCAGAGCAGGAAGGCGAATTTCTCCTGCTTCTGGATGCGTCCCACGAAGCGGGTCTTGGCTCGCTGCAGTATCTCTACCACTTGGCCTTCGGGCTTGTGCATCTTCCTTTGAGGGAAGAGCCTTACCTTTACCGTGTCGCCGTGTAGGGCGTGGCGGGTGTTGTTGGCCGATATCTCGATGTCTTCGGTCAGGTCTGGATTCTGGGGAATCACATAGGCTTTGCCGGAGGCCTTCATGTCTATCGTGCCCACCACATAGTTGTCGGGCATCAGTTCGTCGTTGATGCTCTTGGGGTTGATCTTGTATTTGCCTTTCGAGTCTTCCACCAGGAATTTTTCTTCGGCCAGTTCCAATATGGTGTTCATCACCAGCTGGCGTGTGCCCTTGTCGTGGGCTCCTAGCCGTGAGGATATCTGCTTGTGGTTGAAGGCGTCGAACGGGTTGTTCGCAAATATCTTCAGTATCTGTTTGGCGTATATTTCGTTCATAGTATGGATCAAGGTTCAAGGGTTCAACAGTTCAATAGTTCAAGGTTCAATAGTTCAAAAGTTCAAAAGTTCAAAGTTCAAGGGTTCAAAGGTTCAAGGGTTCAACAGTTCAATAGTTCAATAGTTCAAAAGTTCAAGGTTCAAAAGTTCAAGGGTTCAACAGCTCAATAGTTCAATAGTTCAAGGTTCAAAAGTTCAAGGTTATTCGGCTTCGCCTCATGACGATTCTGCACTTCGGTCTAGAAAACGAGTTTTCTGACGCTTCGTTTGGAATCGTTCAAGGTTCAAAGTTCAAGGTTCAAAGCTGGTTCAAAGTTCAAGGTTCAAGGTTCAAGGTTCGGGGTCCGTTGTCCCACAACTATTTTCAACTTTCAACTTTCAATTTTCAACTTTCAACTTTCAACTTTCAATTCTTACTTCTGGATCAGCATCGGCAGGATGAATCCGCTTCTGATGAGCAGGGCGTTCTGGTCGGGTTCTCTTCCCATGAAGTTGCGGTAGAGCTGTGCCGGATGGGCGGTGCCGCCTTTAGAGAGCACCTCGTTGCGGAACCTCGTTGCGGTGGCTTTGTCGAAGATGCCGTTCTGCTTGAACTGGCTGAAGGCGTCGGCGTCCAGCACCTCGGCCCATTTGTAGCCGTAGTATCCCGAGGCATAGCCTCCGGCAAAGATGTGGGTGAAGGCCGTGCTGGTGTTGCAGCCCTCCACGGGGGCTATCAGCTCTACCATGTGGGCCTGCTCGAAGTTCTCAATCTTGCCTTCTATAGGCTCGGTTATCGAGTGGAAGGCGAAGTCCACCATGCCCAGGCTCAGCTGGCGCAGGCAGTAGTATCCTGCCATGTAGTTCTGGCATTCGCGAATCTTCTTAATATATTCTGCAGGAATCAGATCTCCAGTCTTGTAGTGGCGGGCGAAGGTGTTGAGGAATTCGGTTTCGTAGCACCAGTTCTCCATGATCTGGCTGGGCAGTTCCACGAAGTCGCGGTACACGTTGGTGCCGCTCTGCGACGGATAGGTCACCTCCGACAGCATGCCGTGCATGGCGTGGCCGAACTCGTGCATGAAGGTCTCCACCTCGTCGAAGCTCAGTAGGGCAGGCTTGTCGCCCACGGGTTTCGAGAAGTTGCATACCACCTGTATCAGGGGGCGGTGTTCATGTCCCTTGATGCCGTTCTGGTCGCGGAATTCGGTCATCCAGGCGCCGCTGCGCTTGCTCTCGCGTGGGTGCATGTCCAGGTAGAGCACGCCCATGAACTTGCCGCCGTCGCTCACCTCAAAGGCCTTCACGTCGGGGTGGTACACCTCTATGTCGCTGTTCTCCTTGAAGGTCAGTCCGTATAGGCGTCCGTACAGGTCGAAGATGCCCTGCCTTACCTTCTCCAGCTGGAAGTAGGGGCGCAGCTGTTCCTCGTCGAAGTTATACTGCTCCTGTTTCAGCTTTTCGGTCCAGTAGCTCACGTCCCAGCGGTAGAGCCTCTTTATCTGGCCATTCTCTTTGGCGTAGCGCGTCACGGCCTTCAGGTCCTTTACGGCTACCGGATAGCAGGCGTTATACAGGTCCTGCTGGAATTTCTTCAGTCTGGCGGGACTTTCCACCATGCGGTTCGACAGCACGTATTCGGCATAGGTGCTATATCCTAGCAGCTTGGCCTGTTCCAGTCTCAGCGCGGTTATCTGGCGTATCAGGTCGTTGTTGTCCGTCTCGCCTCCGCGGTTGCCGCGGCTGTTATAGGCGCGCCACATCTGCTCGCGCAGCTCCTGGTTGTCGGCATAGGTCATGAAAGGTCCGAAAGAGGGATAAGCCAGCGTGAACACATAGCCCTCCAGCTTGCGCTTCTGGGCCTCTTCGCGGGCAGCGGCCAGCACGTTTTCGGGCAGTCCGCCCAGCTGGCCCTTATCAGTCACGTGCAGCGTGTAGCTGTTGTTGTCGGCCAGCACGTTCTGGTTGAATCTTTGCGTCAGTTCAGAGAGGCGCTCCTGGTTCTTGGCAAAGGCCTTCTGCTCGTCCTCGCCAAGGTTCACGCCGTTGCGCACAAATCCCAGGTAGGTGTCCTCCAGCAGCTTCATCTGGTCGGCGGTCAGCCCAAGGGCGGCACGCTTGTCGTAGAGCGTCTTCACGCGGGCAAAGAGCTTGGCGTTCATCGACACGCTGCTCTCAAAACTCGTCAGCTCGGGCGACACCTTCAGCACTATCTTCTGCAGTTCGGCGTTAGTGTTGCACTCGTTCAGGTTGAAGAGCAGGGCAGTCACCCGGCTCAGCAGCTCCTGCGAGGTCTCCAGGGCCACGATAGTGTTCTCGAAGGTGGGCGCTTCGGCGTTGTTGGTGATGGCCTTGATGTTGGCCTCGGCCTGCTTGATGCCCTCCTTCACGGCAGGCTCGAAATGCTTGTTCTTAATCTTGCTGAAAGGGGGCGTCTGGTGAGGCGTCTTCCAGTCCTGCAGCAGAGGGTTGCCCTTCTGGCCTTCGGCAGGCGTTGCGGTGGCTACTATGGTCATGATCAAGATGGTCTTTAAGAGTTTCTTCATGTATTTTTAGGATTTTTTTTATTACTCGTTGGCAAGAAACACAATAAAACGGACTCCAAGTCGTTTTACTCACAAATATAACCCATTTTATTAAAAAATATTGTATAAGCAACCAAGAAAGGAACCGAAAATTATGAAAAGATTATACCTCGTATTAGGTCTCGCATTAGGCGGCCTTATGTATGGCGCTTGCGGCAATGCTGAAATCGACAAGATCCAGGCCGAGAAGGATTCCCTCCAGGCTATCGTAGATTCCAAGGACGATGAGATCAATTCCCTCTTCGATATGCTCAATCAGATCGAAGACAACCTCGCCATGATCTCCGACAAGTACAGCTCAGTCAAGAGCCTCAAGGAGAACAACCTCGAAGGCAACTCCACCGTCAAGGGCGAGATTTCCAACCAGATAGCCAATATCGACGAGATGCTGGCCGACAACAAGAAGAAGCTTGCCGACCTCAACTCCAAGCTCTCAGCCCTCGGCAAGAAGAACACCCAGCTCGAAGAATTCGTAGCCCGCCTCCAGGAACGCGTAGACTCCCAGGAGAAGCAGATCAACGACCTCCTCTCCGAGCTCGAGAAGAAGAACGTCGTTATCGCCGACCTCAACCGCAATGTCGACAACCTCACCGCCTCCAACCAGCAGAAAGATGCCACCATCGCCCAGCAGACCGCTGAGGCCAACAAGGCCTACTTCGTGATCGGCACCGCCGACGAGCTCAAGAACCTCGGCATCGTAAGCGAGTCCGGCGGATTCCTCGGCATCGGCAAGAAGTCCAATGCCTCCTCCGAGATGGACACCAAGCACTTCACCGTGATCGACAAGACCAAGGTCACCACCATC
>JAKSMS010000010.1 GCA_024400415.1 Bacteroidales bacterium | reverse complement strand
GACCTATGCGAACATTATTTCTGATTGATTTCTGATAATTTCTTTCAGTCTCAATGTTTCGAAACGGAGTGCCCGAGTGCTTGCACTTGAGGCCGGAGTGAGGAAACATCAACGAAGTTAATTCTATGCGCAAGCAAAGAGAGAGTATTTGCTATTGTTGTGGACAACTTGTATATATAATCACCTATATTTTTGCCCACGGCGCAACGCCAATCATGCGAAAAATCGCGGATCTGCACCAAGGAAACAGACGCCTTGCGAGTCAAAAGAAAACTACAAATAAAAATAATTTCACACATAAAATACTGTACACCAACCACTTGCCCCCCCCCCCAATTCTAAAACATTTGTTCGATATAGAAAAAAGTTGTAATTTTGCAATTTATACGATATTTGAAATAATAAACCGAAATGAAATCTACGAAGAGAAATCTACGATCCAACTCAATAAGCATCCGAATACTCACTTTCCTCTGCCTGCTGCTGGCAAGCGTGAACGCGTGGGCGCAACAATGGACAGATAATACTACTGGGGTAACATTTACTCCAGTGGAGGGATCTTCAAGTACCACCACAGGAGAAGGGTACGAGAGTGCTTGCGATGGTGATGTTTATACCAAAATGGCAGTTTCGTATTTTGCAACCAATTATTCCCAAGGGGCTTATGTTGTTGTTGAGGCATCATCCCCGATAGTTCTTACCGGATACACTATCACAACAGCAAATGATAATACTTCATACACTGGCCGCAATCCGCAGAGCTGGACCATTCAAGGCTGCAACACTCAGAATGGAACGTATGAAACAATTGTCACAGTTACCAATGACAATGTTCTTCAGGATGTAAACTATACAGAATATTCATTCACTTGTTCGCCAACTAGGGCATATAAGTATTTTAAGTTTACTGTCACTGCTCATGAAAATCCGAATAACAGTTGGGATGTAATGCAGTTCGCTGAATTCCATCCATTGGGATTGGTGCCGGAAGGATTGGAAAGTTCAGTTAGGGATGGATACGTTATGTTTAGCGGTTCTAACTATCTTGATAATTCGACTGCAGGAACGACAACGTTTAATCCATCAACCTGTATTTGGCGTGGTACCAGTGGTGGGCCATTTACTAATGGCACTAACTATATACGTAATGGTCAAAACATAATTGGCACAGGTAACAACCGCAATTGTACTCTCGGTGGAACGGAATCTGGTACAACAGGTCAAACTCTTTATACTAACTACTATTATTTACGTTACGATAGTGATTGGACACGTACCACTTCTACAACAAATGGTGGTCGCAACGTAGTCTTCGCAGTAACGAAAGATACCTATAGGGAAATATCAACCGCTCCCACTATCTCTGGTGCAGATGTATTTGATGCAATAGGTAATAAAACCTACTCTAGGACAAATGCTTCCTTCACGCAAGGTTATATTGACTACATTTTCTACAACAACACTGATCACTATTTCAAAACAGATAATAGCACTTCACTGAATGCAAAACCAACAGCGGAGTCTTTCACCTATACATGGTCTCTCTCTGCCAATGCTGCTGATCATGCAACTGTTGATGCTACTTCAGGCGTTGTTACCTACAGTACCTACTATGACGATGACGAAGAAGTGACCTTGACTTTGACTGCAACCTCTGCCAATACCAATAAGACCTTTTCTGTTGATAAGGTAATACTAATGAAAAAGGGGGCTTGTACGACTCCTACTATTTCTTTTGACCATTCGACCAAGACAGCTTCTATTTTGGGCAAAGCAGGAGAAACAATCCTATACAAAACGGATGATAGCTACAATAACACCGGGGCGTATGCAACCTATACTGCGCCCATCGCTATCTCTGGTCGCACCCGAGTTTGGGCAAAAGCAACAAAAGCTGGCATTGAAGATTCGGAGGAAACAAGTGTTATCATTGACAACCCTAATAATGTTGTTCCTTCCAACAACTCTATTGGTAACGTGAACATAGGTACAACTTATTCCTTGCCATATACCCTCAACGGACCTACTGGAGGAGAGATTATATACGACAAGGTTGTGTATTCGTCGGATGCTCCCACTATCGCCTCGGTTGATCAAAACGGACTTATTACAGTAAATGGACAAGGTTCAGCACATATTATTTTGACGGGATATAAGTTGGATGGCACCGCACTTTCTGACGTTAGTGTTGAAATTGTTGGCGTAAGACAGGAATATGTGGACGGCAAGAAATGTATCTATGCCTTATCAGAAATTCCCAACAACTCAAACGGAAGTTTCATCTTGATGATTGACATTACAGTACCCGAAACTGGCAATACCTCTATTACTGGTTTTACTGGCTCATTCGATGGAAACTTTAAGACCATCAGCGGCTTGACGCAACCATTATTTGGTACTATTACCAATGCTAATGTGTATAATGTCATAGTGGACAAGGTCAACATTAGTGTGAATGGTGATGCTGGAGCTATTGCCGCCCAGGCAACGGAAAATAGCAGAATATACAATTGTGGAGTGTTATCCACAGGAAGCAAATTCGAATTTGACAAACCTGTTTCTGGCAATACTTCGAAAGTGACTTCTTCCGCTTCTGGTATGTCTGTAGGTGGCATAGTGGGTGCTATTTTTAATAATACCCGAGTGGCCAATTGCTTCAGCTATGCTGATGTTTCTGCTACTGGAGGAAACTACCCTCATGCAAGTGGAATCGTGGGATGGGCTGACAATTGGGTAGATAATGATAACTATGTGACCAACGGAACGAATTGCTTTGTTGTCAACTGTATGTTTTATGGAAACCTTACAGGAGGTCAGCGATCTCCAATTGTGTTTGTTAATGGGTATAATGGTAATTACACCACTTGGAACTATTTCCGATATAAGTCAATCCCGAATGTAACTGGGCTTAATCAGAATGGTGCCCTTGCCGCTCAGGAGGATATGTGGCTCAAGCGCTTCAAATTCTATCAGTCAGCAGTTACCAACCATCGCGATTTGGCTGCAGTGTATATTTTCAACGACGCAAGTCGCATAGACGATATTGCTCAGTGGTATATCGACGAAACTATCGCTCCATGGCCAATCCTTCGCAAGGCTGGTCCACAGAAGAGCATCCTTGAGCGTACTATACCTAATACGGGCAAAGCCAACGAGGGCAATCTCATCACCAATGGCAAGAAACTGGTTGACGAGGCTGGAAATATTTTGGACAACGATGTTACCCAGCGCTATAATATGAATGTGGGCACGAAAGGTAAGCTCCACGTGAATTTCAACATCAGCGGAACTGGTGTTGCAAGTGGTGGTCAGACTTATAGCGTAGATCTCCCTATCACCGATATGGACTTCGAGCACTACGACTATACATGGGGCAAGGTGGTACTGCCTTTTGCCAATGAGTTCGATGGCTGGACCCCTAATTATGAATACATCTGTACAGGCTGGGAAATCTCTTCTGTTACGGGAGGAACCCAAGGTACACTCACTGACTACAACTTTGCCGATCGCAACTGCACAGCAAAGGATATCTACCATGCCACTAACAATCCTATTATCTTTGCCCAAGGCGGCAACTGGATTGTGCCTTACGGTGTGACGAGCATCAATGTGAAGGCGCATTTTGCAAAGGCATACTATCTAGCCGATGCTAATTATGATTGCCAAGGAAAAGGCAGCAATGGTATTGGTGGTACTCGTCCTACTACTTACCACGGTCGCACGGTATATACCTCTGTAGCAAATGCATGGAATGCAATGGGGGATAGAACATTGCCTCATGACCAAGCCTTGGTGCTTGTGGGTAATTATCACTACAATTCTAATCAGTCAGGAAACTACACAGGCAAGGGCTGTACTATCATGAGTATCGACGAGGACAATGACCAGCAGCCTGATTTCGGTTGGTACAATTCCAATGGTAACTATCGTGCCAACTGGATGCCTATGCGTTGGGATTTCATTGCCCTATATGGTTTCAATATGGTACAGACCAATACCGCACCTCCGGGAATTGCTATTCCTAAAACAGTAGGATGGTTGGAGTTTACGGAAACCACTATTTGTCGTACTTATGAATTTGAGTCTAACGATGGCGTCCGTTCTGGTAATGACGATAGTCATAGCAGAAATGCTTGGATAATCAATGGCGGTTATTATCAACAGATGGTACGTTGTTTTGAAAGTGGCAATGCCAACAAGCTGAGCTACATGAAAGTGGGTGGCAATGCCTACATCAAGGAGTTCTTCCACGGCAACCATTCTAAAACAACATTAAAATTCACACTCCGTCCTATCATCGTTACGGGAGGCGAGATTGCGCAGTGCTTTCTGACGGGTATGGGTAACAAGAACGAGATTACCGCTACCAACAACAACGTCCGCTTCTATTGTGCCGGTGGTAAGATTGACAAATACCTCAGTGTCTATAATGGTTATCCTGTGGTTGATGCAACGATGAAAGTGGATCATGCCAGAATTGGCCGCTTCTTTGGTGGAGGTACTTCTCCTAAGGCTCAGCTCTCAGGCGATATCAACATCACGATGGATTATTCACACGTAGATTTCTTCTGTGGCGGCCCTGAATTCGGTGATATGGGCAATGGAAAAACCGTTACTGTCAGCACCACGGGCTCTATCTTCGGAGAATATTATGGCGCAGGTTTCGGTGGAACAGCTTTAACCCGTATCACGAATGGTGATGGTCAGAAAACGCCATTTAGTGTTTCGGGCAGAGGCCGTTTGAATTATAATGCAGGAGAAGGAGGTTTTGAAGTTTCCTACGAGATGGAGGCTCTTTTGAATGGTAGTGGTGGCTCTTTGTGGCGTTATTACGACTATCGTGCAGACCTCTCCATGGCCAGCACCGGTAATGTGAAGACCACAGCCAAGGATTGCCTCTTCCTATCTTATTTTTATGGCGGTGGTTGTCAGGGTAAGGTAAATGGTACGATCAATTCCACACTTAATAACTGCGTTGTAATAGTCAGCGCCTTCGGAGGTGGCTATAAGGCGGCAGCAACAACTATCGATGTGTATCCTACTGGTGGAAATACGTGGCAAGTGTGGGATGAAACGTACAAGGCATATTCTGATCCTATTTATCCTACCCCAGAGGAATTTGTTTGGAAACACGGCAATAGTAATACATCAAATGACAATACCAATATCCTCTACACCACAGCAGACATGACCCAGATGGGTCGTGTCACAGGTGAAATCAAAATTACCGTAAATGGCGGCACCGTGGGCGAGAACGTCTTCGGCGGCGGCAACGAAAGTCCTTCGGACAACAAGACGAACGTGACCATTACGGGTGACGCGCTGATCGAGGGCGACGTTTATGGCGGAGGCAATGCTGCGCCTGTGGCACAAAGCACCAACGTGATAATCGTTGGCACCGATGCCGAAAGCCCTGTCGAAATCAATGGCAGCGTGTTCGGCGGCGGACTGGGCGAGCCGGCCACAGTTGGCAATAACACCAAGGTGCATTTGCAGGACAAAGTTAACGTAACTAATAACGTCTACGGCGGCGGTAACGGCGCCGAAGTGAAGGGCAATACCGAGGTGATTATCGGTGAATAATAGAAGAACATATCGTAGAGCCCAGCCGTGAGGTTGCGCACTTTATTGCAATAAAGTTTCGTTTTCTTGGAGGGCCTCCCCGGCCCTCCTTATTTTTTGGTGATTATATACAAGTTGTCCACAATGACAGTAGAAACTCTCTCTTTGCTTGCGCAAAGAATTAACTTCGTTGATGTTTCCTCACTCCGGCCTCAAGTGCAAGCACTCGGGCGCTCCGTTTCGAAACATTGAGACTGAAAGAAATTATCAGAAATTTATCAGAAATTCTGTGTGCGTAGATTTATTTCTGGACAATTTCTGGACATTTCTTTCAGTCCCAATGTTTTGCATTGCAAAACGAGGGTCTGTTTGGACAACACGTACATAGTTTCATATTTTTTTCGACTTGGCGCAAAGGGCCTATGGATGGGCGGCGGCGGCCGCTTGGCATTGGGGACAAAAAAGTGGGGGCTCCGCACAATAAAGCGGGAGGCATTGCGTTAATGGGAAAACATCTTAATAATAAGTCATGAAACCTTACCTCATTCTCTCTGCAGCAGCCTTACTGGCAGGACTGGCCTGCAACGCGCAGAACTCTATCGACAAGCAGGGCCGCAAGCAGGGCCATTGGATCAAGACCGACAAGAACGGCGCCAAGATATACGAAGGCGACTTCAAGGACAACAAGGAAGTGGGCACCTTCGACTACTTCTACCCCGACGGCACGCTGAGAATCCGCAACGTGTATACCAAGCCTGGCGAATACTGCAGCCATGAGGCCTACGACCAGAAGGGGCGCAAGCTGGCCACGGGATTCTACAATAAGAAGAACCGCGACGGCCACTGGAACTTCTACGCCGAAAGCGGCAAGCTGATCAAGAGCGCCGAATACAGGATGGGCATCAAGGAGGGCCAGCACGTGATATTCACCTCGGCTGGCGACACCGCCGAGCTGACCACCTATAAGGACAACCACCGCGACGGCCGCTGGTGGAAGCGCGTGAACCTGAACGGATACATCACCGGCACGTACGTGAAGGGCGGCCTGGAAGGCAAGCTGGTGGAATATGACGACAACGGCAAGCTGTGCCGCGAGGGCTACTATCACAACGGCGTGAAGCACGGCAACTACTTCTACTATGAGGATGGCGTGCTGACCGTGGAAGAGCACTGGAACGACGGCACGCTGATGGACCGACTGGTGAGGGTGCTGACTCCGAAGGAGCAGATGATCTCGATCTACAACATCGCCGTGATGATGCCTAGAGGCCAGAATAAGTCGATCATCGTGATGAAGAACGGCACGAAGTACACCAACGAGGAGCCTGTAGAGAATCTCTACGGAAGAATCGGCAACGAGATATTCAGCCAGGCCAACAAGAAGGGCCGCGTGATGGTGGCCACCGCCTGCGTGAACGGCCTGAAGAAGGACGTGGAAGGCCGCGACGTGCTGGACCTGAGCACCGACCCGGGTTTTGAGATCTACCCCGACGAGGACTGCATGAAGATGGTGACCTCGAGACTGCACGACATCAACAACGAGCACGTTGGAGACTAAAAGGGGTGTGATTTGTTAAAAAATAGTTAAATATTGAAATAATACGTGGCACTTTAAGAAAAAGTCGTATCTTTGCAAACGCTTTGAGAGAGATGAAATTCTAATTAAGAATTAAAATTCAAGAAGTTAGAACATTTTTCGAAAAAGTAAATCATAGGATTTTTTGTAATAGTGTTTAATGGAAAGATGGAGGTTTACCTAGTAAATCTCCATTTTTTTGTAGGCGATGGCGAAAGGGTCCCACGAATGGAGAACTATATTTTTGCGCCAAACTATAATATAATAAAGGGAATTGCGTTTTTTAAGGGAGGAAAGAGAAACTCTGAAACCAAAACCATACACTATGAACAATACTATTGAATTGCTTTGCGAGCGCAGAAGCGTGAAGTCTTATAAGAAGGAGCAGGTCAGCGAGGAGCTGCTGCAAGAGGCCTTGAAGGCCGCCACCTTTGCCCCTACCGGCAGGAACAGCCAGTCGCCAGTGATGGTGGTGGTGCAGAAGCCCGAGACGGTGGCGCAGCTGTCGAGAATGAACGCCGAGATAATGGGCGTGGAGAGCGACCCGTTCTACGGCGCCCCCACCGTGGTGGTGATACTGGGCAACCCCGAGCACAGCACGTGGCTGGAGGACGGATGCCTGGTGGCCGGCAACCTGATGAACGGCGCGGCCGCCGTGGGACTGGGCAGCTGCTGGATACACAGATGCAGGCCGATGTTTGAAAGTGCCGAGGGCAAGGCTCTGCTGAAGGAGTGGGGTCTGGACGAGAACCTGGTGGGCGTGGCCAACATCATACTGGGCTATCAGGACGCCCCTGCCAAGCCTAGAGTGGCACGCAAGGAGGACTATATAGTAAGAATACGATAGATGAAAAGACTGGCGACCCACACCCTTGGGTGTAAGCTCAACTTTGC
The DNA here is from genome assembly GCA_024400415.1 of Bacteroidales bacterium. GTDB lineage: Bacteria > Bacteroidota > Bacteroidia > Bacteroidales > P3 > Colimorpha. The sequence goes on along the minus strand of JAKSMS010000010.1, from coordinate 39,615 downwards.
AGAGACCTCGAACCTGGTGAGGAAGTTCCAGGCTGCGGGCTACACGACGGTGGACTTTGCGGAGGAGGCCGACGTGTATGTGGTGAACACCTGCACCGTGACGGCCGTGGCCGAGAAGAAGTGCCGCTCGATCATCAGGCAGGCGCACCGCACGAATCCCGACGCGGTGATTGCCGTGATAGGATGCTTTGCACAGAACGCCCCGCAGGAGATAGAGCAGATAGAGGGCGTGAAGATCATACTGGGCAACGACCAGAAGCACAACCTGCTGCAATTCGTGGAGGAGGCCCGCAAGGTGACGAGCACGGAGCAGCCCAGGAGCTTCGAGCTGAGCTACTCGCAGGGCGACAGGACGCGCACCTTCTTCAAGATACAGGACGGATGCGACTACTTCTGCACCTATTGCGCGATACCCTTTGCGCGAGGCAGGAGCCGCAGCGCCACCATAGAGGAGACCATCGGGACGGCCCGCGAGATTGCCGCCGGAGGCGCCAAGGAGATAGTGCTGACGGGAGTGAACACCGGCACCTTCGGACTGCACCAGGAGGAGAGCTTCGAGCAGCTGCTGCGCGAGCTGGACAAGGTGGAGGGCATAGAGCGATACAGGATTTCGAGCATAGAGCCCAACCTGATAACCGACGAGATACTGCAGTTCGTGGCAGGGTCGCGCGCCTTCACGCCCCACTTCCACATACCGATACAGGCGGCCAGCGACGTGGTGCTGAAAAACATGCACCGGAGATACGACGTGGCGTTCTACCGCGAGAAGATCATGCGCATCAAGGAGCTGATGCCCGACGCCTGCATTGCCGCCGACCTGATGGTGGGCTTCCACGGAGAGACGGAGGAGGAATTCGAGAAGGGGCTGCGATTCATTGAGGAGATACCCATCTCGTACCTGCACGTGTTCACCTACAGCGAGCGTCCGAACACGATGGCGCTGAAGATGCCGGGAAGGGTGCCCGTGCACGAACGCCGGCAACGCAACGAGCAGATGACCCTGCTGAGCAACAGCAAGCGCCACCAGTTCATCATGAGCCAGATGGGAAGCACCCGCAAAGTGCTGTGGGAGAGCACCAACCACGACGGCATGATGCAGGGATGGACAGACAACTACATAAGGCTGCAGATACCCTACGACGAGTCGAAGATAAACACGCTTACTGAGCTGAAAATCAGCGAAGCAACAATTGTTAACAACTTTTCTGTGGCAGATTGAGCCTTTTTGCGTATATTTGCAATCTGAAACAAAAGCATCTATATATCAATAAATCATTTAAAAAGAAAACATTATGAGCGGATTTTTTGGAGTTGTTTCCACCCAGCCATGCGCAACTGACCTTTTTTACGGAACCGATTATCACTCCCACCTGGGCACGAAGAGAGCAGGTGTGGCAACCTTCGATGGAACGATGTTCCACCGCAATATCCACGACATCTCGAGTTCCTATTTCCGCACTAAATTCGCCGGCGACATGCACGAGATGCTCGGCAATATCGGCATCGGCGTAATCTCCGACACCGAGGCACAGCCTATAGTGGTGAACTCCCACCTGGGCCGCTTCGCCATCGTGACCGTATCGAAGATCAACAACATAGCCGAACTGGAGCAGAAATGCCTAGAGAACGGCCAGCAGTTCACCGAGCTGAGCGGCGGCACCACCAACCCTACCGAGCTTGTTGCCCTGATGATCACCCAAGGCAAGACCTTCGAAGAGGGCATACAGAAGGTATACGAATCGGTAAAGGGCAGCTGCTCGATGCTGATACTGACCACCGACGGCATCATAGCCGCAAGAGACTTCCTGGGCCGCACCCCTATCGTGATAGCCCGCAACAAGGAAGGCTACGCCCTTGCCAGCGAGAGCCTGAGCTATGTGAACCTGGACTACACCACCACCCGATTCGTGGGTCCGGGCGAGATAGTGAAGGTGACCACCAACGGAATTGAGCAGCTGAAGGCGCCTAACAGCAAGATGCAGATATGCTCATTCCTGTGGATATACTACGGATACCCCTGCGTGGAATATGAGGGAATCAACACCGAAGAGGTGCGCTACCAGCTGGGCTACGACATGGGCAAGAAGGACGACGTCGACGCCAACTTCGTAAGCTCGATACCAGATTCGGGAATCGGCATGGCACTGGGATATGCCGAAGGAAAGGGCATCCCTTACAAGAGAGGCGTGCTGAAATACACCCCAACCTGGAGCCGCAGCTTTATGCCAGTGAACCAGGAGTCGAGAAACCTGGTGGCCAAGATGAAGCTGATACCCAACCGCAAGGTGCTGGAAGGCAAAGAGGTGGTGTTCTGCGACGACTCCATCGTTCGCGGCACCCAGCTGAGAGACAACGTGAAGATGCTCTACGACTGCGGAGTGAAGAAGGTGCACGTAAGAATCTCCTGTCCCCCACTCGTTCACGGATGCGAATTCCTGAACTTCTCGGCCTCGAAGACCGACATGGAACTGATAACCCGCCGCTGCATCGAAGAGCTAGAAGGCGGCCAGATACGCAACCTGGAAGCCTACAAGGATGAGACTTCGCAGCAATACGCCAACATGGTGGAGATGATACGCAAGCGCGTAGGCGTGGACACCCTCAAGTTCAACAGCCTGCAGACCGTGGTAGACGCTATAGGCCTGCCCAAGTGCGACGTATGCACCCACTGCTTCGACGGCAGTTCATTCTAAACCCACAATTACGATCAGACCTTGAAACTAAAACCGATCATAGCGATAATGGCATTCTTGAGCCTGGCCTCCATAGGCTGGGCCCAAGACACCATACGCCTTACCGCCCGCGACGTGGCGCAGAACTATGGGCTGAAGGCCGAATTCCTAGACGACACCAACTCGCTGAGGAACTACCTGCAGACCCTGCCACAAAACTACGCCGAACTCAGCCGTACCTGCACCATCATAGCCCAGAGCGCCAACACCATGATACAGGACCTCGACGCCGACTATCACGACGGATTGGTGTGGTTCGACAATACCCATTTCCTGACCAACTACGACGTAGACAAGTCGATGCTGCAGCTGCTGATAGCCAGAGCCGAGCGCTACAGCCACGAATATGACTCGCTGGAGAAGGTGCGCGTGGCAGAAGAGCAGCGCAAGGCCAAAGAGCGCGCCCTGGCAGAAGCCAAGCGCATCAAGGCCGAAAAAGAATCCGCGCTGGGCAAGATCCGCACCGACATAAACAACCGCCACAAAACCATAGCAGCCATCTGCAACGACGGATCGGTGACCGACAAGGCCAAGATGAAAGAGCTGAAGGATATCTACTATGCCTACCTGTCGGTATACAACAAGTATGACCTGAGCTCGACCACAGACCTGGACGAGATGATAGCCACAAACCAGGAACTGCAGGCATTCCAGACGCATCTGCACGACAGCGTGCTGGGCAACAACTCATACCTGGCCCAGATTACCCGATTCAAGGACGAATTCAAGACCGACTCGGAGCGATTCCCCAACGTATATAAGTCGTACAGCAAGCTGTTTAAGAAGATCTCTATACCAGTGACCTTTGCCACCCTGGAGGAATACAGCCAATATGTGCAGCGCATCAACGACACGAAGGAGGTGCAGCGCCAGTACCGCCAATGCATCGACGAACTGCAGCGCATCAACACCAACAGCGACAACATTGCCAACCTTTACGGCAAGCGCTACAAGGAGATAAGCAGCGCCTACCACACCATGTTTGCCAGCCAGGACTTCACGCCTGCATTCGTAACTAAGGAGGAAGGACAGCGCTACCTTCAGGGATTGAAGGAGTTCCAAGAAGTGCAGCAGCACTATATCAACAACTTCGAGAGACTGGAAAGAATCAAGGCCAAAGGCGACCAGATACAGGAAAGCAACCTGAAGAAAAATTACGACATCGTGACCTCATACAAAGAGCTGCTCAACCATCATAGCTTTGTGGCCAACTTCCGCACCTTGGACGGCGCAGAACTATACGCACAACGGCTGGACAACTTCGAACTGATGCAGCAGGCCTATGACACCCTGATACGCCTGCGCAACGACATACAGCGCAAGAACGACAGCATTATGAACTCAAAGATAGCCGACAAATACCTCTTGAACGGATACAAGGCCATCAAGAAGAACCAGGTGCTGACTCCCCACTTCCTTACCCTGCCGCAGAGCGAAGACTTCATCAGAACCCTCAAGGAATTCATCTACACCGAAGACCAGTTCCTAACAGCCATCAACGAGCGCAGCCAGATGCTGGCCACCCGAGACGAGATACTCTCGAGGGAAGGATCCTACCCCAACATCACTAAGGCCTATACCCGCATGGCAAAAAGCTATGAGTACTACCCTATCGAGAACCTGCAAGACCTGCAACGCTACAGCAACACCCAGCAACGGCACATGGCTTGCCAGCAGATATTCATACAGGCCCTTTCGGGTGCCGATGCAGCCAGCTACAACCAACAGCTGAAGCGAGTGAGCGACACCTCGAAGATACGGCTCATACTCAAGATTCAGTAAGACTGACACTTTGAAATAATCAAAAAAGGCGGATTCAATAGAGACCGCCTTTTTTGATATCTAATATGTGTTTTGAAGAAGGCTAGAGCGCCTCGGAAAGTCGGGCAACCATATTCTCGGCGCCGTCAAAGATTTCGCTAATACGGCTGGCTGCCATATAGGCGGGAGTGGTGAACACCCTGAGCCGATCATCGACGCACACCTCGGTTGGGCCGCAAGACTGAGTCTTAGCGCCAAGCTGGCGGGCTGCGGCAGAAGCCTCGTTAGAGTCGGAGCCCAAAGTGATGCACACGCCTTTCTTGCCCAAAACCTTGGCGAGAACCATTGGGGCGATGCACATAGCACACACAGGCTTTGAGACTTTGATGGTAGCAAGGATAGCATCTTCAACAGATTCCATCACAGACATGCCGGCACCGTCGTAGGCGTAGGTGCTAAGATTGCGGGCTGCCCCCATTCCGCCAGGAAGGGCCAAGGCGTCGAAATCTTCAGGACGATAGTCTGAAAGGGGCTTGATATTGCCTCGAGCGATACGGGCGGATTCAACAAGAATATCGCGAGTCTCGCCGGTCTCGACGCCGGAAGCGTGATTTACCACATCATAAAAGCCATCTGGCGCGAAGCACTGATACTGCCAGCCACGGCGGTCGATAGCGAGCAGCAAGGACAGCGACTCCTGGAGTTCACTGCCGTCGCGGTTGCCACAACCGGAGAGGATTACAGCTATTTTTTTCATAAGGATTGGTGCTAGGTTTATTATTAGGAAAGGGATGGCAGAAATGATCCGCCATCCCCCATTATCTTAACATTGAAACAGACAATTATTATTTGCGGCTCTCCTCAACAGCAGCCTTGATGAGCTGGAAGGTTGCCTCGATATCGTTGTCGAGACCCATAGAGAAGCGGATGAGGCCTTCGCTCATGCCCATTTCCTTCTGGATATCCTCAGGAACCTCGCTAGAGGTAGACTTGCCAGAATTGCTGAAGATGGTCTTGAAGTAGCCAAGAGATACGGCGAGGTAGCCAACGCCCTTCTCCTGCATGATTTCCATGATCTTGCTAGCTGCATCAGCAGTACCCATATCGATGGAGATCATACCGCCGAAGCCGAAGCCTTCGTTCATCATGCTGCACATGAGCTCGTAGTCAGGATGCTCAGGGAGTCCTGGGTAGTTGTATTTGAAGCCAACCTCTTTGAAACGCTTAGCAAGATACATAGCGTTCTCGCCATGCTGACGCATACGGATGTGGAGGGTATGCATGTTCTTGAGGATTGAGGTGCTGCGATGTGGGTCCAGAACTGGGCCGAGGAGCATAGCGGTACCGTTGTTAACGTCGATAAGGCTATTGATGTATTCCATGCTGCCGCAGATAGCGCCGGCAACGCAGTCGTTGGTACCGTTGATGTACTTGGTCATGGAGTAAACGGTAACGTCGGCACCGAGCTTGCATGGGCTGAAGATCATTGGGGTGAAGGTATTGTCGACGATGAGCTTAGCGCCAGCAGCGTGAGCGATCTTGGAGAGTTCAGGAACGTTGGCGATGCGGAGCAGAGGATTGTTCATGGTCTCGGTATAGAGCACCTTGGTGTTAGGACGAACGGCCTTCTTAACGGCCTCGAGATCCTGGAAGTTTACGAAAGAAACCTCAACGCCGAACTTGGTAAGCCAGTTCTTGAGGAAAGCGAAGGTACCGCCATAGGTAGTCATAGAGCTGAGGATATGGTCGCCAGCCTTAACTTCGTGCATCAGAGCAGTAGTGATGGCAGCAAGTCCAGAACCAGTGCACCAAGCAGCCTCGGTGCCTTCCATAGCTGCGAGAGCCTGGCAGAGTGCGAAGTTAGAAGGATTCCAATGACGGCTGTAGAGATAGTAGCCTTCGGTCTCACCATGGAAGGTGTCAGTCATAGTCTGAGCCTTTGGGAAGGTGAAAGTAGCGGAATCAGAAATGCTTGGGTTTACACCACGGGTAGCGTCGCGGCCATCGAGACGCTGGATTGCTGTTGCGGGATCAAATTTTAACATGGTTATTTTTTTTTAGAATATTCAATTATTATCTTGCAAAATTACATATTTTTTTCATAACAGCAAAATAATTCGTAACTTTGCAATCGTAAAAGTTATCAACCATCTGCGTAATGAACGGAAAACTAATACTCTTTCCTGTCACTATTGGTGCTGAAGATATCTCAATATCGTTGCCCGAATATAATCTAGAGCTGCTCAATACGTGCCATACATTTATCGTTGAGGAGGTAAGAACGGCTCGGCGATTCCTCAAAAAGGCTTGTTACCAATTCGAGATAGACGACACTACTTTTCTCACCCTCAACGAGCATACGCGCGACGAGGATATTCTCAACTATCTTGACCCTATCACCAAGGGGGAGAATATTGGTCTGCTGTCGGAAGCCGGACTGCCTTGCATTGCCGACCCTGGCGCCAAAATCACACGGCTTGCCCAGCAGCACGGATACGAGATTGTGCCGCTGGTAGGACCTTCCTCTCTGCTACTGGCCTTGATGGCTAGCGGATTCAATGGCCAGAACTTTGCCTTTGTGGGCTACATACCTGTTAAAGGTGCCGAGCGGCGACATGCCATTCTGCAACTCGAGACCCGCGCCTACAAGGAAAACCAGACCCAAATATTCATAGAAGCGCCCTACCGCAACAACCAAATGCTGGCCGACCTTTCCGAAACCCTTAACCCACACACGCTCATCTGCATAGCCACAGACATAACTCTGCCCACCCAGCAGATCATCACTAGAACTGCTGCTCAATGGAAAAAGACAAGAGAACAAGTCAACCTACATAAACGCAACACAGTGTTCCTAATCTATAAATAATACATTCCACATATAGAACCATGAAAAAGTATGCAATCCTAAGCTTGGGCTTAGTACTCACAGCCTTATTGGCATCTTGCAGCAAAGAATGCAAATGCACCATCTACAGCGAAGGTGCCGAGCCATACACCTATACCACCTCAACCGAGGGAAAGTGCAGCGACTTCAACACTATGACACCTGCCAAGGCCAACAACGTAGACACCGGAGCATCTGCAACCCGCCGTACCTGCGTAGAGATCTAACAGAAAGGCTTCATCAAAAAAAAGGAGATAATTGCCCGAAAGCAGTTATCTCCTATTTTGTGTCTTATAACTAGATTAGAGCATCTTGAGGAAGCATACCTCTTGCTCGGTAAGTTCACGATAGCGGCCACGAGGAAGGTCCTTCTTAGTGAGGCCTGCAAACACCACGCGGTCAAGCTTATGCACATCATAACCCATAGACTCGAAGATGCGACGCACAATGCGGTTGCGGCCCGAGTGGATGGCAACGCCTACGATACGCTTGTCGTCGCCATTGCCTGCATACTGCACATCATCAACCTTGATAGGGCCATCTTCCAGTTCAAAGCCCTCAAGCATCTGCTTCATGTGCTCGCGAGTCACAGCCTTATCAAGTTCTACATGGTAGATCTTATAGATGCCGGTGGAAGGATGTGTCAACTTCTTAGCCATCTCACCATCGTTGGTGAAGAGGAGAAGACCCGTAGTATTGCGGTCTAGGCGGCCTACTGGATAAATACGTTCTGGGCAGGCTCCATCGATAAGCATCATGACCGTCTTGCGCTCCTGAGGATCATCAGCAGTGGTGATGTAGCCCTTAGGCTTGTTGAGCAGGAAGTAGCGCTTCTTCTCAGCGCGGAGGGTCTCGCCAGCATAAGAAACAACATCGGTTTCCTTCACACGGATACCCATCTCGCTTACAACCTTGCCATTTACGGTAACGCTGCCAGCCTGGATAAGCTTATCGGCATCTCTACGCGAGCAGATACCTGCATTGGCCAGATATTTATTCAGACGGACACCTTCTTTGTCAGGATTAGGGTTGACGGGTTTGGCGGCACGCCCGCGATTCTGCTTATATTTGCTGAAATCGCCGCCATCGATACGGTCGAACTGTTCATCATTCATAGGACGACGACGTCCGCCAAAGTTTTTACGGGGACGGGACTCGTCGTTAGAGCGGAAGTTGCGGCGTGGACGCTCTTCATCATTGGAGTGGAAGTTGCGACGTGGGCGCTCTTCATTTCTGTTGTCGCCATCACGGCGAGGACGACGGTTATCGCCATCACGGCGAGGACGGTTGCCGCTTTGTGGGCGGCCATAGTTTTTCTTTTCCATTTATTGTTATTTATATAATTAAATAAATCTTTCCTATTGTATTAATTATTCATCTTGAATACGTATGGACCTGCATTCTCTGCGGCCTGAGTATCTAGTACGGTATGCACCTCTTTGGCCATCATGAGAAAGACTTCTAGATCACGTTTCTTGAGCCATACAATGGCATCTATTTCCTCGCGGCAAGCAAGGGCAAACTGATAGTTGACCTCGGTAAGATTTTCTTTCACCCATTTGCGGGCCGTTTCTACACCATCTATAGCATCGCTCAAAGCTGCCAGCCATAAGAATCCATTAGAGGCCAGCCACTTCATAGCATCCACGTCGGCACGTATGGCATTGCTGAAGGCTGCCAGCTGCGGATAACCTCCGGTAGCAAGCAGCTTGAAGAAGTCTTTGCGACCCTCAATGCTCTTTTGCAACGCCAGCAACAGTTTGATGTCATATTGCTCTAGTCCGACCATAGGATTAATGTGTATAGTTTATGAGGTAAAGTGAAGAGTGCAAGGGGTAGTGATGACGTCGTCAGCTATGCGACCACTTTCCACTCTCCACTTTCCTACATTATTTATCTCAGCTTAGCTCCGAGCTGATTTTCGAGGTTCTTCTGCAGCTTAGCCATAACTGCCTCAATCTGCTTATCGTTGAGAGTCTTCTCCTTATCCTGGAGGATGAAGCTTACGGCATAAGACTTCTTGCCAGCTTCTACGCCTTTGCCCTCATATACATCGAAGAGGCCCACTTTCTTGAGCAGCTTTTTCTCGGTATTGTAGGCCACCTGCTCTATCTCGCCGAAGGTCACCTTCTTGTCAACGATAAGGGCAAGGTCGCGGCGCACCTCTGGGAATTTGGCAATCTCGGTATAGGTCATCTCCTTCTCAGGAACAGACTTAAGCATGAGGTCCCAATTGATATCGGCATAGAAAACATCCTGCTTGATATCGGCACGCTTGAGGGTATCCTTGCTGAGCTGGCCCATAGAGAGGAGCTCCTTCTTGCTATCCTTGAAGATCACGTCGATACCTTCGGAATAATAATGCTCGGCTGCTGGAACGAACTGTAGACGAGTAATATTGATTCTCAGGCGGCGAAGGATATTCATTATGTGCTGCTTGAGGCAGTAGAAGTCAACCTTCTCCTGTTTTGCCTTCCAGCTCTCGCCGGTCATGTTGCCGGTCATAAAGATAGAGAGATGCTGAACTTCAGTATAGCGCTTGGTCACGAATTCAGAATCAGCCTGATCAGGGTTGGCTGTATAGGCACGGCCAAACTCATAAAGTTTCTGATCGGTGATGCGGTGCTGGTTCATGTTGTAGCAGATGCATTCGAGACCACAATAGAGCAGTGTCTGGCGCATCACATTGAGTTCTTTGGAGAGAGGGTTGAGAATCACCACATTATTCTTTGAATCGAAGTCTGGGTTATTCTCGAAATAGGCCGACTTGGTAAGCGAGTTGTTCATAATCTCGCTAAAGCCATTGTAGGTCAGATAGTCGGAGGCGATATTCTGAATCTTGCGAGGATTTGGCTTGATGCCGTAGCTCAGACAAGAATTGAGGCGTTCGTCGAAATGGATATTGTTGTAGCCATAGATACGCATGATTTCTTCCACAACGTCGCACTCTCTGTATACGTCCACCTTGCAAGTAGGAATGCGGAGTTCCATGCCCTCGGCAGTTTCATTTACGATCTCGATATCGAGGCTCTTCAGAGCTGTCCGCACAGACTCAAGAGGAAGTTCCTGACCAATGAGGTCGAACACACGGCGGAAATTGATATCCACCTTGGCGCGCTCAATTTCCTTAGGATAAATATCCACAATCTCGGAAGAGATGGTAGCGCCGCAAAGTTCCTTGATCAGCAGAGCAGCACGTTTCAGTGCCCAAAGTGTGATATTTGGATCGCAGCCGCGCTCATAGCGGAAGCTGGCGTCGGTCTTCAAGGTATGGCGCTTCGAAGTCTTGCGGATGCTTACGGGGTTGAAGTAGGCACTCTCCAGAAATACCGAGGTGGTGTTCATAGTTACGCCACTCTTCTCGCCGCCAAACACGCCGGCAATGCACATGCCCTCGTTCTGGTTACAAATCATGAGGTCGCGTTCGTCGAGCTTGCGCTCCATGCCGTCGAGGGTCACAAACTTAGTATCCTGTGGAAGGGTCTTCACTATCACCTTGCCGCCGTCAATCTTGTCAGCATCAAAAGCGTGCATTGGCTGGCCCACTTCCATCAGCACATAGTTGGTGACGTCCACAACATTATTGATGGGACGGATACCTATGGTGCGGAGCTTATCTTTCAGCCAGTCTGGTGATTCTCCGACCTTCACGTTGGTGAGGGTAACGCCGCTGTAACGTGGGCAGAGGTCCGTTCTTTCTACCTCGACATCAATCTTGCGGTCGCTGTTGTCCTGCTTGTATCCGCTTACGTCTGGCCACTTGATGGCGAGGTTCTTCTTCTCGCGGGTATTGAGCACGGCCACAACATCGCGTGCCACGCCGATATGCGAAGTAGCATCGCTACGATTGGCGGTAATAGCCACTTCAAGGGTATAGTCTTCCTCTACATGGAAGTATTCCTTTGCTGGAATTCCTACAGGAGCGTCGGCAGGCAGCACCATGATGCCATCATGTGACGAACCCAGCTGCAGTTCGTCGGCAGCACAAAGCATGCCTTCGCTCACCACGCCACGCAGTTTGCCTTTCTTGATTTCGTAGTATTCGGTATCTGAGGTATAAATCTTGGTTCCGATCTGTGCACAAACCACCTTCTGGCCGGCAGCCACGTTAGGAGCGCCACATACGATATTGAGAGGAGTGCCGGTACCAACGTTTACGGTAGTCACGTGCAGGTGGTCGCTATCAGGATGGTCTTCGCAGGTCAGCACCTCAGCTATCACCACATGCTCCAGACCGCCAGGAATGGTCTCAACTTTTTCTACGTCTTCTATTTCCAGACCGCTGAAGGTCAGCAGGTCGTCAAGTTCCGTTGGAGTAAGATCGGTATCTACATACTCCTTAAGCCATTTATATGATACTTTCATAGTTTTTTTCTTATTACTTACTTAATTTTTGCCCAGCTGTCTTTGAGGGTGCAGCTTCTGTTGAATACAAGATGCTCTGGAGTGCTGTCCTTATCGGTACAGAAATAGCCCAGGCGCTCAAACTGGAAACGCTCTGGCTCCCAAATGCCGCGCTCATTCTTCTTGCCCTCTGCTGAAGCCAATGCGGGTTCAAGCTTGCAATTCTTCAGAACAGTAAGCGAGTTAGGATTGAGGTTGTCTAGGAAGGTCTTTCCTTCAGGAGCCTCATCAGGAGCTTCGGCAGCGAAGAGGCGGTCGAACATTCTCACCTCAGCCTCGATAGCATGCTCGGCGCTAACCCAATGGATGGTGCCCTTCACCTTGCGGCCATCAGGAGCGTCGCCGCCACGGGTGGCAGGATCATAGGTGCAATGGATGCAGGTGATGTTGCCCTCGGCGTCTTTCTCTACGCTCTGAGCAGTCACAAAGTAGGCATATCTCAGTCGAACTTCCTGTCCTGGGGTCATGCGGAAATACTTCTTTGGAGCATTCTCCATGAAGTCTTCGCGCTCGATAAAGATTTCGCGTCCGAAGGGAACCTCGCGAGTGCCGTCCTCAGGATTCTCTGGATTGTTGATAGCGGTCAGCATCTCGGTCTGGCCTTCTGGATAGTTGTCGATAATCACCTTCACAGGATCGAGCACGGCCATACGGCGCTGTGCCACCTTATTGAGATGCTCTCTCAGGCTGAACTCGAGCAGCGAATAGTCGATGATATTGTCTCTCTTGGCCACGCCAATACGCTCGCAGAAGTTCTTGATGCTCTCTGCAGTGTAGCCTCTTCTGCGGAAGCCGCAGATCGTAGGCATGCGGGGATCATCCCAGCCGCTCACATAGTTCTCCTTCACCAGCTGGAGGAGCTTGCGCTTGCTCATCACAGTGTAGTTGATATTCAGACGGGCAAACTCATACTGGTGGCTCTGCCAGATGCCGAGCTGCTCTATAAACCAGTCGTAGAGTGGACGATGGATATCGAATTCGAGCGTGCAGATAGAATGGGTGATATGCTCTATAGAGTCGCTCTGGCCGTGAGCGTAGTCATACATTGGGTAGATGCACCATTTGTCGCCAGTGCGGTGGTGGTGGGCATGCAGAATGCGATACATAATCGGGTCACGGAACTGCATGTTGGGGTGAGCCATATCGATTTTGGCACGCAAAACCTTCTCGCCGTCTCCGAACTCGCCATTCTTCATGCGGGCAAAGAGGTCGAGATTCTCCTCCACCGAGCGGTCGCGCCAAGGCGAGTTGGTGCCAGGAACAGTCACGGTGCCGCGATTCTTGCGAATCTCATCCAGGGTCTGGTCGTCAACATAGGCCTTGCCCATCTTTATCAGAGCCACTGCCCAGTCGTAGAGTTGGTCGAAATAGTCCGAAGCATAATGCACGCTGGCCCACTCGAATCCAAGCCATTTGATATCCTCCTGAATGGCGTCCACATACTCGGTATCCTCCTTCACAGGATTCGTATCGTCGAAACGCAGATTGGTCTTTCCGCCATATTTCTTAGACAAACCGAAGTTTAAGCAAATAGACTTGGCATGGCCAATATGAAGATAGCCGTTGGGCTCTGGAGGAAAGCGGGTCTGGATAGACTCATAGGTACCTTCATTCAGGCCTTTCTCGATTATTTCTTCCAAAAAATTCAGAGGCTGTTTTTCTGCAACTGGTGTAGCATTTAAATCTTCCATCTTATATTTATATATTATATTATTATTAACAAACTGATAGTCGCACACTTGCACCCAATTCGCTGCACTATGCGAACGTACAAAGTTACGCAAAAAAAATCACTTCACAAAATTTTATTTCTCTACTCTCTATATTTTTCGTAATTTTGCATTTCGAAAATTGAATAATTCAAAAACTATCAATATGAAAAAGATTCTTTTAGCAGCCATGCTTTCATGCTGTCTCGTATTCACCTCCTGCGAGGTGCTCAACAGCATCACCAACCAGCTTCAGGGCATCGCCAATCTGGCCAACTGCTCCTATGCGCTCAAAAATGTTTCCAGCCTCAACATCGCCGGCGTTAACGTAAAAAACATCACCAATGGCGATATTTCTGCAGCTGACGTTATCAAACTCGGCACCGCCATCCTCTCCAAGAAGGTGCCTCTGTCAATGAACCTCAATATCGACGTCACCAACCCTACCACCCAGTCCGCCAGCCTCACCACTATGGATTGGATTATGGAAATCGACGGCCGCCAGATGGCTGCCGGCACCACCAACACCACCTACACCATTTCGCCAAACCGCACTACCCAGGTGCCACTCTCCATTGCCACCGACATCTACGACCTCTTCTCAAACGGCGGCAAAGAGGCCCTCACCAATTTCGTGAAGAGCTTCAGCAACGATGGCACCAGCTCTAAAGTTGCCGTTAAGATCAAGCCTTCTGTTAACGTTGGCGGTGTAAACATCCCTACTCCAAACTTCATCACCCTCGAGAAGCAGACCGGCAACAACAATAGCAACAGCGGCTCCTCCAACCCAAAGCCAATCCCAAACAGCGGTCCCCGCAACTTCTAAACTAAAAAAAGAGATTCACATCATACAACAAACTAAAGCCCGCCTCCCTGCGGGCTTTTTTCATACAACAGACTATCACCATAGCCTCATTCTTCGGCATTATGGCGTGCCAGCTATACCTAAAAACCGTATTCCTTTGTCGGAGTTGACCTACATTTAACCCGCAGAAAGTACGGAGTTATTCTTGAGAAAAAAAAAGAGACGGCGGCTATCGTTGGATGCCGCCATCTCTTGCATTATTATGCATCATTTTTTCTAGAATCCCATGCCAAAGAGTTCCCAATATTTGTTCTCAAGAGTGCGCCATGCGGCAGCCTCCTCGTCAAACACCTTTAGGGTATACATATTCAGGGTTTCAACATCCTTCACGGTAGGCAGGTTTTTCATAGCCTTGGCCTCCTGTTCGCGGAGGGCTTTGTTCATAGACTCTTTGGTGCGCTGCCAAGCCACGGTGGCAAGCTTGTTGGCCTTACGGAATTTCCAGATGGCAGCCTCTTCGTTGAAACCTTTATGGCCGCAAAGACCGAAGCTCTTAGGCAGTCGGGTATTGCCGCTGAAGATAGGGATGCGCGGACTCTGAGCTGGATTGTCGAAGCTGAACCACAGCACGGTACCCACCTCTTCGGGCATCCAGCCGCGAAGCTGTGCCACCCAGCTGTAGGAGCACCAAGCCACAGCAACAGTACGACGTGACTCGATCGTACCTGGTGCGATATAGTTGAGCATGGCAGTCATATTGCCGCCGATCCAAGGATTGGCCACTGGACTTACCATAGTGTCTACCACCATCTTGCCGTCCTCGTTCTTGTGGCGAACTGGGGCCTTAACATTCTTGCACATATCCAGGTCGGTACCCTCATAGGTGGCGCGGAAAAGGGCAATCACCTTCTCCACATCAACGTTGGCATCAGGCTTCACGCTGAATGGCAGCTCTTCCTGATCGAGGGTCAGGTGCAAAGATGGTGCCAACTCATTGAGGATAAACCATTCGCGCTCGCGATGATTCTTGCCATTGCCGTAGCTGGAGTTAAAGGCTTTCCAGAATTTGAATTCGCTCTTGCCGTCCCACAGCTTATATTTTTTTGCCACCTGCTCGCAGTTGTCGGAGCACATGAAGTAGTCGGGATTGCCGCGCTGAAGCTTGCCGATGCGAGGTATGTTGGCGCTCACGCCCACCTCGTCGTCTGGCACTCGCTGAGCAGCCCAAACGCCGCCGATCTTGGCTGGGCCTTCGCCGCATATCTCCATCTGCCACACCTCCTTAGGGTCAGCAATAGTGATGCATTCGCCGCCGTCGCCGTAGCCATACTGCTTAATAAGGCTGCCAATCAGGCGGATGGCCTCGCGAGCGGTAGTGCAACGCTGAAGGGCAATACGTTCCAGTTCCTCAATCATAAACATACCCTTCTCGTTCACCAGAGTATCAGGACCGCTAAAGGTGGTCTCGCCGATTACGAGCTGATGCTCATTCATGCAGGGATAGGCAGCGTTGAGGTATTTATAGGTATGGGGTGCCTCGGGAATCTGACCCACCAGTTTCAGACCGGTAGTGTCACCCTTGTAGGCCGTATGCATAGTGCCGCGATACACCTTGTGCATGGTTCCAGCTGGATGGTCCTCTGCTGGCTCTATCGACACCCATGTGCGGTAGCGGCCATCGCAGATATGCGAATTTATCACGCTTCCGTCAGGGGTAGCGTTGCGTCCCACCATGATGCTGGTGCACGACTGGCCCTCCATCTGGGACAGGTCGTTGTAATCCTGCTGGGCGCCGCAGAGGGTATATACGCCTAGCAGAAGCAAGAATAATGTAAAAGTCTTCTTCATATTGGTCATTTTTATTATTTCTTATTACAATGGTCTTTTACCAGTTGGGCGAACACTCGGCCGCGCTCTTCGAAATTCTTGAACTGGTCGTAGCTGGCAGCAGCCGGACTCAACAAGCAGATGCCGCCTTTTGCGGTATGTTCATAGCACCAGTCCACAATGGCAGCATAGTCGCTCGTAGACAGCATCTGGCGGGGTTTTGCCGGGCACTCACCAGACTGCAGCAATTCCAGATAACGGTCGCGAATGCGTTTTCCTGCTTCGCCCACAAACACCAGATTGCCAACTTGCGAACCTGCCAGATAGCGCGACAGCGGATCATAGTCAATGCCTCGATCAAAGCCGCCCAATATCAAGGTATCTACCTTTCCCAGAGCCTCGACGGCAGCAATAGCGGCTGCCGGTATCGTGGAGATGGAATCGTTGTAGAAGGTGATGCCCTCGTAGGTACCCACCTCTTGCAATCTGTGTTCCAATCCGTCAAATGATGCCACAGCATCCTGAAAAAGTTGCTCGCCGACGCCCATCACCTCTGCCATCTGCCTTACCAGCTCAATATTGCAAAGGTTGTGGTCGCCTTTCAGCCTGCGAGGCATGTCCTTCAGCCGCATGGCCGAATCTATGCCATAGGAGTGCACCTCTGATTTGAATGTATTTTCTGCCACAAGTTCGGCCAACTCGGCGTTATCCTTGCAGTAGAAGAAGTGGTCGCCCTCCTGCTGCTTCAGGCCGATCTGCATCTTGGCCATCTTGTAGTCCAAATAGCTGTGATAGTGGTCGAGATGCTCTTCAAACAGGTTGAGCACCGCGCCCACATGCGGACCCACATGGATATTCTCCATCTGGTGGCAGGAGAATTCGCACACCACCAGCGTCTTCTCCCCTATCTGGTCCACCACGTCGAAGAGCGGTATTCCCATATTGCCGGCCATCACGACATCATCATATGCGGTTCTCATCACAGCAGCCGCCAGGTGGGTAGTCGTACTCTTCCCCTTAGTGCCGGTAATGCCTATCGTCTGGCGGCCATACACCTGAAGGAAGAGGTCGGTCTGCTGAGTAATGGTATTCAGGTCGCAGCAGCCCTCAAACACGAAGGTGGGTATTCCTGGCGACTTCACAATCATGTCATACCCCTTACGGGATTCTTCACGAATGGCGTCGTTGCCTTCCACTATCGTAATATCGGCTTGCGGCAACAGCTTTCGGATCAACGTCTCTGTACTCTTGCCCTCACGGCCATAGCCAGCCAATAGGATTCGCCTATTCTCAAATAGCTGCCGTAGTTCAGATTCTCTATACATATTTATATATAGTGGAGAGATTATTAGAATTTGCTTTTCAAGATTTCCAAATACCGATCCGTCAGGTTGTGCTGGTCGGAGATTCGGTCCATCTGGGTCACAGGTGCCTCTGGCTGATAGCTCTTAAGCAGGGCCGGCAGCTTACGGTCGCCATACCAATTAGAAATCGTCATCGATAATGCGCTATTCACCTCGCTCACGGTACCCACACACTCAAAGGGTTTGCTTTCTGTATGGCCGGTCAGCTGTTCGAACTCCAGGCGCAGCGCCACCTCGTCGAGCATATTCTTGCCGAAGATGGCGTCCAGCCGTTCTGGCGCAATAAAGGGCGAAAGTATGATATAGGCAAAGAGGCATTTGGCGCAATGGCCGCACCAGATATCCTGCTTGCTGCCCACATTGCAGCTCTTGAAGACATCGAAATACTTCTCCTCCTTGGCAAAGAGCATCGCTATCTGAAGCTCGCTTATCGGTCTCAGGAAGCTGAAGTAGTTGTATCCATCGCCGCAATAGTCCTTCACATAGGCGCGGAAATCGTTTTCAAATTCCAGCGACTTGGAGTACTGGTGGTTCACATACGAGCCCGAAACTGTACTCTCATTGGCACTATCCTCGTTGCTCAAGGCAATGTTGGGCACTCCGCTCAGCTGAGCGGCCAGCAAGGTGTAGAATGCCAGCATAGCCGAGAAGGGCGTATGGCCGTTGAGGCATCCCTTGGCGTTGAGTTCAAGCATCAAAGGATCAAGACTGCGACGTATTTCCAACACCTCGTCACGCTCAAATCCCGCTTTCTTGGCGCATTCCAAGGTAGCACCGCGCGGATTCATGATCAGCGGACGTATTCCCAGTTCCTTGAGCGCCTCCAGGGTCACCACCGAATCCTTTCCTCCGCCTACTGGCACAAGGGTAGTTGTGAGCGGCGAGTGCTGAATCGAAGGCGTCGAGAGTGGTACTGGCGAAGCTGACTCTGCCACCTCAAAACGAAGGAAGTCTTCCTCCGTCTCCTTGATGCCGTTGGTGTAGTAGAATTCGCCGAGGCCGTTCCAGTAGAGCTTTTTCCAAAAGGCCTGCTGACGCTCGTCGAGGGCGCCGCACTCTATGCGCACCACCGGCGGACAAACCGTCTTCCAGTAGCTGACCAGCTCCACCATGCCGATGTTGAACACCAGGCGGTCCATCATCTCTTTGGGCTGGTCCATATTCAGGAACGGCCGTGCCGGAATGAATGCCGTAGGCCGGAAGCAGCGCTTCTCCGTCAGTCGGAAACAAAAAGCGATGTGCAGCCCATCGGACTGCACATCATAGTTATAGCTTTCGTATACTAACGCGTCAAAATATTTTCTATAGTTGTTATATTTTCCTTGATTGTTCATCTTATGCGTTGGCTCTTATTTCACCACAAAGCTGGTCTTGCCTATCTCGTGGCCGTTGGCGTAGAGGGTCACCCAGTAGAGGCCGGGCTTCAGTTCAGCGCCGTTGCCGCGCTTCCACAGCATCACCACCTTGCGGGCGTTGCCTGTAAACTCAATATCTTGCTGTGCAGAGCACTGCATGGTCACGCCGTCCATATCGAAGCTGATGGCGTTGCCGTTGCTTACCAGGCGGTTGTCGGCATTGGCTATGCGGGCATAGAGCGAAATGGTGCCTGGCTCAACAACGTTGTTGGCAAGTATGTCGAAGTCTACTCTCACCACGTTGGTCTGAGCGGCCTTGTCCGTTGGCTTCACCACGTTGCCGCTCACCACCTCCTTGGCTGGGGTAGCCTTCACGTTGGTAGTCACCAGTATGCTGGCCTGCTCCAGTTTCTGCAGTATGCGTGAGTTGGCAGGAGTAGCGCTTGAGAGCTTGG
Source organism: Bacteroidales bacterium (assembly GCA_024400415.1). Lineage (GTDB taxonomy): Bacteria > Bacteroidota > Bacteroidia > Bacteroidales > P3 > Colimorpha. The sequence goes on along the minus strand of JAKSMS010000010.1, from coordinate 20,316 downwards.
TCACCTGGTTGCGCAGGTCGTCGTTCTCATTCTGAAGGCTGCTGTTCTCATTCTTCAGACGCTCGTTCTCGGCACGCAGGCGGGCAATTTCCTCCACATAGCTGTCGCAGAGTTTCTGCAGTTCGGCCAGTCTTGCAGCAATTTCGCTGGTGGCCGAATTATTGCTGTTGGCCTTCTTCAGGTCGGCCTCTGCCTTGTCGGCGCGACTATTGGCGGCCTGTGCGTCTGCCTTAGCCTTAGCAGCCTCTGCTTTGGCAGCTTCGGCCTCTTTCTTGGCGGCAGCGGCCTCTGCCTTAGCGGCGGCAGCTTCTGCCTTGGCCAGTTCGGCATCCTTCGATCCGTTCTTGCCGGCGTTGTCTAATGCCGACTGTATGCGGGCCACTTCTGCTTTGGCGCTTTCGGCCTCTGATCTGGCCTGGGCAGCCTCATTCTTGGCCTGTGCGGCAGCAGCCTCGGCCTTGCTCTGGGCAGCCTTGGCAGCGTTCACTACCGACTCCATCTCTGTTCTGGCAGCCTCTGCTTTGGCCTGTGCGGCTTTGGCGCTCTCGGCCTCTGCCTTAGCCTGTGCTGCTTCTGCCTTGGCCTTTGCCTCAGCAGCCTTGGCGGCGGCCAGTTCTGCCTTGGATGCGTCGGCGCCGGTATTGGTCTTAGCGGCAGCTGCCTTAGCAGCCTCTGCCTCTGCCTTAGCGGCGGCGGCTTCTAGCTTAGCCTTGTCGGCTTCGGCTCTGGCCTTGGCAGACTCCGTGCGGAGTGCTGCGGCCTCTTCCTTAGCCTTGTCTGAATCCTGTTTCGACTGAGCTGCCTGCTTCTTGGCCTGCTCTGCCTCTGCCTTGGCGGCAGCGGCCTCTTGCTGGGCCTGTGCTGCCTGTGCCTTTGCGCTGGCGGCATCAGCCTGGGCGGCAGCCACGCTCTTGGTCAGCTCGGCAGTGCCCTTGCCAGCATTCTCGGTGGCGCTCTTCAGGGCAGCCTCGGCATCGGCCTTCTGCTGTGCCAGTTGCTGCTCCTTCTGCTTGAGTTGGTTCTCAAGCTGAGCCAGCTTGGCCTGGAGGGCTGCGGCCTCTCCATTGGCAGCATTGGCGTTGCTCTTCTGAGCATCGGCCAGGGCGCTGTTAAGCTGCTCCACTTGGCTATTGAGCTTCTTTACCTGACTATTCAGACCGTTTATCTCGCTCTCCTTGCTGGCGAGCTGGTCGCGCAGCTGCTTGATCTGGGCATCTACGTTGGCACTGCCACTCTTGGCATTGGCCAGCTGCGACTGAAGATTCTTATTCTCGGTCTGAAGCGAGCTGTTCTGGCTCTTCAGGCTATTGTTTTCGGTCTTGAGCGTGCTATTCTCCGACTTGAGGGAGGCGTTTTCCTTAGCGCTGGCGGCATTGCTGCTGCTCTGCGACTTGAGCTGGCTGATCTGCTTGCCAAGGTCGGCAAGTTCCTTTTTGGCCTGGGCCAGTTCATCCTGCTTTGTCTTGAGCTCGTTCTGCTTGTCCTGCAGCTGCTGCTGAACCTTGGCGCAGTCGTTGTTCACGGTCAAGTTGGCTAATTTGCCGAGTTTGGCGATTTCTTTATCCTTGCTGGCAATCTGTGATTTGAGGTCGGCAATCTGCTGCTTGAGGCCTTTCACCTCTTTCTCCAATGCCGACTGGTCCTTAGGCTGGGCAGCCTGTTGTCCACGACGGGCGCTGTTGATCAGTTTCTGAATTTCTGCAGCCTGTGCGTTGATGGTGCTGTCCTTGGCAGCCATCTGGCCGTCGAATTCGGCGCTTGCCGACTTCACTTGGTTGTACTGGCTCGTGATCTGGTCCAACTGGATCTGCAGCGAATCGAGGGTAGCATCATCTGTGCGGGATGAGGTACACGACGACAATAATGCGGCAGCCAAGAAGAGGCCAGCGAAGCCAAAATGTGCTAATTTCGTACTTACCTTTTTCATGTATTATTATATTTATTTACTTATTATCAATTAATTAACAGCACACCCCGTTTTTCGGGTGGCGCTGACAATGCTGCAAAATTACACAATTCCAACCAAATAACCAAATTTTCTGACCACTTTTTTTAATCAACAGCAAAGCTGAGGCTGCCGCTAATGCGGCATAGATACTCGCAAGCGCTGCCCGAAAGAATAACTCATTACCGGCCACTTTCGCAAAGCCTGACGAAAAGACACACATCAGTTTTTTTCCTGCAGCAATGAAGGGCCTTACAGCACTCCTAGATGAGCATTATCTGCCCCATTTGTGCTATATATGTGCTATATATGTGCTATATTTGTACTATTCTATAGAGATAGCAGATATATAGCACATATATAGCACATATATAGCACATATGCGCCAGTTATCATTCCCATAGGCGCCCCGTGGAAACAATTCGGCCCGGTTCAAAGTGACAGAATTAGATAGAAAATATGTTGCATTATTAGCTTGTGTCGGCACGCGTGGTGAAAATAAATTTGGCAGATTCAATTCCTTTTTGTACCTTTGCAGAACTAGAATTTATAATTAATTAATAACATATAATTGATATGCAAAGAGATACTGAAATTTTCGATCTCATCCAGAAGGAAAGAGAACGTCAGACCAAAGGCATCGAGCTGATTGCTTCTGAGAACTTCGTAAGCCCTCAGGTTATGGAGGCTATGGGTTCCGTAATGACCAACAAATATGCAGAAGGCTATCCTGGAAAGCGCTACTACGGCGGCTGCCAGGTTGTAGACCAGAGCGAGACCATCGCTATCGAGCGCGCTAAGAAGCTCTATGGTGCTGAGTGGGCAAACGTACAGCCACACTCTGGCGCTCAGGCTAACATGGCCGTATTCCTGGCCTGCCTCAACGCTGGCGACACCTTCATGGGCATGGACCTCAACCACGGCGGCCACCTCTCACACGGCAGCCCTGTAAACTTCTCCGGTATCAACTACAAAGTGGTTGGCTACCAGGTAAAGGAAGAGACCGGCTGCGTGGACTATGAGGACATGGAGAAGAAGGCTCTCGAGTTCCGTCCAAAACTGATCATCGGCGGCGGTTCTGCCTACAGCCGCGACTGGGATTGGGCTAAGATGCGCGAAATCGCTGACCGCATCGGCGCTATCCTCATGGGCGACATCAGCCACCCATCCGGCCTCATCGCTAAGGGCCACCTGGCCAACGCAGTTCAGTACTGCCACATTGTGACCACCACCACCCACAAGACCCTTCGCGGACCTCGCGGCGGTATGATCCTCCTCGGCAAGGACTTCGACAACCCATGGGGCAAGAAGACTCCTAAGGGCGAGATCAAGAAGATGAGCGCACTCCTCGACAGCGCCGTATTCCCTGGCACCCAGGGCGGCCCACTCGAGCACGTGATCGCTGCTAAGGCTGTTGCCTTCGGCGAGGCTCTGACCGACAGCTACGACCAGTACATCCAGCAGGTGATGAAGAACGCCAAGGTTATGTGCGAGACCTTCATGGAGAAGGGCTACAAGGTTATCTCTAACGGTACCGACAACCACCTGATGCTCGTCGACCTCCGCACCAAGTTCCCTGAGATGACCGGTAAAGAGGCTGAGAACGCACTCGTTGCAGCCGACATCACCATCAACAAGAACATGGTTCCATTCGACAGCCGCAGCGCATTCAAGACCTCTGGTCTCCGCGTTGGTACTCCTGCTATCACCACCCGCGGCCTCAAAGAGAACGAAATGCCTGAGATCGTTAACCTCATCGACAAGGTGCTCAGCAACCCAACCGAGGAGACTATCGCTCAGACCCGCGGCATCGTAAACGAGATGATGCAGAACCGTCCTCTCTTCGCCTGGTAGGATTAGTCCAAAAAGACGTCTATATAATAAGGAAGGTAGTCAGCAATAGGCTGCCTTCCTTATTTTTGTGGATGCTCGAGGAGCTGTTTCGGAGACAGATTTGGGCGTTTGGGGCTAAATTGACTTGGCAGTTTCAGAAAAAATGTGTAATTTTGCAAAATCAATTATTAAACCCAATAGGATAATGAAAAAATTATTTGCACTTGCAACTATCGCAGTTGCGCTCTTTGTTGGAAAGGCTGGCGCACAGATAACGGTAAACGCCGGCTATCTGAACCAGACCGTAAACTCAAGCTACACCATCGGCAGCACCACTGTAACCAACGACCCAATAAGCATCAATGGCGCTTTCGTTGGCAGCAGGATCAACCGTGAGATCAAAGGCAACCTGGGCATCAGCGCTGGTGTGAACATAGAATTTTACACCAAAGGAGACACCTTGGCAGGCGGCGTTGGCGGCCTGATCTTAGGCTCAGTGAGAAACCGCCATTCCGAACTCAGCCTGGAGGTGCCGGTCTTCTTGAACTACCGTCTGCCTGTGGGCAAAATGAACCTCAAGGTATATGCCGGCCCGGTATTGGGCATGGGCCTGTACAACAAGACTGTTACTACCACCACCGTTACCGTGCTGGGCAACACAACTACTGATGAGACCACGACCGACTTCTTGTCAAACGGACTGGGCGACGACGACCTGGGCCGCACGAATGTGGCAGTAGCTGCTGGCGTCGGCCTGGACTTCAGCACTATGGGCATCAATGTGGGCTACAGCTATGGCCTGACCGATATGTATCCCAACAGCAACAGCCTCAAGGGTTCGTATACCCGCCTATTTGTGGGCATGAACTTCAACATCAAATGACAAATCGGAGCATAGCCCCATATACGAAAGGCAGTCTTCGGACTGCCTTTTTAAATCAGTTTCTTTGCAGATTGCTCTACTTTTCATAACTTTGCTTTAGTAAACTTTGACCATGAAACGTTATTTATCACTGATTATCAAATTGTATTGCACATTGCTGCTGCTCTTTGTGGTGGAAAAACCGCTGTTTATGGCCCTGAATGCCGGCTACGGCGAGGGTGTGGGCGCGGGCGATGTGGCTGCCGTAATGTGGCACGGACTGAGGCTGGATATGGTGGCTGCATGCTATCTGATGGCGGTGACGCTGCTGCTGCTTGTGGTTTCTGTATTCCTGAAGCGCATCAGCCTTCGAAAACTGATGGCGCCTTGGTATATGATAGTGTCGATAGTGATGACGATGGCCTTTGTGTCCGACGCAATCCTCTACCGCTCGTGGGGCGCCAAGCTCGACGCCTTCGACATCACCTATGCGTCCAATCCCAACGACGTGTTTGCCAACTTCTCGTTCGGCATCATATTGCTGGGAGTGACGGTGATAGCGCTGCTGGTGGCGGGCCACTACCTGCTGCTGCGCTGGCTGACCCCGAAGGAACGTCCTCAGGTAGATAAGAAATGGACGGCCGTAGCGGCGGGCGTGCTGCTGATGGGCGTGAATGTGCTGGGCATGAGGGGCGGACTGGATGAGTCGACTGCCAATCCGAGCTATGCATACTTCTCGAACCAGCAGTATCTGAACCATGCGGCGCTGAACCCCTTATTCAATATTATACATTCGCTGGGCAAGCACGAGGACTTGTCGCGCGAGTTCGAGATTTACGACGAGGAGACGCTCGGACGCATCACTAAAGGGATGTATGAGCCTCATCAAGATATGGCCGACACACTGCTGGCCAAGCACCGCCCCAACGTGCTGCTGATCATCTGGGAAGGCGGCGGAGACCTGATGACCGGCGACCCGGCAGTGGCGCCCTGCTTCAACCGACTGAAGGAGGATGGGGTATTCTTCAGCAACTGCTACGCCAACAACTTCAGGACCGACCGCGGCCTGGTGTCGATACTGAGCGGCTGGCCCGGCCTTCCCACCACCTCGCTGATGAAGATGGGGGGCAAATGCTCAAACCTGCCCGGCCTGGCTCGCAGCCTGAAGCGTGAGGGTTACCATACAGCATTCCTCTACGGAGGCGACATCGACTTCACGAATATGCGCGGATATCTGTACGACACGGGGTTCGATGAGGTTGTGGGCATAGACAACCACGACCCGAATATTCCTTACGACCCTATGACCGACAAATGGGGCATTCACGACCAATATGTGCTTAATACCAAATATTGCTCATTTCCAGACGAGCCGTGGATGACCACCATTCTGACATTAAGCAGCCACGAGCCATGGAAGGTGCCCTACCACCGCTTAGAGCGCGAACGCGACAATGCTTTTGCCTATACCGACTCGTGCATCGGAGCCTTTGTGGCAGATTTGAAGCAGAGCGAAGTGTGGGACAACCTGCTTGTGATCATCTTGCCGGACCACGGTGTGGCCCGCAATGGGGAATCGCTGAGCGACCCAAAGGTGGCCAAGATACCTATTCTATGGACCGGCGGCGCCGTGAAGGGTCCCAAGACGATTGCCACGCTGATGAATCAGAGCGACCTGGCTGCCACGCTGCTGGCACAGATGGGAATAGGGGCGGAGGACTTCGTGTTCAGCCGCAACGTGACGAGCCGCAACTATGTGCCTACGCATGCCGTGCACGCCTTCAAGAACGGAATGAACTTGATAGACGACAGCGGATGCACGAAGTTTGACTGCATAGACGGACAAGTAATGCCTTCAAGCAAGATGCATCGCGATGACGCACAAACCTTGGCAGGCGCCCTGCTGCAGATGATCTATCAGAACAGCGACAAGGTGATGAAAGGCAGCCATTAAGACGTCTCAACAAATACGGATTATGACAAAACGTCACTATGCGCACTGCGGATGGTGACGTTCTGTCATACAAAGGGGTTTGGCGCGAAGATTGATAGATATAGTGTAGGAATAAAAAAAAAGGAAACACCATGACACTAGACAAATTCACAATCAAGGCCCAGCAGGCCGTGCAGAAGGCGCAGGAGATAGCCACTGCCAGCCAGCACCAGGCCATAGAGTGCACGCACATCCTCAAAGGCATTCTGAGTGAAGACGAGAACGTGACCCCCTACCTGTTGAAGAAGATGGAGGTGAATGTGCCCCGCCTCGGCCAGCAGTTGGACGAACTATTGGCTAAGGTTCCCCGTGTGAGCGGCGGAAGCATGTATTTGTCCAACGATGCCAACCAGGCGCTGGTAAAGGCCGGCCAGCTGGCCACCGAAATGGGCGACGACTTTGTGAGCATAGAGCACATGCTGCTGGGCATTCTCGACGGAAGAAGCCAGGCCTCGCAGCTGCTCAAGGATGCAGGCGCCACAGAGAAGATGCTGAAGGCCGCCATAGCAGACCTGAGAAAAGGTTCGAAGGTGAGCAGCCAAAGCGCAGAAGACAGCTATAACGCACTCAATAAATATGCCAAAAACTTGAACCAGCTGGCACAGGCCGGAAAACTGGACCCCGTGATAGGTAGAGACGAAGAGATACGCCGAGTGCTGCAGATACTGAGCCGCCGTACGAAGAACAACCCTATACTGATTGGAGAGCCCGGCGTGGGCAAGACCGCCATAGCAGAGGGACTGGCTCAGCGAATCGTGAGCGGCGACGTGAGCGAGAACCTCAAGAGCAAGACCATCTTCTCGCTAGACATGGGCGCGCTGATAGCCGGTGCCAAATACAAAGGCGAGTTTGAGGAACGACTAAAAAGCGTAATACGCGAAATTAACGAGGCCGACGGCGAGATAATCCTCTTCATAGATGAGATTCACACCCTCGTGGGCGCCGGCGGCGGCGAAGGAGCCATGGATGCCGCCAACATTCTCAAGCCAGCTTTGGCCAGAGGCGAGCTAAGAGCCATAGGAGCCACCACGCTGGCCGAATATCAGAAATACTTTGAGAAAGACAAGGCACTAGAGCGAAGATTCCAAAGCGTGCTGATCGACGAGCCGACGGTGGCCGACACCATCAGTATTCTGAGAGGCCTGAAAGAACGCTATGAGGTGCACCACAAAGTGCGTATCAAGGACGACGCCATCATAGCCGCCGCAGAACTGAGCCACCGCTACATAAGCGACCGATTCCTGCCCGACAAAGCCATAGACCTAATAGACGAGGCCTCTGCTCGACTGCGCCTAGAGATAGACAGCGTTCCAGAAGAACTGGACGAAATAGAGCGCCGCATACGCCAGCTTGAGATTGAGCGCGAGGCCATCAAGCGAGAAAACGACGTGGACAAGCTTCAACAGCTGGGACGAGAGATAGGCGAGCTTACCGAACAACGCAACCAGATGAAGAGCCGTTGGCAGCAAGAGAAGCAGATAGTGGAGGCCATCCAGCAGGAGGTGAAGAACATTGAGAGCTACAAATTCGAGGCCGAACAGGCCGAACGCAGCGGCGACTACGGCAAGGTGGCCGAACTGCGCTACGGGCGCATCAAAGAGGCCGAAAACCACGTAGAAAAGCTCAAGGAAGAACTCAAGGCTCAGCAGGCAGACAATGCCTTGATCAACGAAGAGGTGGACAGCGAGCAGATAGCCGAAGTGGTGAGCAAATGGACCGGAATACCCGTAACCCGCATGATGCAGAGCGAACGCGAACGGCTGTTGAACCTGGAAAGCGAGCTCCACAAACGTGTTGTGGGCCAAGACGAAGCCATCTCGGTGATAGCTGACGCCGTGCGCCGTAACCGTGCCGGACTAAGCGACGGCAAGCGTCCAATAGGCAGCTTCATCTTCTTGGGCACTACCGGCGTAGGCAAGACGGAGCTAGCCAAAGCTCTGGCAGAGGTGCTCTTCGACGATGAAAACATGATGGTTCGCATAGACATGAGCGAATACCAAGAGAAGCATAGCGTGAGCCGACTGATAGGAGCGCCTCCAGGATATGTGGGCTACGACGAGAGCGGACAGCTGACGGAATCGGTGCGCAGAAAACCCTACTCTATCGTGTTGTTTGATGAGATAGAGAAGGCCCACCCCGACGTGTTCAATATTCTGCTACAGGTGCTGGAAGACGGACGACTGACCGACAATAAGGGCCGAGTAGCCGACTTCAAGAATACGCTCATCATTATGACCTCCAATGCAACCCGCGAGAGCTTGCGGCAGACGATGCGGCCTGAGTTTATCAATAGAATTGACGAAATTATCACCTTTGAGCAACTGAGTCAGCAACAGATTCGCGATATTGTCCGCATACAGCTTGACAGAGTGGCCAAGATGCTGGAAAAGAACGGCATAATGATCAGTGCTACCGACGATGCTGTAGCCCACCTGGCCGAGATTGGCTACGACCCAGCTATGGGTGCCCGACCGGTGAAGAGGGTGATACAGCGGGAGCTGCTCAACGAACTCTCCCGCCAGATACTGGAAGAGAAAATAAGAACCGACGAGACAGTGCTCATCGACGCCATCGACGGACAGCTCATCTTCTTGAACAACTGATGCAGCAACAGCGGCCGGAAGGACTAGAAAACTCCGGCCGCTTGTTGTATTATATGAGGGCATTGAGAGGGTGGATTGAAGCTTTATTTGGTAGATTCAGAAAAAAATTGTAATTTTGAATTTTGATAGCAGAAGGCAACCTTCGGTCGACATATTCATAGTCGATTGAAATAGTTATGATTAAATGCTGCTCAGTGCACTTATTATAGTATTAGCAAAATGGAAAACTTTGTAGTATCGGCCCGCAAATATCGTCCATCGACATTTGACAGCGTAATTGGCCAAGACCATATCACCTCCACCTTGAAGAATGCAATAAAGACCAACCAGCTGGCCCAAGCATATTTGTTTTGCGGTCCAAGAGGCGTAGGCAAGACCACTTGCGCCCGCATCTTGGCCAAGGCCATCAATTGCACCAACCCTACCCCCGATATGGAACCTTGCAATGAGTGCGAGAGCTGCAGAAGCTTCAACGAGAATGCCTCTATGAACATCATGGAGATCGATGCTGCCTCAAACAACTCGGTAGACGCAATCCGCAGCCTGGTAGACCAGGTAAGGATCCCACCTCAGACGGGGAAATACAAAGTCTACATCATCGATGAGGTACACATGCTCTCTCAGGCCGCTTTCAATGCCTTCCTAAAAACCCTCGAGGAACCGCCATCATACTGCAAATTTATCCTGGCCACCACTGAGCGGCACAAGATAATGCCTACGATCCTAAGTCGCTGCCAGTGCTATGATTTTCGCAGCATCGGCATCGAGGATATCGTGAAAAACCTCAAGCACGTGGCTGAGAGCGAAGGCATCAGCTACGACCTGGAGTCGCTCACGATGATAGCCAAGCAGGCACAAGGCGGCATGCGCGACGCTCTCTCGATCTTCGACCAAATGGTCAGCTTCGGCGGCGGAAAGCTTACGGCACAAGACTGCGCCAAAAACCTCAACGTGCTCAGCCACGAAGACTACCTCAAACTGGTAGACCTGCTCCGCGCAGGAGATATAGCAAAAACGATGCTGGCATATCAGGATATCTATGCTCGAGGAATCAACGGCCAACATTTCCTGACCGGACTGAGCGAGCATGTGCGCAACCTGCTTGTGGCTCATGACCCTCAAACCTATAAGCTGATGGATATGGGCGAAGAGACCCGTTCGCTGTTCAGCCAGCAGTCGGTCACCTGCGGACTACCGCTTTTGCTCCGCTATCTCGACCTTTCGAGCGACTTTGAATTCCGATTTAAGGAAGCCAACAACAAGCGACTCTTCGTAGAAATATGCCTCATGAAGATGGCATCTATAGTGCTGCAGCCTGCCAAACAGGCACAACCAGCAGCCCCTGTCAGGCCTAGCTAGATCGCAGCAAGCGGAACATATAACCCAACCCCTAACGCCTCAGCCTCAAGCAGAGCCGGCAGCTCTGACTGAATCTGTCCCTGCACCTACCCCAGTACCAGCGCCAGTTCAAGAAAAGGCTGCTGAAACTCAAGAACCTGCCGCAGTGAGAAAAATGTCGGGAATTGGAGGATTGAAACTTGCCGGACGTGTATCTGCCAAGTCAGACAACAGCGTCCTAGGTACAGTGCCTCAGGTGCAGCCAAACAAGATTCTCACCCAGGAGGAACTAGACCAGCATTGGAACAAGATAATGTCGTCGAAGGATGAGCGAGTGGCCGAAATGGTAGGACTGCTCAAGGACTATCATCCAATCATTGATGAGTCTGGAGTCTTTACCCTTCAGATGCCCAACAGCTTCGTCGAGGCAGAGTTCCGCAAACATAAGGTGCGCCTGCTCGAACTGCTACGCAAGATGTCGGGTTCTAGCGAGCTCAACGTCAAGGTGGAGATAGTTCATGCCGAGGTAAAGGCCGCAGCCTATCGTCCTGACGAAAAATACCAGGCCATGCTTGAATCCAATCCCGATCTGGCGAAGCTGCGAGAGATATTTCCAATTATTGACTATTGATGCTTATGGCCCCACTATTTATCTTTTTCGGACTCCTCATCTTTGGCGCCCATCTTTTTTCGGCGCTCTTCAGCAAGAAAAGAATTCCAGATGTGCTTATTCTGGTACTGATAGGCATCATTCTCGGACCGCTATTGGGCATCTTTAAGCCCGATATGCTAGGCAATTTCGGTCCCCTCTTTTCGTCGCTGACACTGGTGCTGATACTCTTCGACGGAGGCATAGACCTATCCATCGACGCCCTCCGAAAATACTGGAAGGGAATGGTGCAGGTCACCTTCTATTCTTTCCTTGTCACGATGGCCGCAACGGGCATCGTGGCCCACTTCTTCGGCATGGATTGGGGCACGGCGCTCATGATGGGGGCCATGCTTGGCGGCACAGCGGCCGCTATCGTTATCCCACTGGTGAAGCAGATGCGCATTAGCGAGTACGCCCGCACTGTACTCTCGATGGAAAGCGCCATCTCAGCCGTACTTTGCATGGTAGTAGCACTCGCCTTTATGGACAGCTACAAGATGGGAGGCAACCTCAGCGTCTCCCTGCTTATCGGACGAGTGGTGTCGTCGTTTCTGATGGCCGTGATTATCGGCATCGTGGGCGGCATATTGTGGGCTTCGCTGCTCGACAGGGTACGCACGCTTCAAAACTCCATGTTCCTCACACCGGCGTTCCTATTTGTTCTTTATGGACTGTCGGAATGGCTCGGATATAATGGAGCCATCGCTGTGCTCGCCTTCGGACTGGTGCTCGGCAACATCGACTACTTCGAAGTGTCGTTCCTCAAGAAGATGAAGCATCACCACAAGATGATGCCCCTCGAGGATAAGGAGAAGAGCTTTTTTAAGGAACTCGTCTTCGTCTGCAAGACATTCTTCTTCGTCTATATCGGCATCTGCATTCCGTTCGATAATTTCACATTCCTCCTTTATGGAATAGTTATCACGTTGGCCATCTTCCTGTTTCGCTGGCTGCTGCTACTGCTGGTGGGTCGCGAGAACACGCCTACCGACCGCAAAATTGTATCCATTATGGCACCCAAGGGCCTAACCTCTGCCGTATTGGCGTCAATGCCCCTTCAGGTAAATATCGAGGCCGGCTATGAGGTGATTCCTCAAGCGGGTCTGATCCAAGCCACCACCTATGCCGTCATCTTCTTCAGCATCATGACCACTTCGTTGATGGTCATCCTATCACGCAAGACCCTTATCGACGAAAATCTCCCCTATTTCGAATCCCAAGAACCTTTAGAGTATGAATCCTAAACTCCATTTCTATAAGTTCGACGGAGCCGGCAACGACTTCGTATTATTGGACGCCCGCCAAAACGACATCCAGCTCTCTATCGACCAAATAGTCCATATCTGCCACCGCCGATTCGGCGTGGGAGCTGATGGACTCATGACGCTTGGACTTGGCACTGAGGGCTACGACTTCCGTATGCTCTATTACAATTCCGACGGCCGTCCCGCCGACATGTGTGGCAATGGAGGCCGCTGCATAGCCATGTTTGCCCATCTGCTGGGATTAGGGCGAATGGTCGAAGGCAAAACCCATCTGAAATTCATTGCCACAGATGGTCCTCACGAGGCTGTTGTTCTTGAGTGGGATGAGCATCTGAAAAAAGGCGTGATAGCTCTTTCGATGCGAGACGTACCGGCAGGAGAAGTGGCCGACGTGCTCGATGGCCGACTGCTCAATACCGGTGTGCCCCATTATGTACAGCAGGTTGAAGATCTTGACCATTTCGACGTAGTAAATGAGGGACGCCGTCTTCGCCACCATCCGGCCATGGGACCTGAGGGCGCTAATGTCAATTTCGTTGAACCTCAGCCCGACGGCAGCCTTAAAGTGCGCACCTACGAGCGTGGAGTCGAGGATGAGACTTGGGCTTGTGGCACAGGCGTCACAGCATGCGCTATCGTTACCGGATGCAGTTCCATACAAGCTCGCGGCGGGCACTTCCAAGTCACCTGCCAGACTACCGAGAAGACATTCTCACAAATCACCCTCACAGGTCCTGTATCCCTCAATTTTGAGGGCGAACTCTTTCTCTAATTCATCAGCCTTGCCATGGATCTCTTTAGCAGTATAGACCTTGGCCCCGTCCAAGACCGCATATCTGAGCTCTCTAAGCTCATCGACCACTACAACTACGAGTATTACATGAACGACCGGTCGCTCATATCCGACTTTGAGTTCGACGCCTTGCTGCGCGAACTAGTCGACCTTGAGCGCCAATATCCCGAACTGGCATCGCCCAACTCTCCGTCAAAGCGTGTCGGCGGCGAGATCAACAAGTCTTTTCGGCAGGTCACCCACCGGTTTCCTATGCTCTCGTTGGGCAACACCTATAGCATCGAAGAGATCGAGGAATTCGAGGCTCGCACCCGCCGACTCATTGGCGAAGTCCCTTTTACCTATACTTGCGAACTCAAATACGATGGCGTCGCTATCGGACTCACCTATCGCCATGGCCAACTCGTTCAGGCCGTCACTCGCGGCAATGGCGCCGTGGGCGACGATATCACTTCCAACGCCCGCACCATCAAGACCATTCCTCTACGCCTTCGGGGCGAATATCCCGACGACTTCGAGGCACGTGGCGAAGTTGTCTATCCTTTTGAGGCCTTCAATCAGATGAATGCCCAGCGCGAAGTCGACGGACTGGAACCTTTTGCCAATCCTCGCAATGCTGCCAGCGGAAGCCTAAAACTTCAAGACTCCTCAGAATGTGCCAAGCGCAAACTCATGTTCTGCATGTATTTCATGATGCTTCCCGACGGAGAGATGCGGCCTGCTTATGAGACCCATTCGGGCCGCCTCGACTCGGCCGCCTCCATGGGTTTTAAGGTGCAGCCCCATATCAAGGAATGCAAAGACATCAACGAGATAAAGGCATTTATCGACTACTGGGACACCGAGCGGTGGAACCTTCCTTATGCCGTCGACGGAATCGTAATCAAAGTCAACCAAACCCCGCTTTGGGACCAGCTCGGCATGACCGCCAAGTCGCCTCGTTGGGCTATCGCCTACAAGTTTAAGGCCCAACAGGCAAGCACCCCGCTCGAAAGCGTATCTTTCCAGGTTGGTCGCACCGGCGTAGTCACCCCTGTAGCCAACCTTACTCCCGTATGGCTCGGTGGCACCACCGTACGCCGTGCCACCCTCAACAATGCCGATTTCATCGCCTCCCTCGATATCCGCGAGGGCGACCACCTTCTGGTTGAGAAAGGCGGCGAAATCATTCCTAAGATTGTTGGTGTCGACATGCAGTATCGCCAGCCCAATGCCCGCCCCATCGCCTATGCGGCCACTTGCCCCGAGTGTGGCGCCGCCCTCGTCCGCGCCGAAGGCGAAACGGGCTATTATTGCCCCAATCGCGAGCTCTGTCCGCCCCAGCGGGTCGGCATGCTCGAGCATTTCGTGTCCCGCAAGGCCATGGATATCGACTCATTAGGAACAGAGCGGCTCGAACTGCTCTATAATTCCGGACTGGTACGAACCGTAGCAGACCTCTACGACCTTCGTGCCGAACAGCTTATCGGCCTCGGCGTCGAGGGCCAGGCCACCATTCAGGCCAAAGGAGCCGACAATATTCTTTCCGCCATTTCCAAGTCCAAAGAAGTGCCCTTCGAGCGGGTCCTTTTTGCCCTCGGCATTCGCCTCGTAGGCGAAGTGGGCGCCAAAAAGCTAGCACGCTATTTCTCCAATATCGACGCCCTTATGCAGGCATCCATCGAAGAGATTGCCCAAGTTGACGATATGGGTGAAAAGACTGCAATCATCATCCACGACTATTTCGCCAATCCCGACCACCTGCTCTTGATTGAGCGCCTTCGAGCTGCCGGCCTCCAATTCGTCGCCGAGGACAGAACCATTAGTTCGCGGCTGGCAGGTCTCACCTTTGTGGTTAGCGGCGTTTTTTCATCCTTCTCGCGCGAGGAAGTCAAAGCCCATATCGAATCCCACGGCGGCAAGGTATCCTCGTCCCTTAGCAGCAAGACGTCTTATCTCCTTGCTGGCGAAAAGATGGGCCCCGAGAAACTCAAGAAAGCCGAAAAACTTGGCATCAAAATCATTTCAGAACAAGAATATCTCGATATGGTTGGCCAAGAATGAAACTTCGAGGGTTGTTTTCTATAGCGTCGTTACTATTTCTGCTGATCCCCTCCTGGGTGTCGGCACAGAACCACAGCGCCACATTCTCAATGGGGCGTATTGTTGCCACAGCTCCCGACCAGCGGCCTGCAGCCATGAATTCCTACATCTTCGATTATTCTATTTCGTGGCGCACTTCAGGTTCCGACTATTGGAAATTCTACCACCGCTATCCCGATTTCGGATTCCGCTTCTCCTATGCCAAAATGCCTCATGGCATAGCCGGCAACCGCTTTGGCGCTGTCGGATTCATGCAGGTCCCCCTTCGGCGGCCGCTGCTAGACTGGTCGGTAGGTTTGGGTCTTTCGGCCTACACGCAGCCCTATTCGCTCACAGCCAATCTATCCAACGGCTATATAGGATCTATCGTCAACTGCCTCATCGACCTAGGCCTCATCTACAAAGTTCCCATCGAGGAGGGCGGATTCTTGACTCTTCAGGGACGCTTTCTCCATACCTCCAACGGCTATCTTCGCAAGCCCAACCTAGGTCTCAACTATTGGCAGTTGGGACTTGGCTACGACCTCTCGCCCATAAGGTCGGCAGACGTAGTGGCAAGAGGCGCACTCCATGTGGCCGACTCTGTTACCAGCACCTTCCGGCCTGAGAATCACTTCTTCATCTCCTACGCGCCCGGCATAGTGCAGTCGCGCCACAAGCTCAAGGACGGATACTACTACACCTACACTGCCGAGGCCGGCTATCTGCGCCGATTTCATCCATGCCATGCTTGGGGCGCCAATATCGACGTGATGATGAACGGCAGCCATCCCGAATGGCTGCGCGCCCGCCATGAAGTGCCGCCCCTCGCCTATCTGGGTGCCTGTGCGCTCTATGAGGGCTTCTATGGGCCCATGTCCATCCGCCTCTCGATAGGCATGAATATCACCCGCTCCAGCCTCATCTATATACCCATCTATGAGCGCGTAGGGCTCTATTATCATTTCGGCAAGGGCGACCGCCATTATGCCGGCCTTGCCATGAAAGCCTATATGGGTCATGTCGACTATCTGGAGTGGACCTACGGCATCCTGTTTCCCAAGCCAAGGGGCTAGTCCCACAAAAGCCCTGTAACAATAAAGAATCCATTATTACGTTATTCCAATACTTCAAGAAAAAAAAACTCCCCTAATGAAGAAACTGATCATACTGGCCGCCGTAATGCTGGCCGCTAGCGCCACAATGGCACAGAAAGCCCCGAAGGGCAAAGAGAAGAAACCTGAAGGATACCTCTTCACCAATGTGAAGGAGCTGCCTATCACTCCTGTGAAGAACCAGGCCAAAGCCGGCACCTGCTGGGACTATGCCGGCACCGCCTTCATCGAAGCCGAACTGCTTCGCATGGGCAAGGGCGAATATGACTTCAGCGAGATGTTCAACGCCTACAACGACTATATGGACCGCGCCGCTGCCGTTATACGCTGTCACGGCGACATGTCATTCTCGCAAGGCGGCTGCTTCGGCGATCTCCTCCACGTCATGGAGCGCTACGGCCTGGTTCCCGAAGAGGAGATGCGTCCTGGCGTGATGTATCGCGACTCGCTCTCCAACCACACCGAGCTGAGCAATATGACCAATCCTCTCGTCAAGGCCGCCGCCTCTAGCGCAAGCCTGCAGAGCGACGCCGACTACCAGCTGTTGGCCCTGAAAGCCATCCGCGCCGTGCACGACGTATACCTCGGCGTGCCCCCTGAGAAATTCACCTACAAGGGCCGCGAATACACCCCAAAGAGCTTCTATGAGTCTACCGGACTGAATGCCGACGACTACGTCCAGATTACCTCCTTCACTCACTACCCACAGTACTCCCAGTTCGCCGTGGAAAGCCCCGACAACTGGCGCCACGACCTTAGCTACAACGTCTCCATCGACGAACTGCTCGAGATTGCCGACCGCGCCATCGCCGAGGGTTATCCCGTAGGCTGGGATGCCGACGTGAGCGAGCCGGGATTCCGCGCCGGTTCCAAGAAGGGATTCGTGGTGCTTCCCGCCACTGATGCCAAGTCCGACGACCTCAAGGGCAGCGACATGGCTCACTGGATGGGCATGAACGCTCAGGAAATCATGGACGAGGCCGCCGAGCGCCCCACCCCTCAACGTTGGGTGTCGGCCGAGGAACGCCAGCTAGGCTGGGAAAACCACGAGACCAACGACGACCACCTCATGCTCATCTACGGCACCGCCACCGACCAGATGGGCAACGAATACTACATGGTAAAGAACTCGTGGGGAAGCTACAACAGCTACGGCGGATGCTTCTACGCCAGCAAGGCCTACGTGCGCTACAAGACCGTAACCATCCTCATCCACAAGGACGCCCTCTCCCAGGAGATGCGCGACAAACTCAAAATCCATTAGCCTCCCCACATGACCGACCTGGCATCGAGAATCGGAATCGACGAGGTGAAGGAGCTGGCGCGTACCATTCCTGTTGCGGAGCTCTACAGCCTGATGCAGTCCAAAGACCCTGCCGTCAGCCGCAATGCCGCATGGGTGATGACCCATAAGAGCAACGCCCAGATCGCCCAACTGAACCAGAAGGATCTGATCGACCTCATTCTCTCCACAGGAGACACCCCGTTAAGGAGGCTCACCCTCAATCTGGTGGAACGGCAGCCCATGGCTGAGGACGAAATACGGAGCGACTTCCTCGACTTCTGCCTCGGCCACATGGCCATGATGGAAGAGCCTCCCGGAGTACAGTCGCTCTGCATGAAGCTGGCCTATAGAATGTGCAGCTACTACCCCGAACTGATGCACGAATTCCAAGAAACGCTGCGCCTGATCCACATCGAGCACTATAAGCCCGGACTCCAATGCCTAATAAAGAAACTTCGCAAATGAAAAGAACCTTCATCCTTATCATTCTGGCCACCCTCCTTTCGGTGGCCTGCAGCAACACAGAAGAAGCCTCCGACAGCACGGCCGGAGCCCTGGCCGCCCAGCAGGCCGACCCCGTCATCGACTCGCTCACGCGCCTGTGCTTGGCAGACACCTCTACCGACCCGATAGCGATACTCGAAAAGATGATGAGCACCTCCTACTGCCCCATGCACGGCCCGCTCCACCACTCGCTGGTGGGCATGGCCCTGATGACCGCCTACCACAACGCAGGCGGTGAGGTCGACCTGGAAAAAGGACTTGCTCGGCTGATAGAGCAGACTCAAAAGATCCCAGGAGCCGCCTGCGGCAACTGGGGAGCCTGTGGCGCCACGCTGAGCGCCGGCACATTCATGTCGATAGTAACCAACAATGGACCCTTCGCCACCGAGGCCTGGCACCTGAGCAACCTCTGCACCGCCCGCGCCCTCGAACAGGTGGCAAACAATGGCGGACCCCGCTGCTGCAAGCGAGACTCCTACCTGACCATACTGAGCACCGTCGACTTCGTGAAAGAGCATCTCGGCATCGAGATGCACAAGCCGCAAGTCCACTGCACCCGCAGCCAGTCCAACAAACAATGCATCGGCCAGAAGTGCCCCTTCTCGCCAACCAATGACTAATACAGTACCAAAACATGAAAAAAATCCACACCATCCTGTCCCTGACCCTCATGACGGTCCTCATCCAGGGCTGCCACAAGCGAGAAGGACTCTCCTTCATCCACAACATGAGCGGCCACACCGTGACCATTAACTACCAGTACCAGTCCGAGCCTCGGAGCGTCACCCTCGACCCCGGCCAGACCAAAGAGATCCCCGACATTGAGCAGTGGAGCCTGACCCGCACCCCCCAAGGCGACACCGTATACTTCGTCTATGCCGACACCACCATCATCCACACCTGCGAACAGGTACTCTACTCCGACGGCACCGGCGAACTCCTATTCCACCCCTCCGACAACAACATCCTCCTCGACGAGCCCGGCCACACGAGCTGGGAGGTCTCCGACCCCAACCGACGCAACGAGATCCACAAGACCTACACCGTAAGGCGGTAACCGCCCCACGACCACACCCAAATAAGAAAGGCCGGCACAACTGCCAGCCTTTTTTGTTATCATATTTTAGGTAAAGTCATCACAACGACAACCGACGTCCGATGTCCGATGTCCGACGTCCGAAGTCCGACGACCGAAGTCCGAAGTCCGACGTCCGAAGTCCGACGACTAAAGAATATCAAGCAGCTCTACGTCGAAGATCAGTGCAGCACATGGAGGAATCGAAGCGCCTGCGCCACGCTCGCCGTAAGCCAGCTGGTAGGGGATGTAGAAGCGATACTTAGCACCCACCTTCATCAGCTGTACGCCCTCAGTCCAACCCTTGATCACCTGGTTCAGGCCGAAGTCGCAAGGCTCGTTGCGCTGATAGCTCGAGTCGAACACGGTGCCGTCGATGAGAGTGCCGTGGTAGTGGCAGCGCACAGTGTCGGTAGCCTTAGGCTGACGGCCGGTGCCTTCTGTGATCACCTCATACTGAAGGCCGCTCTTTGTAACGGTAACGCCGGGCTTCTTGGCATTCTCGGCCAGGAATTTCTCGCCCTCTTCCTTAGCAGCCTTGCCCTTCTCAGCAGCGGCAGCAGCCTGCTTCTTTTCGAGTTCGGCAAAGAACTGGCTGAGCACCACGTTGGCCTCAGCGATGTCCATCTGCAGATTGTTGCCTTCCACCATATCGTTTACTGCGGCCGCGAAGTCAGCAGCCACGAGGGTACCTTTGAGACCCATCTCTTTGAG
The DNA here is from genome assembly GCA_024400415.1 of Bacteroidales bacterium. GTDB lineage: Bacteria > Bacteroidota > Bacteroidia > Bacteroidales > P3 > Colimorpha. Next base: position 278 of record JAKSMS010000010.1, on the reverse strand, counting down.
TTGCTGGCCTATATTGAGGCCGAGCGCATAACTAGTCTTATCCATTATATAGATTATTGTTGATTACTTGAAAGTGCAAAATTACGAAAAAATATCCATACCGCGACAAAAAAAACGTAATTATTCAACCATCAACCCATCTGCCTACGCGTCTGGAGCAGCACCGAAAGCACGATCAGCATCAGGCCCGCCCAGAACGGCCACGACAAGTCGCGAGCCTCGCCAAAGAAGATCGAGGCCAGGATGATGCTGTAGAGCGGCTCCAGGTTGTAGCTCAG
>JAKSMS010000001.1 GCA_024400415.1 Bacteroidales bacterium | reverse complement strand
GATCACGGTCCAGCAGGATGGGGTTCCGGAGGTCTGGCCTTCGAAGGTCTCGGTGTATGGGAGTGCCATAGCGCCGCAGTCGGTGCGGAACGAGAAGTTTACTGAGTAGCTGGAGTCGCCAGCAGCGCAGATGTGGTAGATCTTACCGGTGTAGAGGGTGTTAGGGTTGAGGCCGGTGAGAACGACGGTGGAGTCGTATACGTTTACCCATGAGCTGTCGTTGGCAATATATACTGCATAGCTGAACTGGTTGACAGCTGCGCCCCATGAGAGGGTGCACTCTGCTGAGTCGAGGCTAACGATAGATACGCTGCCAGGCATGGTGTTGCAGGTAGGAGCGTTGATCACCTCTAAGTCCTCGATGAAGAGGGTGTAGTTGCCGCTCTTGGTGGTGCGCATGGCGATGCGGTTGCCGCTGCCGGTGTAGTTGCCGAAGAGCACGCGGGCAGGCACGTAGTTGGTGATGCTGGTGCTGGCGGTGATGTCTACGGTGTCAACCACCACGAAGGCGGTGTCTTCCATCACGCCCACCTCAAGGATAGGACGGAGTGAAGAGCTGGTGCCGTAGTAGAAGTCGAGCTCGAGAGCTGAAATGTTGTCCATCTCTGGGAGGGCGATGATCTCGGTCTCTCCTGAGCTGGATTCCATCTCGAAGTATATCTGGCTGTTGCGAGCATTAGGTGCGTGAGCGTATGCGCAAGGGAAGTTGGAGCAAGCCGAGCTGCTGCCGGTTGCGAACTGCATCCAGCAGTTAGGAATCTCGCCGGTGGCGAGGCCTTCGAAGTCTTGGCTGTAAGGCACGTTGGTGGTGCCGGCGCAGGCGGTGGTGAAGATAGCGGGGCCGAACCATCCGCTTACAGAGCTGCCGCAGTTTGCGCGTGCGTATACATAATATCTAGTGTTGGGGTCGAGGCCAGAGATAGAGTAGGCTTCGGAATAGGTGGTAGTGTAGTATGCCGATTCGAAGTCGGTGATAGCGGAGTCAGAAACGATAACGTCCCATGCGGTAGCATAGCCGCCTTCGTCGATGTTGGCGATTGCGTCATAAGCAGTTACGCTGCTCATGCTGATGCCGTCGAGAGGAGTGCAGTACACGTCGTAGGAGCTGATGCCGATACGCATGTAGGGAGTGAATGCGGAAGTGCCTTTGCTCGAGCCGGCAACCTCTGGCGAGCATGGGCCGCTGTCTTGGTACTGGTAGAGGCTTACGTTGGCCGAGCCGTTGGAGCCGGAAAACTGCTGGGAGCTGACGTAGCTTCCGGTGGAGTCGCGCACCATGATGATCAGGTTTGCAGTGTCCTGATAATCAAATGGGGTGTCGAGTGGAATGCCTACCCAGCCGGTGGACCAGGTGATGGATCCTGCATACACCTGGGTGAACGCGCTGGTAGGGATCACGTCGGTGCTGCTAGAGAACGAGCTCTTGCCCATTTCGGCCATCGACACGGTGATGCCGCGGGTGGCTGAGCCGGAGTTTACGTAATACCACAGAGTGTCAATCACGCCAGACAGACTTATGCTGTTGGCTGGGATGATGTTCTGTGAGAATGAGTAGTTGTAGTAGGTGTAGTTGGGCACATACCCGTTGGTAGTGCCTTGGCTGCCGACTACAACATTGTAGTGGGTCTGCGCCTGAGTCATCAGAGGCAGCATCATCGCTACAATCACGAACAAACTTGTAATCAGTTTTTTCATTTTTAATGAGTTTAGTTTATTTAAGGATTAATTGTGTTTTTTTCAAGAATTAAGGGTGACAATATCTATACACGCGCTCTCGACGCGTATGCGTGTGACAGCGTAACGTGTTGATTTTTTCGCAGTTTTTATGTTGTATGCAATATAATACATCGTCTGCAAAAATAGATGTATTTTGTGGATTGGCAAAATAAAGTTATCAACACTTGTCGATAACTTCTTAAAAAATATTAAAGGACCGCCGTGGGGCAGTCCTTATTTCGGGTTGGCAAAATGTCGTGCTGACGGTTTATCTGTCGATCTTGGCGCAGGAGGTATTGCTGCAGGAGTTGATCTCGCTGCGGAAGGCGAAAAGATATACGTATATGCTGTCGCTGAGCCAGTTGCGGTCTAATTCGCGCTCAAGGCGTCCGTGCTTGCGGCGCAGGCCGTCGTGCATCACCATGAATGGCCTGATGTCCATCTTCTCTTTGGCCACAGTTGCCACGATGGCGTCGTCGGCGCCAAGTGCAGGAGTCATCTCAGAGTCCCATTCTACAACCAGCTTCTGGTCGACGATTTCGCAGCGGGTGATGCGAACGCCAGGCAGAGGTCCCTGGCTCATCTGCAGCATGTTCATGTCCACTACGCCGTCGTTTACGGCATGAGAGGTGTTAAACGAAACGCCGGCGTTGTAGGCTGTCTGTCCCTGCTGCTTCAGCTGGTCGAATCCTATCTTGTAGGAGTCGGCGAATTTGGTCAGAATGGCTTGGCGGGCAGCGAATTTTTTGCGGTTGTCCTTCATGTTGTCACTAGACTTCTTGATGTTGGAGTGCTTCACGCGCAAAACGGTAATGCCATTGCGGGTGTATTCGGTTGTGGCCATGCTGCTTTTGTTCTTACGAGAGGTATTCTTCATAGTTGTGATGTATTTTTGTGTTATTAATTTCTGTTTCTTTATCAACTGCTTCCTAGCTCAATCCTAGATGGCGCATATCTGCTATATGTGTGCTATATATGTGCTATATTTGTCCTATTCTATAAGATAGCATATATATAGCACATATATAGCACACATATAGCACATATGAACCAGATATAATCCAGGTATGCGTGCCTTATATTCGCTATTAATATATTGTTATATAGCATTTTATTGGATTTTTGAGCGGTTATTATTATATGCAAATATACGTATTATTTTCGAAATGCCAAAAAAAATATGAATTTTTATACAATATATTCTAAATAAGTGCGTTATTAAGAAAAAGTAAGCACATTATAAAAATTACGCATCTATGAGAAGAATTATTGCATTTGTTGTTATAGTATTTTCGACTTTTATGTTCATCAACCTTACCTCATGCTCTAAGGAGCCGGAGGATCTGCTGATTGGAAGGTGGGAGTTGGATTATGCCACGTCGCAGTTGGACGGCTACACCTACGATATAAGCAGCAATATGCGTGACTTGGCGCTGGAATTCACGGCTGAAGGGACATGGGAATCGGCTAATGGCGATGTGGTCCGCAAGGGATCGTGGACCATGGCGTCGGACGTTCTGACCCTGCAGTCGGATGGCGAGACGGAAGTGTTTCATGTGGACAATCTCGAGAAGCGGTCGATGACGCTCTCTACAACAGAGATGGCAGACGGGATTGAGTCTAAAATGACATTGGTGCTGAAGAAATGATAGTTTGTTGACTTTCAGTCTATAGGGGCAGGCTCGATGGGTCTGCTCTTTTTTTTGTGTTATTATAATTTGTTTTTTTCAAATATATTTAGTAATTTTGCAGACGATTATTTTTCGAACTCAAAACATATCAAGATATGGAAATAGATATTGAACAGCGCGTTTCGAAGGCGCGACAGCTTCATGAAGAGGGCCTCAATTGTGCCCAATCGGTGGTGATGGCCTATGCCGACCTGCTGGACATGAAGCCTGAGGTGGCGCTGGCCACGGCGGCTCCCTTCGGCCGCGGACTGGCTAAGATGAACGAGGTGTGCGGATGCGTGACCGGCATGGCCCTGCTGAGCCAGGTCATAGCCCCGGTAAGGGACCGCGCCGACATGATGATGAACCACAACCTGGTGAAGTCGATGGCCGACGAGTTTCGCGAGGTGAATGGCGACATCGTGTGTCGCCGCCTGCTGGGATTGGAGGATAGCGGCATCAAGAAGAAGCCCTGCAACGAGTATGTGGCCTGCGCTGCCCGCATCTTCGGCCAGAAACTGAAATTGAATGATTAAGGATAAAACTAGTTGGCTAGATAACTAGTTTCCTAGTAAAAAATAACGCTATGATCAAGAAGAAAGAAAACGTAGAGCGCCAGTCGGCTGCCAATGTGGGCAACTTCGACGGCGAGGTGATCAAGAACCTGGTGCTGACCTCCGCAGAGATGGGCGGCCGCCTCAAATGCTTCAACCGCATAGACCTGCCCGTGGGCAGCATGATCAAGGAGCACGCCCATGTGGACGATGCCGAGATATACTACATCCTCGAGGGAGAGGTGACGGTGACCGACAACGACGAGACCCATATCCTCCACGCCGGCGACGTGGTGTTCACCGCCGACGGCAACCGCCACTCTATAAAAAATACCGGCACTACGCCAGCGGCGTTCGTGGCTTGCATTTTTTAACGCTTCGCTTGGCATGAATTAGCATAAATTATCCATGAATTAACATAAATGTCAATGTCAGGCTATTCTCAATATAAGGATGTTGTGTTCAATGTGATAGGTGCGGCCATGGAGGTTCATTCTTCGTTAGGAAAGGGGTTGTTGGAACCACTCTATAATGAGGCCCTTTCGCTTGAACTGAAAGCTCGCGGAGTGAATTGCAAACGGGAACAGGAGGTTAGATGCTATTATAAAGGCACATTGTTGGATAAAAAGTACCGTATGGATCTCATGGTGGACGATGTGTGCGTGGAATTAAAGTCTGCCAACAAGTTGACGTCAGGGCATCGTGCGCAATTATTCAACTATTTGAGGCTGACCGGTCTAAAAGTTGGTCTTTTGATTAATTTCGGTCAAGATAGTCTTCATGGAGAACGATATGGCTATTCTGAGGAACTGGATGAATATCAATTGTTGGATAAAAATATGGAGTTTGTGTTCGAACCTGTGCACTGGGATTCGGATTGCGTAGAAAGAACAGAATAATTAATGATAATTCATGGGCAATTCATGGTAATTCGTGTTTTGCCGAAGGCTATGAACCGTTATGACAAATAAGAGAAAGATCATCAATGACCCGGTGTATGGGTTTCTGACTATTGAGGACGACTTGATCTTCGATGTGCTGCAGCATCCCTACTTCCAACGCCAGCGCCATATCAAGCAGCTGGGATTGACCTATCTGGTGTATCCCGGTGCCGTGCACAACCGCTTCAGCCACATGCTGGGCGCCCTCAACTTGATGTGCCGTGCTATCGATGTGCTCAAGATGAAAGGCGTGCAGATGACCCATGACGAGGAACTGGGCGTGAAGCTCGCCATCCTGCTGCACGACATCGGCCATGGCCCATTCTCCCATACCTCGGAGTTTGTGCTGGTGAATGTGCACCACGAGGTGTTCTCCAGCATGTTCATGCGCCGACTCAATGAGCAGTTCGGAGGACGTCTCGAGACGGCGATAGCCATCTTTGAGGACACTTATCCCAAGCGCTACCTGCATCAGCTGGTGAGCGGCCAGCTCGACATGGACCGCCTCGACTATCTGAGCCGTGACAGCTTCTACTCCGGAGTGAGCGAGGGCATAGTGGGCACGGAGCGCATCATCAATATGCTCAACGTGCGCAACGACGAGCTGGTGGTGGATGAGAAGGGCGTGTATTCGATAGAGAAGTTCATCATCTCGCGCCGACTGATGTACTGGCAGGTGTATATGCACAAGACCGTGATAGCCGCCGACTCCATGCTGCTGAGCGTGCTGCGTCGTGCCCGCAACTTGGTAGAGCAGGGCGTAAGGGTGGAAGGACCGCAACCGCTCATGGAGTTTCTTGGCAACCGCTATACGAAGGAGGACTTCGAGAGGGATAGGTCGCTGCTTGATAAGTTTGCCATGATTGACGATACCGACGTGACTACGGCTATCAAGGGATGGATGCTGCACGACGACTTCCTTCTCCGCACGCTGGCCACAAACCTCATCAACCGCCGCTTGCCCGCTATCCGCGAGGGCGAACAGCCATTCGACGGCGATTATCTTGAAACTCAGAAGTCGCGCACGCAGCTGCTCTATGCCATTGATGAAGCTGATGCCGACTACTTTGTGACCACGGGCAGACTTCAGAACCATGCCTACGATTTCAACGACCGCGAGATCAAAGTGCTGTTCAAGACCGGCGAGGTGAAGAGCATCTCCGAGGCCAGCGACCAGCTCGACCGCCACTTCCTCGAAAAATCGGTAACGAAATACTATATCACGTTCCCGAAGGAACTGAAGTAGAGTAGTTTAGTAGTTTTGATGAGTAGTTATGTAGATGGGTAGTTAATGTAGTTAAGACGAATGATCAGATAATTTCAATTATGTCAACATATAGTTTTGAAAATGTAGTGGCATGGCAAAAGGCGCATGATTTCGTCTTGTCGGTTTATCGTGTCACAAAGCATTTCCCGGCAGATGAGAAATTTTGTTTGGTTTCTCAGTTCCGTAGAGCGGCAGTGTCGATTGAGGCCAATATAGCGGAGGGCTATAAGAAACTGGGCCATAACGACAAATTACGATTCTACAATATCGCCCAAGGAAGTTTGGAAGAGTGTCGTGACTATCATATCTTGTCTAGAGATTTAGAATATATCGACGATTCTGAATTCGAAGAGCTGCACATTAAAATAGAAGAAACAAGTAAACTGTTAAATTCCTATTGTAGGGGTATAATAAGCAAAACTGCAATAACAGATGATTTTTAGATGAATGGTTCATTTGTCTTAACTACTTTGCCGCTTGCGGCATGAGCATAGCGAATAACTACTCATCTACTTAACTACAAATAGAATATGAACGTACACTTTATAGCTATTGGCGGGAGCGCCATGCACAACTTAGCAATAGCCCTTCATTTGAAGGGCGTCAACGTGACCGGCTCGGACGACGAGATCTTCGATCCAGCCAAGAGCCGTCTGCAGAAATATGGTCTGCTGCCCGACTCGATAGGGTGGAACCCCGACCGCATCACCACCGACCTTGACGCCGTGGTCTTAGGCATGCACGCCCGACTGGACAACCCCGAACTCATCCGCGCCCAAGAACTGGGTCTGAAGATATACAGCTACCCCGAGTACCTCTACGAGCAGTCGAAGGACAAGCTGCGCATCGTGATAGGCGGCAGTCACGGCAAGACCACCACCACGGCCATGATACTCCATGTGCTGCAGCACTGCGGCATCGAGGCCGACTACATGGTGGGCGCCCAATTGGAAGGCTTTGAGGTGATGGTGCGACTCAGCGAAAGCGCCAAGGTGATGGTCATCGAGGGCGACGAATACCTGACCTCGCCCATCGACCGCCGTCCGAAGTTCCACCTCTACAAGCCCGACATCGCCATCATGACCGGCATCGAGTGGGACCACATCAACGTGTTCCCCACCTTTGAGATATACAAGGACCAGTTTGCCCAGTTCGTGGACCTGATCATGCCCAACGGCACCCTCATCTACTGCGACGACGATAAGGAGGTGCGCGACGTGGCCGAGAAGAACCAGCGCACTGACATCGAGAAGCGCCCCTACCGCGTGCCCGAGCATGTGGTGGAAAATGGCGTGACCTACCTCGTCAGCGAGGGTAGGAGAGTGCCGCTGTCGGTGTTCGGTAACCACAACCTGCTCAATATGACCGCTGCCCGCTATGCCTGCCAGAAGTTGGGTGTAAGCGACGTGCAGTTCGACGAGGCCATCTCCTCGTTCGGCGGCGCCAGCAAACGCCTCGAACTGGTGAAGCGCACCACGGAGCAGGTGATGTACAAGGACTTTGCACACGCCCCCTCGAAGCTGCGAGCCACCATCTCGGCCATGAAGGAGCAATATAGCGAGAAGCCTCTGATTGCATGCATGGAGCTGCATACCTTCAGTTCGCTGACGGCCGAGTTCTTGAAGCAGTACAAAGGCTGCATGGACAAGGCCGAGGTGCCCATCGTCTATTTCAACCCCCACGCCGTGGCCCACAAGAAGCTGCCGCCGCTCACCACCGAGCAGGTCTACGAGGCCTTCGGCAATAGGGAGATTAAGGTGTTCTGTGAATCTCAGGAGGTGGTGCGCTGCCTCCATGAGCTGATGGACGGCAACCAGAAGTACAACTTGCTGATGATGAGCAGCGGCAACTTCGACGGCATCGACTTTGCCCAGCTCGCCGACGAACTGATCAAATAGCGGATAGATGAACTCAACCAGCAGTTGAATGATTATAATTATTGTGAAAGATAAAAATAGATAATATGGCAAAATTTGAAGTAGGAGACAAGGTAAAATTCCTCAACCAGGTGGGTGGGGGCGTGGTGACCAAGGTTACCCAGGACTTTGTCTTCGTTGAAGACGAAACCGGATTCGACATGCCGATGGTGGCTGCCGAACTGATCCGCATGGCCGACATGACCGGTGCCGGCAAGATGTTCAACCAAAAGGTGGCAGGCGAGGTGCCCATGCCCAACAAGGACAATCCCGCACCCGCTCCCAAGCCCGTGCAGACCCCCGAGGACGAAATCAAGGCCCTCAAGAACCAGGTGGCCAACCTCAAAGACCAGGTGGCCAAGCTCAAGAAACAGCTCGAAAGCCTGCAGCGCACGAATGCCAAAAGCATCGCCGACAACATCCTCATCCAGCACATGGTGGGCAACGGCGAAGCCGAGGTGGATCTGCATATCGACATGCTGACCCCCGACAGCGCCAAGCTGCAGCCCCATGAGGCCTTTGAGTTGCAGATGCGCTACTTCCGCACCTGTATGAACCACGCCATGGCCAACGGCGTGAAAAAGGTGACCTTCATCCATGGGGTGGGCAAGGGCATACTGAAGGACGAACTGCAGAAGGAACTGAAGCAGTACCCAGGCATCTACACCCTCGACGCCCCGATGTCGAAATACGGCGTAGGCGCCATAGATGTGTATTTTTCGAACAAATAGTCGTGGTTCGGCTTTGCCGAGAAATTATTTCTCGCTCGTAGAGCGAACAAAAAAAAGATAATATGTATAAAAGTAGACAGATAGAGATAGGTAACCTCACTTTTGGAGGAGGTGCGCCGGTGAGGGTGCAGAGCATGACCAACACCCCGACCCTCGACACCATGAAGACTGTGGACCAGACCCTCCGATTGGTGGAGGCTGGTTGCGAGATGGTGCGCATCACCGCCTCGGACAGCAAGTCGGCTGAAAACCTATATAACATCAAGAACGAACTGCTCAAGCGCAACTGCAATGTGCCGCTGGTGGCCGACATCCACTTCAACCCCGCCGCTGCCGAGATAGCAGCCAAGATAGTGGACAAGGTGCGCGTCAACCCCGGCAACTTCACCGACCGCAATACCGGCAAGGTGGACTATACCGAGCAGGAGTACAACGACGAACTGAAGCGCATCGCCGAGCGCATGCAGAGCCTCATAGAGGTGTGCAAGCAGCATGGCACCGCCATGCGTATCGGCACCAACCATGGTTCGTTGAGTGAGCGTATTATGGGGCGCTACGGCAACACGGCCGAGGGCATGGCTCAGTCGGCTATCGAGTTTGCTGAGGTGTGCCGCCAGCAGGACTACCACAAGTTGGTGTTCTCGATGAAGGCCTCGAACGTGAAGGTGATGGTGGACAGCACACGCCGCTTTGTGGAAAAGATGCAGGAACTGGGCATGGATTATCCCATCCACCTCGGAGTTACCGAAGCCGGCGATGGCGACCAGGGCAGGCTGAAGAGTGCTGCCGGTATAGGCGCACTGCTGCTCGACGGCATTGGCGACACCATCCGCGTATCTCTTACTGAAGACCCCGTGGCCGAGATTCCCGTGGCCTACGACATTCTTCAGGCCGTCGGCGCCCGCATCTCCAAGGCAGAGTATATCGCTTGCCCGAGTTGCGGTAGAACCCAGTATGATATCCAGACCGCCCTCCATGCCATCCAGGCACGCACCCAGCATCTTAAGGGACTCAAGATCGGCGTGATGGGCTGCATCGTAAATGGTCCTGGCGAGATGGCTGACGCCCACTACGGCTATGTGGGCAGCGGCATAGGCACCATCACCCTCTATAAGGGCAAAGAAGTGGTCCGCCGCAACATCCCGCAGGAAAATGCTGTTGAGGAACTTGTAAACCTCATCAAGGAGAATGGCGACTGGACCGATCCCCGCTAAAATAGTTAATCATTAATAACATTATTATGAATCCAGATCTTCTGATATTCCTCATCTTCCTAACACCGGCAATGGCTACGCTGATATGGCCTATCAGAACCATCTTCACCTCCAAGCCGGTGCTACTGGCGCAATGGGACTTATCGGCAATGCAGTTTATGGTCTCGTTGGCAATAGTGTTTTTTGCCGCCAACAATTATGGTATTATCAACCATCCTTATATTGGTGACGTGCTGTATACAATAGTGTGCGTCTTTACGTTTCCTTTTTATTATATTTTCCTGTGCGAGCTTACCCGTCATCAAGGTGCTACACTTAAGGATAGGAGAATAGCCTTCATGCCCCCGATACTTTATTGCATCATTTTTGTAGTTATTGTATTTAATTTAGGGGAAGAGCAGTATGGCGAATATGCCCAACGTGTACTAATGAGAAAGGATTATTCTCTAACGCAAAACTTCTTCTATAATGCCATGCATATCTTTGGATATTGGGGTTTTGAACTTTTTGTCTTCATTCAGATGGTATTCTTTATTGGCTTAGGCTATTTCCGCCTTAGACGCTATAGGGTTCGCCTGATCGAATACAACCCTTCACTGAAGAGCAAGGCTAGAAGTGCATTCATGGTGGCCGGTTTGGCATTCCTCTCTTGCTTGATTATTATCTACGTGGTTATGAATCCATATCCGGAAACGGTTGCCCAAATGGGAGTGCTCTATGTGTTGCTAATCGTATTTTCGGCAGTACAATACATGATGGGCGAGTATGCCAATATGTTGGATATTTCGGTGAAGCAGATGCTTATGGCAAAACGTGACTCAGACGATCTGAGCAACTCTAATACTGAACAGCAATGACTCTATTATCATGGTTATATCTAATTCCAGGTTTGACCACCTTGGTTTGGCCGATCATATTCGTGTTATTCTTCAAGGAGGTGCGTCCTGTGCAATGGCTCTATTCTGTGGCCGCTATCGTGATAGGAGTGGCTATCATGCTCTACTCCTGCCTGTTTAATGTCAATCTTCGGGGCGAATATTTTATTGTAATATTGTATTGCGTGGTGGCATTGTTTGCTCCAGGACTATTCGGCCTTTTTATTAACAAGCTCACTAATTCTGAAGGAGCATCGAGCAAGATCAGGGCATTATTTGCGGTGCCGATAGTCTCGTCGTTGATTATTGTGGGCTCGGCTATGGTGGCCGGACGTGACACTTACCGCCAATATATGGAGAACGTAATGTACAATAGCGATCCGTCCCTCATCGGCGTATTTGAATACGACCAACTTGTGATTATTGGCAAGTATTTCTTCTTGGCGGTGTTGCTTGTGCAGATCGTATGGGTGGTGTTTTCGTCTATCAGGCGACTCATGAAGTATTTTGTCGTGCTCGATAACTATATGGCAGCCAATGGCAGGCCAAAAATGGAGAATCGGAATCGCGTGATGCTGATAATTATGGGTGTTTCGGTCCTGTTTTGTGCCATAGTGTTGGTCACTAATCCCGTCTATGAACTTGAAAATGTCGGCCTGATAGTTGCGGTGAGTGTGATTACTTCTTTGGTGTCGCTTCTTCTTGGCTTTGTGGTATCAGCAGCGTCATATACGGCTGAGGAGATGAATGGCATGTTGGATCTTCGTGATCGACGTCTTGGCAACATCAGCTGGCTGGGACCTCGCGAACAGTTGGCTCGCTATAAGGAACTCTCCTCGCAGATGGAAGAAATTGTCAACCATCAGAAAGGTTTCCTTGACCGCAAGCTCTCTTTCGACGACGTCTGCAGCAAGATCGGCGCCGACCCACTGGACCTTACCGAGGCTATTCGCCTTATTCATGGCTGTAACTTTATGGAATATGTGGATTCTCTTAGAATCGATCGAGCTATAGCCCTCATGCTTCTCCAGTCCGAAGACGATGATGCCCTCATGCTTCGCTACAAGGTGCTCCATACCGACTTCGTTAAAAATATTGCCCTTAGATGCGGCTTTAACAATGAGGACAATTTAAAGATGGTCTTCCAAAAACAAATGGGCCAGTCGATTCTCGAATGGATTTCTGAGGGAATCCAATAGCGGCTCTGCTATACAGATAAAGGGGACTCGGTCGAGTCCCCTTATTTATTTCCTATTAAAAGGCATTAATCGTTTGAAGCAGCAGCCTCAGCGGCAATCTTGGCGCGCTTGCGCTCGGTCTCGTCGAGGATGATCTTGCGGATGCGGAGGTTCTCTGGAGTAATCTCAAGGTACTCATCCTCGCGAATGTACTCCATGGCCTCTTCGAGAGAGAACTTGATGGCAGGCGAGCAGGTCGACTTGTCGTCGGCACTCTTGCTGCGCATGTTGGTAAGGTTCTTGGCGGTTACGACGTTGATCACGATGTCGTTGCCAGGACGGAGGCTCTCGCCGATCACCTCTCCGGTGTATACCATATCGCCAGGCTCGATGAAGAATGGGCCGCGGTCCTGGAGCTTGCTGATGCTATAGGCCGTGCTCTCTCCGGTTTCTTTGGCGATGAGGGCGCCCATCTTGTGGGTGTCTATCTCGCCCTTCCAAGGCTCGAATCCTACCAGGCGGTGGGCTATTACTGCCTCGCCGTTGGTGGCGGTAAGAAGGGTGTTTCTCAATCCGATGATGCCTCGTGAAGGAATGTTGAAGTCGAGCTGTACGCGGTCGCCCTTGGTCTCGATGTTGCCTACATCGCCCTTGCGGCGGGTTACTACGTCGATTACCTTGCTTGAGAATTCTTCGGGCACCAATACGGTCAGCTGCTCGATAGGCTCGCACTTCTGGCCGTCGATTTCCTTGATGATAACCTTTGGCTGGCCCACCTGCAGCTCGTAGCCTTCGCGACGCATGGTCTCGATAAGGATGCTGAGGTGGAGGATGCCGCGGCCGAACACCAGGAGGGCGTCAGGAGAGTTGGTCTCCTCGATGCGCAGGGCCAGGTTCTTCTCCAGCTCCTTGAAGAGGCGCTCGCGAATGTGGCGGCTGGTTACAAACTTGCCTTCCTTGCCGAAGAATGGCGAGTTGTTGATGGTGAAGAGCATGCTCATCGTAGGCTCGTCCACCTTGATAGGGGTAAGAGGCTCGGGATTTTCGGCGTCGCAGATGGAGTCGCCAATCTCGAAGGCCACGTTCTTGTCGAGGTCGAGCAGCACGGCGCAGATTTCGCCAGCTTCGGCGGGCACCTTGATGCGCTCTTTGCCGAGGCCCTCAAAGGTGTAGAGCTCCTTCACGCGGCTCTTGATCTGCTTGCCGTCGCGCTTCACGAGGGTGATTTCCTGTCCGGCCTGCAGCGTGCCGCGGGTCAGGCGGCCTACGGCGATGCGGCCGATATAGCTGCTGTAGTCGAGCGATGAAATCATCATCTGGGTGTTGCCATCCTCAATCTTAGGTGCTGGGAGGGTCTCGATGATGAGGTCCATCAGGTAGCTGATGTCCTCAGTCTGCTCGCGCCAGTCGGCGCCCATCCAGCCATTCTTGGCACTGCCGTATGCGGTTGGGAAGTCGAGCTGGTCGTTGTTGGCGCCCAGGTTGAACATCAGGTCGAATACGGCCTCCTGGGTGAGGTCTGGGTCGCAGTTGGGCTTGTCAACCTTGTTGATCACCACGATGGGCTTCAGTCCCAATTCGATGGCCTTCTGCAGCACGAAGCGGGTCTGGGGCATAGGGCCTTCGAAGGCGTCTACTACCAGCAGCACGCCGTCGGCCATGTTGAGCACGCGCTCTACCTCTCCGCCAAAGTCGCTATGGCCAGGGGTATCGATAATGTTGATCTTGAATCCCTTGTAGCGCACGGAAACGTTCTTCGAGAGAATGGTTATGCCGCGTTCGCGCTCGAGGTCATTGTTGTCAAGGATGAGGTCGCCAGTCTCCTGGTTCTCTCTAAAAAGCTTGGATTGATGGAGAATACGGTCAACCAAGGTGGTCTTGCCATGGTCGACGTGAGCTATAATTGCAACGTTACGAATATTTTGCATCGATATTACTATTTACTTTAAGCGTGCAAAGTTACGCTTTTTTTTTAAATTGTACAAATATTATTTGAATTTAGTGATGAAATGCCTTCTCCATGCCAGGCCCTTACTGGTGCCATAACTGGGTTGTATCTGGTTCATATGTGCTATATATGTGCTATATGTGTGCTATATATCTGCTATCCTATAGAATAGTACAAATATAGCACACATATAGCACATATATAGCACATATGAACTTTTTTGGAACCAGCTAGGATGGGGATAAGTTTCTGTTTTGTGCCGTTTTGCGGGGATTAAGACTGGGCCAGTTTGGCTGCTAAATGATGGCGATAGAAAAAATATTTGACAAAAAATTTGCCCGTATGAATTTTTATTCGTAATTTTGCACTCGATTTCGAAAGAAGAAATCATGGCCCCTTAGCTCAGTTGGTTAGAGCAACTGACTCATAATCAGTGGGTCCCCCGTTCGAGCCGGGGAGGGGCCACAAGGAGAGGATTCGCACGATGGAGTCCTCTTTTTTTGTAGATTAACACTAGTCACACATGAGCAACCAGTCGAAAAAGGATCTGAACAAACTGAAGAATGAGCAGTTTCTGGAGCAGCTGCGGGGCCAGGAGGGCATTGGCGAGCTGCGCGGAGGCGTGCTGTATAGGGTGATAGAGTCGGGCGACGGCAGGGGAGAGGTGAATCCCCGAAGCGTGGTGACCTGCCACTACAAGGGCTCGCTGATTACCGGAAGGGTGTTCGACGAGACGTTCTCGAAAGGCACGCCTGCGGCTTTCCGCGTGAATGAGCTGATCAGCGGATTCCAGATTGCCTTGGTAAACATGCATGTGGGCGACCATTGGGAGGTGTATATCCCTTCGGAGATGGGCTACGGCAGCCGCGGCGCTGGCGATATTCCCAAGAATGCCACGCTGATTTTTGAAATACTGCTGGTGGCAGTATATTGACGGCACGCAATAAATAAGGATCTGCGCCGTTATCAAAAAATAATAATAAACTATAGAAACTCAATTGCTATGTCAGAATATGCTCCTCAAGGGTTCAGAATGCTGCCGCCGGCGGTGAAGAACCTGCTTATTATCAATGTGATCTGCTTTTTGGCGAGAGAGGTGCTGCTGCGCTACAATCCTGTGGTGGCCTTCAATCTGTGCCTGCTGCCCTTTGAGCCGGCTACTTTCCAGGAGGGCACGTTCCACTTCCAGTTTTGGCAGCCGATCACCTATATGTTTATGCATGGCAACTTCAGCCACCTGTTCTTCAACATGTTCGCTCTGTGGATGTTCGGTTATGTGATTGAGAACTTTTGGGGCACCAGGCGCTTCTTGATCTACTACTTTGCTTGCGGATTGGGCGCTGCGGCCGTGAATATGCTGATTCCGGGCTTCCATGTCACCCTTGGCGCCAGCGGAGCTGTGTATGGCATATTGCTGGCTTTCGGCATGATGTTCCCCAACGAGAGGATCTATCTATATTTCATTGCACCTATCAAAGCGAAGTGGTTTGTAATAGGTTACGCCGTTATTGAGCTGTTTGAGGGCCTGATGTACAACGACGGAGTGGCTCATTTTGCTCATTTGGGCGGTATGCTGACGGGTTTTATACTGATTATGCTGTGGCGAAAGAAGAAAAAAAACGAATTAAGTAGGTATTGATTATCAATGTTGTGTGATATTTTCGAGTGCAAAGTAGAAAAAAAAAGTTGTGTAATTGAAAAAAAGTGTGTACTTTTGCACCCGATTTCGAAAGAAGACTGCCGCATTCGTCTAGTGGTCCAGGACATCTGCCTCTCACGCAGAAGATCATGAGTTCGACTCTCATATGCGGTACAAAAGCAGCCGAGACAGGCATGCTAAAAATACTAAAGACTGCCGCATTCGTCTAGTGGTCCAGGACATCTGCCTCTCACGCAGAAGATCATGAGTTCGACTCTCATATGCGGTACAAGACAGCAGCTCAAGAGGGCTGCTTTTTTTTGTGCGCAGGGGTGCGTTTTTGTGCTCGGAAAAAGGCGGAAAAGAAGCGAACAGCTACGAGTTGATAAAAAAGTTGCGATTTTTCATTGCCGTTCGAGAAAAATGTCGTATCTTTGCAAATCAATAAAGATTATATAAAAACACAAAAACTATTATAAAATGTCACAAGAACAGCTTGTTATCAACAACATGGAAGATGTCGTGGTTCGCTTTGCTGGCGATTCTGGTGACGGCATGCAGCTTTCGGGCAATCTTTTCTCCGATGCAGCCGCACTTACTGGCAACGATATTGCCACCTTCCCTGACTATCCAGCTGAGATTCGTGCACCTCACGACACCGTTGCCGGCGTTTCTGGCTACCAGGTGCATGTGGGCAACCACATCTACAGCTCTGGCGACAAGGCAGACATCCTGATCGCCATGAATCCTGCTTCTTTTAAGTCAAACCTGAAATGGGCCAAGAAGGGCGCAACTGTCATCGTTGACGTTGACACCTTCTCAGACGACCACCTTACCAAGGCCGGCTATACCGAAAGTCCATTCACCGAGGAGCTTGAGCTCGCATATACCATCATCAAGGCCCCTATCACTTCCTTCACCGAGCGCATCGGCAAGGAGCAGGGCGTTGACGCAGCCACCTACAGCAAGTGCCGCAATATGTTCGCTCTGGGTATGGTGTTCTACCTGACCCACAAGACCCTCGACAAGACCTTTGCATATCTCGAGCGCAAGTTCGCTAAGAAGCCTGCAGTTATCGCTTTGAACAAGGCTGTTTTGAGCGAAGGCTACGAGTTCGCCGACAAGCTGGAGCTTATCCACTCTAAGATTGTTGAGGCAGCTCCTGCAGAGATGCCTAAGGGCCGCTACCGCAATATCACCGGTAATGTGGCTACCGCTTGGGGCCTTATGGCAGCCAGCGAGCGCAGTGGTAGAAATATCTTCCTCGGAAGCTATCCTATCACCCCAGCTACCGACGTTATGGTAGAGCTCTCAAAATATAAGAGCCTTGGCGTGAAAGTGTTCCAGGCTGAGGACGAAATTGCCGGTATCTGCTCTTCAATTGGAGCTTCATACGCAGGCGCACTCGCATGTACCTCTACTTCTGGTCCCGGCCTCTCGCTTAAGAGCGAGGCTCTCGGATTGGCCGTGATGGCCGAGCTTCCACTCGTTGTGGTAGACGTACAGCGCGGCGGTCCTTCTACCGGTCTGCCAACCAAGACCGAGCAGAGCGACCTCAACCAGGCCCTCTACGGCCGCAACGGCGAGGCTCCACTCATCGTAGTGGCAGCTTCAAGCTCAGCAAACTGCTTCTATTGGGCATATACCGCAGCCAAGCTGGCACTGGAGCACATGACTCCTGTGGTGCTGCTGACCGACGGCTATCTGGGCAACGGCTCACAGCTGTTCCGCATTCCAAAGGTTGCCGACCTGCCAAGCATCACTCCAAGACTGGCTACTCCAAACGATCCAAACTACCGTCCATACAGACGCGATCCAGAGACCCTCGCACGCGAATGGGCTCTCCCAGGAATGGAAGGCCTGCGCCACCGCATCGGCGGTCTGGAGAAGGCAGATGGCGAAGGCCACCTGAGCACCGATCCAGAGAACCACAAGACCATGACCTGGAACCGCCAGGAAAAGGTAAACCGCGTGGCCAACTACATCCCAGAGCAGGAAGTAATGGGCGACCCAGACGGCGACCTTCTCGTAATCGGCTGGGGCGGCACTGCTGGTTCGCTGACCAAGGCAGTAGAGGAAATGAATGCTGAAGGCAAGAAGGTGGCTTACACCCACTTCAACTATATCAGCCCTCTGCCAAAGAATACTGGCGACATCCTCCGCAAATACAAGAAGATTGTGGTTTGCGAGCTCAACAATGGCCAGTTCCTCGGCTATCTGCGCACCCAGTTCCCAGAGTGCCCAATGCACCAGTACAATAAGGTAATGGGTCTGCCATTCGAGGTGGGTGAATTAAAAGATGAGTTTAACAAAATATTGGGAGAATAAGCACTATGATGGAAAGAAAATATGTGCCAGAGACTAAAGAAACTCTGACCAATAAGGACTTCAAGAGCGACCAGATGGTAAAATGGTGCCCAGGTTGCGGCGACCACTTCATCCTGAACTCACTGCTGAACGCTTATCCTCAGACTAAGCATAAGAAGGAGAATATCGTGCTCGTTTCGGGTATCGGCTGCTCCTCGCGTATACCTTATTATGTAGATACCTATGGATTCCACTCAATCCATGGTCGTGCCTGCGCTATCGCCACTGGCGTTAAGCTGGCCAACCCTGCTCTGAGCGTTTGGATCAATATGGGCGACGGCGACTCAATGGCCATCGGCGGCAACCACCTTATCCACATCTGCCGTCGCAACATGGATGTGAACATCACCATCCACAACAACGAGATCTACGGTCTTACCAAAGGTCAGTACAGCCCTACTACCAAGTTCGGCATGATCACCAAGACCAGCCCATTCGGTACCATCGACTACCCATTCAACCCAGGCGAGCTGGTAATGGGTGCACAGGGTACCTTCTTTGCACGCACCATCGACTGCGATCCTAAGCTGACCACCAATATGATGGTTCGCGCATCAGAACACAATGGTGCCAGCGTGGTAGAGGTTCTTCAGAACTGCATGATCTTCAACGATAAGACCCATGCTCCTATCACCAACAAGGACGTTCGCGACGACAAGACTATCGTTCTTGAGCACGGCAAGCCAATGATCTTCGGCAAAGAGAAGAACAAGGGTATCTGTTTCAACGGCCACCAGCTGGAGGCTGTCGTTATCGGAGAGAACGGCGTTACGATCGACGACATCATGGTTCACGACGAGACCACCGAGGACACCGGCGTACACATGATGCTTGCCCGCATGCACGGCGATATGCCCGTTGCACTTGGCGTTATCCGCAATGTTCGCAAAGACACCTACACCGAGATGTACGAAGCCCAGATGGACGACCAGAAGGCTAACGGCAAATATAAGTGTGTAGACGACCTGCTCAACAGCGGCGACACTTGGGAAATCTAAAATCAATCCCATATAAAGATAAGAATCCTCATCAGCAATGGTGAGGATTCTTTCATAAATATGGGGGATAGATGATTACAGGCTGTAGGCTACTAATCCAATAATGCCGCTGAGGCAGATAAGCAAGATAGGGCTAACCTTAAATCGGTATGAGGCAATGAATGCTGCAATAAAGATGATGATGCTGAGCAGAAATTGAAAATTGGAGCCAGGATTGCCGAAATTTTCAGTGCTGAGTAATCCCAAGGCAGCAGAAGCAATGAGTCCGACAACGACGAGTCGCAATAGTTGCAGCAGATATGAAACAGCAGGTGTGTTGATGTATCGCTGTAAGAGTTTGGTGACCACGAACATAAGTAGGGTAGGGAGGAGAATTACAGCAAAAGAAGCCATGATGGCGCCGAGTATTCCCCAAAGATGGTCATAGCCGGCATTGACGATAGCAGTATATCCTGAGTAAGTAGCAGTATTGATGCCAATAGGCCCTGGAGTGGTTTGGCTGATTGCCACTAGGTCGGTAAATTCCTGAGATGTCAGCCAATGATGCTGGGATACAACTTCGTCCTGTATCAGTGCAATCATGGCATAACCTCCACCAAAAGTGAAAATGCCGATCTTGAGAAATGTTAAAAATAGTTGGAGAAAAATCATGATCGGATCCTCCTATAAACTATACCAAGAACGATAGTCCCCAGAATGATCCAGACCGGCGAGAAACCCCAGATCCAAATTAAGAGTGCGGCTAAGATAGGAATCCAACAATTGCTCCAATTGACCTTGGCAGATTTAGCCAGATTAAAAACAGGCGCAGCAATAAGAGCAACAACAGCGGGCCGAATGCCCATAAAGATGTGTTCAACGACTGTGTAGTCTTTGAAATGACGAAAAAACATTGCGAGTAGCAGAATAGTTAGAACGGGCATGCAAATATTGCCAACGATGGCCGATAGGGCACCTTTTATTCCGTTGAGCCTATAACCAATGCTGCTGGCCATATTGACGGCAAAAATACCAGGCATGGCTTGTCCGATCGATAAGCAGTCGAGGAATTCTTCTCGAGTAAGCCAGCGTTTTTTGTCGACTAGTTCCTGCTCCATAAGTGGAATCATGGCAAAACCGCCACCAATAGTAAAAGATCCAATCTTGAAGAAGGATAGAAACAATTGTGAACTAGTAGCGTTAGCCGAAATAGCGTCATGTGTATTCATAATGTAATCTATGAACGTTATAGATTCTAAAAAATTTTACCAATTCAAAGAAAAATCGTATTTTTGCATTCATTATGATAACTCGTTATTTATTCTTCATTGCATTTATAGTGTTCATTGTCTTTATGTTGGCAATGGATTTAGGTGTGTTTCATAAGAAAGATCATGAAATTGGTATAAAGGAGGCCTCGATTTGGACAGGTATCTGGATACTGCTGGCAATGATTTTTGCTATCATTATACGAACGCATGCAGAATGGATTCATGGTATTACCAATATGGAGGATCTCCTCAGCTATGTAGCTGGTACGGATCTGGCCGGTAAGATGAATCTAGAATCAGGTTTCATGGCTAACCTTGAGATCTATCGCAAAGAGATGACTACTCAATATCTGGCAGGATATTTTTTGGAAGAATCATTGTCGATTGACAATATCTTTGTGATGATTATGATATTCGTGAGCTTTGGAATAGATAAGAAGTATTATCACAGAGTTCTGTTCTGGGGTATCATGGGTGCGATTGTTTTGAGATTCCTTTTCATCTTTGCGTTAGGCGCCTTGGTAACCAAGTTTTCGTGGGTATTGGCCATTTTTGGTGTCATACTATTATATAGCGGCGCCAAGATGTTTGTTGATAAAGGTGACGAGAAAATTGACACCTCAAACCACCCTGCTGTAAAATTCGCGAGCAAGTATTTTAGAGTTTCTCGAGAAATGGATGGTCACAATTTCTTTACACGTATAGATGGAAAGAAATATATCACGCCATTATTTCTTGTGCTTCTTGTGGTAGAATTTAGTGATGTGATCTTTGCTGTTGACAGTATTCCAGCAGTATTCTCAGTAACTCAAGATACGTTTATCATCTATTTTTCCAACATATTTGCCATAATGGGATTAAGATCCTTATTTTTCCTTTTGAGTGGAATTACAGATAAGTTCTGGCTTTTGAAATATGGCTTGGGTTGCCTGTTAATCTTCATCGGTTCCAAGATGCTTATCAATGAGTTCTTCCATATCTCAGTATCGACAATCGCATCTTTGGTGATAATACTTGGAATATTGGTGTTTAGCATTCTTTTTTCTCTAATTATTAAGAAACCTTCAAATAAAAACGCAACAATATGATATTAGATTTTATTGTACTCGACATTAGTAATGGTTGGAAAACTACTATTATGGTAGTTGCTTTGATTGCAGTATTTTACTTCTTTATGATTCGACCACAATCCCAACAGGTTAAGAAAGAAGAAGCCTATCGTCGTGGGTTGAAGCCAGGAGATAAGGTAATGACTGCTGGCGGTATACATGTAGTAGTAAAGAATACCACTCAAACAGAAGCATTGGTAGAAGCAGCTCCTGGAGTAAATATGAAGGTAATGCTCTCGACACTTCAGCCACTTCCTGGTGAGAAAATGTAATTATTTTTTAGAGAATAATAAAAAAGAAAGGTCATCAAACGATGACCTTTCTTTTTGCTATATTGCTTTTTCTATCAATTCTTCTAAGTGCGGGAGAAGTTTCTTTTTGAATTCAAATTCGGCAAACGGTAGATCGGTATTGGCAATATGTCGAGTTGTGTGAGTGTCTGTTCCATAGTAGTCGTACATGTCGTTCAGGAGCATCCACTCGGCTTTTTCTTTTTCATTCTTGCCATATAGGCCATGAAGAGAAGGCATGTTGAGCTGGAATTTGATGTCTTGATTTTTCCATTTGAGATAGTCTTCCTTTTTCATGTAGGTGTATCTTTCAGGATGAGCCAAAACAGGGAAGAAACCTGCTGATTTGATCCTGTTAAAGATATCCTCCATGTGGCGAGGTCCGTTAAATGTAGAAGTCTCAACTAATACTTGGTCTTGGTCTTCTCCAAGAGGAAGAAAGTCCTTCTTATCTATTCTATTTGAGAATTCATTGTCCATCATGTATTCCGCAGCAAGGTGCAGCTTGATAGGACCATTGTACTGAGTAAGCACGTAATGGAAGCGCTCTTTTAGTTTCTCAGTTGTATTTGGAATATCCTCCATGACATGAGGCGTCATCCATACGGTGCTAATTCCGAGAGATTCATAGTAAGATAGTATCTTGAGCGTATCCTCGATCACTTTAATTCCGTCATCAACACCTGGGAGTAAATGACAATGGAAATCGGACATCTTATTCAAGAGGTCCGATTTCTTTAATGTAGTAGTATCTTTAAAAAATAGCATTATGATTCAGTGTAATAGTTGTGACTATAACCATAACCGTAGCCGTAGCCATATCCATAGCCATGGTGGTAGTAGTACTTACCCTTCTCATAGCCTGTTCCATTAAGGATGATAGACATGTTCTTGAATCTACCAGTATCGCTGATGCTCTGAACTTCAGGCACCATGCTGCGCTCCATAAGGCCAGTACGGATAACGAAGAGGGTTCTATCGACCATTTTAGCGATTATTTGGGTATCTGCAACGATATCAACAGGAGGACAGTCGATAATGATAAAGTCATAGCGGCTCTTCATACTCTCAATAAGTTTTGGGAGTTTTCCATTACCTACAAGCTCGGTTGGGTTAGGTGGAATTTTACCTACAGGAATGATATCGAGAGTGGAGTCTTGGAACTTAATGATTAAGTTGTCAATATTAGTTTCTGATCCATTCAAGTAGTTACAGATGCCGGTCTTAGGACTTCCGATATATGCAGAAAGAGATGCATGGCGAAGGTCACCATCGATAAGAAGTACTCGCTTTTCTTTGAGGGAAAGGCAAACACCCATGTTCATACAAATATAGGATTTACCACTACCAGCATTGAATGATGTATATTGGAATGTCGTGCATCCTTCAGGGTTGGCCAAAAACTCAATATTGGTACGCAGCACTCGGAATGCTTCATTACTAATATCGCGTTTTCCTGGTGCAACGACAATCCGATATTTGTCTTCAGTTTTACTTGCTTTCTTGATTGCTTTCTTAATACCAGACTTATTGTGCTGAACACCATGGAAAGGTATCTCTCCGATAAATGGGATAGTAAGTCTTTCTAAGTCTTTGCGGCCGCGAACGGTTGTGTTAGTGGTCTCCTTAATGAAAAGGACGCCAGCCGGAAGTGCGGCTCCAAGAATAACAGCAACGAGTAGAACCATACTGCGTTTAGGTGAGGTTGGGATATTAGAACCGGTCGGTGACTGGATGATTCTAGTGTTGTATGCAGTGAAGGCCTGGGACAGTTCGTTCTCTTCTCGTTTTTGGAGCAAGAATAGGTAAAGGGCTTCTTTTACGGCTTGTTGACGCTCAACAGAGAGCAGTTTGCGGGCCTGGTTTGGATTGTCAGCAATGCGAGTGTTCATTCTGCGCTCGTTCTGCTGGAGATTGTTGATTTGCGTGTTAAGAGAGTGAATCAAGTTATCAACAGATGCGATAATTGCCTGACGCATATTCTCAAGTGAGCGATCAAGATTTTTTACCATTGAGTTCTGGGCACTACTGCTAGAAACGATTCTGATGCGCTGGAGCATCATCTCATTGTACTCGCTAATCTGTTTCTCAACGCCGCTGCTAACTCCAGTGTTTGATGGAATAAGGTCATCTTTTTTATTATCGTTGGTGAGATACTCTCTAATGAACTTAGTCATCTGCAGTTGGTTGTTGAGCTCAAGTATCTGCTTGTTGATTTCATTGCTTTCTTCCATATAGAGTTTTGCTGCAGCCTTTACATCTGGGAGCATCTGAGAACTCTTATATGATGAGATATCAACATCGACATTGCTAAGTTCTTGCTGAATTACTTCAAGACGATCGTCTATAAAGCTAGAAGTACTTTTTGCCATGAGGTTTTTATCTTCAACCCAATGTTCGTTGTATACTTCAATAAGCGCATCGAGGATATCATCACCTCTTTCTATAGAAATATCATTAACTGTTATAGAGATGACATCGGCTTGTTTGTCAAGAAGAGAAGTGTTTAATGCACTCATGTATCTTAATGTTGTTGCTTCAAGAGTGCTTTTCTTTACATGGATTGGGAATGTGATATCGTTAAATGAACGAGCCATCGGGGCAATGACAATTGCTCCGATAGGAGTGGTGAGTGTGTCATTGAATTTGCCAGTCATGGATTTTGAATCCATTTTTTCTTTGTTCAATACAAAGTTGCTCAACTTAAGAGTGCGACCATCTTTTTCAACAGAAATGTCAAATGATGCTGCATCATCATAAGTCAGGCTAAGGAAGTTAACTACCAGTGGCTTGTCTGTACCATATAGGGTATTTTGCTTGAGAAAGCCATCGGTGGTGTAGTTGATGTCAAGGTTCAAGCGTTGTACAGCACCGCGGATATAATCCTTGGACTGGAAAGCATGAATCTCATTGTTTACAGAAGACTGTTCTTTAAGAAATCCAAGGTTGCTAAACTCGTTAGACATCATGCTTGATGCACCACCCGCCTTGTCGTTCTTTATTTGCACCTGTGTGTTTCGTGTGTAAACCTTAGGTGTTTTCATTAGGTAGAATACACCGATAAGAAGTGCACAAAAGATTGAAAGTGCAAACCACTTCCAGTTGGCGAGTACGATATACCAAATATCCTTGATGGATATCTCATTTAGTGTATCTGAAATCTGAGTGTTATTCTTAGTCTCTTCCATTATTACATATATATTATTCGTTATTTATATGGCAACGAAGAAAATCGTATTATTATTTTTTAACGGCAAAGATAAAGGTGAATACCGTAACTGCGGTTGATGCAACGGATAACCAGAATGATGCGGAAAGTGCATTGTTGCCATTAACAGTTGACGTACGTGCTTTTTTAGTGGTTGGCTGTACGTATACTACGTCATTCTGTTGAAGGTAGTATGCTGGAGATGACAGTACGTTCTCTGCATCGCACATGTTTATAGTGTAAATGGTTTGTTTGCCATTTTCACTTCTCATAACCATTACGTTCTTTCTTTCACCATCAATAGTAAGGTCACCTGCCATGCCGATAGCATCTATAATAGAAATTACATCCTTGTCAATAAGGAATCTGCCAGGATTTCTAACTTCGCCTAAGACTGAAACTGTGAGGTCTAGAAATTCTACAGTTACAATGGCGTTGTTTGCTTGGCCTTTCTTTTCAAGTTCACTTTTTATCATCTGAGCGATCTGGCTTCTAGAATGACCGGCTACATGAAGAACTCCTAGTTCTGGAAAGTCAATGTTTCCATTAGCATCAATAGTGTAACCTATTTTGCTATTACCAGTCTGATAACTTCTCTCTAAGTTGATTAGGTTGAAAAGTTCACCAGTTTCAGGATCGCTTGTTTTTACGTAAATTGATATTTTGTCGCCAGGTCTTACCATCACCATTGTTGGTGTAGGTGTGGGGGTGTTGTTGATGGATTCGTGGTTCTGGAAGTAGGCTACCTGTTTCCAAGAACCGCATGATGACATTGAAAGCAGTAGTGCCGTAATTGTGAACAATAATCCAATTTGTTTTTTCATATAATGTCGTATTTCTTTGATTCTACGTTAATTGTTTTCTTCTATATAAAATATACTATATGCAAAGTTACATTTTTTTTTAATATTGACAAAATAATAATTGAAAAAACTTTTATAAGCATCACTTATTTGAAGTATGAATGTGCTAATTCTTGTTTTACTATGATGAACAAAAAAAGCCCCACAAAAGTGAGGCTTTTTTTGTAGAAATAAATATGTGTATTATTTCTCCATGTTCTTTAGACGTTCGGTCAGCATAGGTACAATTTTGTTGAGGTCGCCAACAATGCCGAGATCTGCAACCTGGAAAATTGGGGCAGTCTTGTCTTTGTTGATAGCGATGATGAGGTCGCTCTCCTCCATGCCGGATACGTGCTGGATGGCGCCACTGATACCGCATGCGATATATAGGTTAGGACGAACGGTTTTACCAGTCTGACCAACCTGACGGTCATGATCCATGATGCCGGCATCAGTAAGTGCGCGGCTGGCTGCAACCTCACCGCCAAGCTGTTCTGCAAGGGCTTCGAGTTTCTTTACGCCTTCTGCATTCTGTACGCCACGACCGCCGGCAACGAGTATTTTTGCCTCGGCGATATCGGCAGAAGTTTTCTCTTCCTTTACAACCTTGATCAGCTTAACACGGTTAATCTTAGCCATGTCAAAATTGATCTTATAGTCAACGATTTCACCCTTGCGAGTGTTGTCTGCCTTCATTTTCTGCATTACGCCGGGACGAACGGTAGACATCTGAGGACGATGGTCTTTGCAGAGGATGGTGGCCATGAGGTTGCCGCCGAATGCAGGACGAGTCATCATGAAGTCGCGCTCCTCGCTGATCTCTAACTTAGTGGCATCAGCAGTAAGACCGGTACGGTTGCGAGCTGACAATCTTGGAGCGAGATCGCGTCCGATGGTGGTTGCGCCAATCATCAGGATGCTGGGTTTCTGCTCTTTGATGATTTGGGTAATGGCCTGGCTGTAAGGCTCGGTCATATAGTGGTCGAGAACTGCGTCGTCAACAACCATAACCTTGTCGGCACCGGCTGCAATCAAGCTCTGAGCCTGGTCTTTGATACCTTTGCCAAGGAAGATTGCAACTACTTTCTCGTTAAGGGTGTCGGCTAGTTCGCGTGCCTTGCCCAGCAGTTCGAGTGCAACGTTCTGGATTTTTCCGTCGCGCTGTTCTGCAAATACGTATACGTCTTTATATTGAGTAGTATCCATTGCTTCTTAGATTATGTGTTTTTCTTTGAGTTTGTTGATGATCAGGTCTACTGCTTCTTCTGCACTAACCTCAAATTTCTCGCCAGCAGGCTTTACGCTCTTGGGGAAACTCTTTGCAACGCTGGTAGGTGATCCGGCCTTTCCGATATGCTCGGCAGGAACCTCGATCATGTCAGCGTTCCAAATCTCCACCTCGCGGTTGTATGCCTCAACGATGCCAGCTACGTTCATGTAGCGTGGTTTAACGGCGCTTGCCAATACGGTAACCAGGCAAGGGGTCTCCATCTGCAGTACCTCGTAGCCGTCTTCGGTCTCTTTACGTACGGTGATGGTTTTGTTTCCGTCGTATTGGAGGTCAACCAGGTATGATACCTGAGGAAGGTCGAGGTGTTCGGCAATCTGTGGACCAACCTGGGCGGTATCGCCGTCGATGGCTTGACGACCAGTGATGATCAGGTCATATTCCATCTTGCGGAGAGCGCCAGCGATGGCACTTGAAGTTGCCAGGGTATCGGCGCCACCAAGGCGGCGGTCGGTGAGAAGTATGGCCTTGTCTGCGCCCATAGCGAATGCTTCGCGAAGGATAGCGTCAGACTGTGGAAGGCCCATAGTGATTACGGTAACCTCTGCACCGTATTGTTCTTTGAGTTGAAGTGCGAATTCCAAACCGCCCTTGTCGTCAGGGTTCATGATGCTTGGCACGCCTTCGCGGATAAGTGTACCGGTAACTGGGTTGATCTTTACCTCAGCGGTATCGGGCACTTGCTTTATACAAACGACTATTTTCATTGTCTAATTATTCAGTGTTAGAAAAATTCGATTTCTCGATATTATTTGAACAGTTTGCCTGAGATTACCATGCGCTGTACCTCGCTGGTGCCTTCGTAGATCTCGGTGATCTTGGCGTCGCGCATCATGCGCTCAACTGGGTACTCACGGGTGTAGCCATAGCCGCCGAAGAACTGTACAGCCTTGGTGGTTACCTCCATAGCGGTCTCTGCGCAGAAGAGTTTTGCCATAGCAGCGTCAACGGAGTAGTTGATGCCGTGGTCCTTCTTATAGTGTGCGCTGCGAACGAGCAAGCGTGCTGCCTGAGTCTTAGTCTCGAGGTCTGCCATCTGGAACTGGGTGTTCTGGAACTGGCTGATCGAGCGGCCGAACTGCTTGCGCTCCTTGGTGTATTTTACGGTTTCGTCGATAGCGCCCTGGGCGATACCGAGTGCCTGTGCGGCAATACCGATGCGGCCGCCGTCGAGGGTCTTCATGGCGATACCGAATCCCTTGCCGAGAGGTCCGAGGAGGTTCTCCTTAGGAATGCGGCAGTCCTGGAAAATGAGTTCGGTAGTGGCGCTTCCGCGGATACCCATCTTCTTCTCCTTCTTACCGATGGTGAAGCCTGGAGTGTCCTTCTCAACGATGAATGCGCTGATACCCTTGGTGCCAAGGCTCTTGTCGGTCATGGCTATGATGATGAATACGTTTGCGTAGCTACCGTTGGTGATGAAGATCTTGCTTCCGTTCAGCACCCATTCGTCACCGTCGAGTACTGCGGTTGTCTGCTGGCCGGCAGCGTCGGTGCCAGCGCCTGGCTCGGTAAGGGCAAATGCACCAATCCATTCGCCACTAGCAAGCTTAGGCAGATATTTCATCTTCTGTTCCTCAGTGCCGTTCTCCATGATAGGGGCGCAGCAGAGTGAAGTGTGTGCTGAAAGTATTACGCCGGTAGTGGCACATACGCGGCTCAGCTCTTCTACAGCCATGCCGTACATGATGTTGGTTCCGCCAGCTCCGCCATACTGCTTAGGCACAGGAATGCCCATCAGGCCAAGTTTGGCCATTTTCTTCACGGTCTCCATTGGGAACATCTCTTCCTCATCGACCTGTGCTGCCAAAGGCTTTACCTCTTTCTCTGCAAATTCGCGAATCATCTGCAGGAAGAGTTCTTCTGTCTTGTTTATACTGAAATCCATGTTTATATGTTTGTGTCTTTCTCAATCAAAATTTATTTTACAGCGATGGTCTCAATCTCAACCAATGCACCCAGAGGGAGTCCCTTTACTGCGAATGCTGCGCGTGCAGGGCAGTCGCTTGAGTAGTACTTGGCATATACTTCGTTCATAGGCTTGAAGTACTCCATGTCGGCGAGCAGGCAGGTGCTCTTTACTACGTCCTTGAAGGTGAAGCCGGCCTCAGTCAGGATTGCCTCGATGTTCTTCATCACCTGCTCAGTCTGTGCGGTGATGCCCTCTGGCATTTCTTTGGTCTCAGGGTTCAGTGGAACCTGGCCGCTAATGTAAAGTGTGTTACCTGCAAGGATTGCCTGGCTGTAAGGTCCGATAGCTGCTGGAGCTTTGGGAGTGTTGATGACTTTGTTCATGATTATGAATATTTTTTAATTGTTTTTTACTTTAAAAAGATTTTGCAAAAATAAGATTTTTTTTCGATTTTTGCTCGAAAATCTAAAAAAATAGTAATTTTGCCTTTCGTTATTCTGTCTGCTATGCTGTTTAACTCGCTACAATTCATAATCTTTCTGCCATTGGCCTTTTGTGGGTATTGGGCTCTTTCCAAGGCGTCCCTCAGGTGGCAGAATCTCTTTATTGTGGCAGTTTCTTATCTCTTCTATGGATTATGGGACCCTCGATTCCTCCTATTAATCGCATTCACTTCGTTATGCTCTTTCCTTAGCGGACTCCTTATTCGGCGTCATACTTTTTCTCGATTGGTCTTATGGGTAAATGTGTTGTTGAATCTTACGGTATTGGGGCTTTTTAAGTATTTCGATTTTTTCTCCCTTTCCTTCTCCCAACTATTCGGCATCCGCGATCCTCTCATTCTTCATCTCGTTCTTCCCGTCGGTATCAGCTTCTACACTTTCCAGGCGCTTAGCTATAGCATCGACGTCTACCGACGTCAGGTGGTCCCTACTACTGATCCTGTTGCATTTTTTGCCTATGTCAGCTTCTTTCCACAGCTGGTTGCTGGCCCAATCGAGCGTGCGTCTTCATTGCTGCCTCAGTTTCTCAAGCCGCGCCAATTTCAGTATTCTGTCGCAGTCGATGGCTTGCGGCAGATGCTTTGGGGATTCTTTAAGAAGGTCGTTGTTGCCGACAATTGCGCCGAGTATGTCGACCTTGTTTTCTCTTCTCCAGAATCCTATTCCGGGTCATCTCTATTCTTGGCGGCCGTCCTATTCACAATTCAGATTTATGGCGATTTTTCGGGTTATAGCGATATTGCAATAGGCTGTTCGAAACTATTTGGAATTCAACTGCGTCGCAATTTTAGTGTACCCTATTTTTCTCGCGATATTGCAGAGTTCTGGCGCCGTTGGCATATCTCGCTCTCGTCATGGTTCCGCGACTATGTCTACATTCCTCTAGGGGGCAGCCGATGCTCTCGTCTGAAGGTGATACGCAACACCTTCATAATCTTTCTTCTTAGCGGTTTCTGGCATGGTGCCAACTGGACCTTCCTTGCATGGGGTCTCTATCATGCGTTGCTCTTCATTCCGCTCATCCTCCTCGGCCGCAATCGCCGCTTTGTAGATGTGGCGGCATCTGGCCGGATCCTACCATCATTAGTGGAACTTTTCCAGATGCTTTTCACCTTTATTTTGGTGGTTTTGGGATGGATTATCTTCCGTTCTCCTAGTATCGGATTTGCTGTCAATTATATTGCTGAAATCTTCTCCGTCGGACTGTTCTCTGCGCCATTTGTGCATTCAGTTCCTATTATGGGAGTCCTCGTCTTTTCGATTGCAGTAATGTTTGTTGTAGAATGGGTCAATCGCAATCAATCCCATACCTTCGCTTTGCAGCCTTGCAGTCGCATCCTGCGTTGGGGATTCTATATCGTATTATTGTCAATGGTGCTCACTTGTGCCCCCACTTCTGAGATGCCTTTTATCTATTTCCAATTCTAGCCATGCGTAAGTTTATTTCAAAAATAGTCCTCTTTGCTATCGTGGCAGCTTCCGGCTTTTTGCTGTGGCTTTCCTTACTAGGAGGTACTGGCCTCTTGCGTACGGTCAATTACCGATTAGGCAACTACGGTCATCTCTATACTCGTGCTTCCGAAGCTGCCGGCTACGGTCCTGTCGACATTCTTTTCCTTGGTTCTAGCCATGCTTACCGTACTTTTGACACCCGCTATTTCGACTCTCTCGGCTATCGGACCTTCAATCTCGGCTCTTCTAATCAGACCCCAGTCCAGACCTATGTCCTCCTTCAGCAATATCTCATTCGTCTTAATCCGAAACTTGTAGTTTTCGAGGTGCATCCCGACATTATGGCCTACGATGGGGTAGAGGGCGCTGTCGATCTCCTCTCCAATGTCCCCATCACACCTGCGTCAGCCTCTATGGCATTGGATTATCGCAATCTTAAGGTCTTCAATACCTTCTGCTACTCACTCATCCGTCAATGGTTTTGTGGCGCGTTAGATCATTTTGAGGAAGATTCGATTGTAGAGGGCTGGGCCTATGTGCCTGGAGGTTTTGTCTACATTCCCCAGGAACCCGTCTTTGTGCCTGATTCTATTCCGCTACAAGATATCCAAGTGCTTCCAGAACAGGTTCAATCGCTTTCCAAGTGCCTTGATCTTTTGCGTCATCATGACATACCATTCATACTGGTTGAGGTGCCCTCCTCCCATGCATTGAGTCAGTCCTATGCCAACTACGGCCAGTATACTGATCTCATGGCCACATTCGGGCCCTTTTACCAGTTGCCGCTTTTGCCAACCCCCGATTCGCTATATTTCACCGACCTAGATCATCTCAATCATCGTGGCGTGCAGATAGTTTGCTCTCAGGTGGCTGATTTGATTGAGTCTCAACATCTTCTTGCTCCATGAATATAATCGCTCTTATGTCGGGCACTTCGCTCGACGGATTGGATATCGCCTATTGCTCCATCGCCGAATTCGACGATGGCATTACCTATAAGATTCTAGCAGCCGAGACTATTCCCTATGACGCTGATTGGGTTTCGCGACTCAGCACCTTGGAGAACGCGTCAGCACTTGATTACGCCTTGGCCGATGTCGAGCTTGGCCATTATTTCGGCCGCTGTGTCTGCGCTTTCCGCCAGCGCCATCCGGGTCCCGTCGACTTCATTGCTTCCCACGGCCACACCATATTCCATCAGCCGCAACGACTGCTTACAACCCAGATTGGCGATGGCGACGCCATTGCTGCCGAGACCCGTCTGCCCGTCATCTCCCGTTTCCGCAATCTTGATGTCGCGCTTGGAGGACAGGGCGCTCCATTAGTGCCTATTGGGGACAAATTATTGTTTTCTAATTATGATGCATGCCTCAATTTGGGCGGCTTCTCGAATATTTCGTTTGAGGCCTGTGGAGAACGCTTGGCTTTCGATGTTTCTCCCTGCAATATGGCTCTCAATATGCTTGCGTCAATGAATGGCCAACCCTATGACATGGATGGACTTATGGCGCAGTCTGGCCGTGTGGACGACGTGCTGCTTGCCCAGCTCCAATCGCTCGACTACTACGCCATTCCCGCCCCAAAGTCTTTGGGCAAGGAGTGGTTCGTCGAATCATTTCAACCATTGTTGCTCAACGATTCCATTTCTGTAGAGGATCGTTTGCGTACGATTGTAGAGCATGTGGCCCTTCAGGTGTCGTCCGTCCTCAACCAAAACCATCTTCATACGATGATCGCTACCGGAGGAGGCGCCAAGAATGCCTTCCTCGTGGAAAGATTCAAGGCACTCGCGCCCCATTGCCGGATTACTGTTCCAGACCACCTGGTTGTGGATTACAAGGAGGCCCTCATTTTCGCCCTTTTGGGCTATCTTAGGGTTCAGGGGAGATCAAATGCACTAAGGTCCGTCACTGGTGCAGTCGCCGACTCCGTTGGCGGCGTTATTTCCGGTATCGCCCCGTCGGCTATTTCATGACGCGGATGTTGCTGATACGGATTCTTGAGAGGGGGCCGCTCCACATCTCTATGCCTTTTACGGTGCCGATTATGCCGTTGTTTGAGGTGCTCTGAAATTCGCCGCTGTGCGAGTATTCGATCTCGGTTTCCATCTGGAAGTTGATGGCAGCATTGCCCTTCTTGGTAATCAGGCATGGGTGGGCTCCGTCGCCTGCCGACAGGAATGCCGTCTGGCAGAAGTAGCCGATAATCTGGTTTTCGGGAATGTCGTCGGGAAACAGGGCGGGATCGTTCTTAAGTATAGTGTCGCCAACCTTTTCTACTGACACGATTTTGAATGTGCTCTTCTTTTTGCTAGTCTTCACCATCTCTAGCACGAACTTGGTGCCGAGGTCGACTGTGATTTCCGAGACGGGCTTGTCCGACAGCTTGGGTTCGTCATTCAGCACCCTACTCCAGGAACGGATAATGGCGTCGACGTTGAAATACAGCGATTCTATTCCATAAGGGTTTTCTTTCACATTCATCTGGTCGTATGCGTGGCCCTGCTTGTCGTACACGAGAGCCTGTCCGTCAAATTTGAAGTCGAACAAGTTGAGCAGGAAGTATTCGTGGGCCGTGTGGGTGACGTGCATGGCCGTCTCCATCGAGGCGCCGTTGCCGGTCGACTGTATGGCAGCCAGTATCATTCTGAGTTGGGTATCGGCTTTGTCAATCAAGGAGGTGTCGCCATTGTGGTATTTGACCAGGATGTTGTATCCGATGTATCTGTACCAGTAGGCTCTGGGCTCGGCAGGGTTGTCCTTGATGATGTCGTCGCAGAGCGACAGTATCTTGTCGGCATCCTTCTTGCTGATATCTTTCTGCTTGAGTATTTTCCGTATCTTTGCCAACTGTTCTACTTGTCCGTAGGGGTCGTAGCTGTCTTTGAGTGCCTGGCCGTAGTAGAGCACTATCAGGTCCTCGATCGTGATGGAGGTGTCGGCATCCTCAACCATCTTGGCCAGTTTGGGCAGGTACTGCGGACTCTGCTTGTCGTTCATCACGCGCTTGATGTGGTCGTAGTTTGGGGTCAGGTATGAAACCACATTCGTTGAGTCGGTTTGGGCAAATCCGAGGTTGATGATGAGCAGCAGGCATGTTGTTAGGAATACTTTTTTCATATTGGCGTATTAATATTTATATGTTGATTTTGAATAGGGTTCAAGTTGTTAGACTTATAGAGTTATTGCGGTTGCAAAGGTACTACTTTTTTTTTGATATGTGAGACGTATGCCGGCTTTTTTTTTTAACCTATGCGCCATTTTTATTGTAAGATGTTGGTTTTGAGTAAGGATGGCTTGTTTCGGAATGTTCTGGACGTCCCTTAGAATTACCCATTGCTGATGAGTAGGAGATGGTGGCTCAATAAATTGTTATAAATCAATCTAATCTCCTTCATATGTGCTATATGTGTGCTATATATGTGCTATATATGTCCTATCCTTATAAGATAGCAGAAATATAGCACATATATAGCACACATATAGCACATATAAGCCAGATAAGATTGACGTAGGCTTTAGCAAGTATTTCGCCATCGTGTTTTATTATCTGTATCTGCAATCCGACTCATTCTTGCGCTGCAGTCCGTGTCGAAGATGAGTACTCAGAGTCTGTCTGCGTTTGAGTGAGTGGGGGCCGGATAGGTGGTCCTACGGAACGCTTTATTTGCGTTATGAGCATGGCGGAAATAGTTATCGCCAATTAGATGTTGATAAATATTTTTTATTTTATGTGCGGGCATTTCAAAAAGATTTCGTATCTTTGTGGAACAGATTTAACGGAAATAATTCATTAAAAAATTAATAATCAATAAATAGCAATTCTATTATGCAGAAAAAAGGTAACAAATTCGGTACCCACCGTGTAATTGAGCCTAAGGGCGTGCTGCCACAGCCAGCAAACAAACTTGATAACAATATGGACGAGATCTGGGACAATGAGATCCTCATCGACGTACAGACTCTGAATATTGACTCTGCTTCATTCACCGACATCCACAACTATGCTAAAGAGCAGGCTGGTGCTGGTGCAAGCGAGGAGAAAATCATGGAAGAGGTTAAGAAGGAAATGCTTCTCAACGTTGAGCTCCAGGGCAAACATCGCAACCGCAGAACCGGTTCTGGCGGTATGCTCCTTGGTAAGGTAGAGAAGATCGGCGACGCTCTGAAGGGCAAGATCGATCTGAAAGAGGGCGATCGCATTGCTACCCTCGTTTCTCTGTCACTTACTCCTCTCCGCATCGACGAGATCCTCGAGATCCGTCCTGAGATCGACCAGGTTGACATCAAGGGTAAGGCTATCCTCTTCGAGAGCGGTATCTACGCTAAGATTCCTACCGACATGCCCGAGAAGCTCGCCCTCTCCGCACTCGATGTTGCTGGTGCTCCCGCACAGACCGCACGTCTCTGCCAGTATGGCCAGACCGTAGTTATCATGGGCGCTGGTGGCAAGAGCGGTATGCTCTGCGCTTACGAGGCTAAGAAGCGCGTTGGCGTTACCGGTAAGGTTATCGGCCTCACCAACAGCCCAAAATCTACCAACCGTCTGAAAGACCTCCAGTTCTGCGACGTTGTTGAGTCTGTAGCCGGCAAGACCCCTGTTGAAATCTACGAGCGCGTATACGAACTCACCAATGGCAAGATGGCCGACGTTACCATCAACTGCGTAAACGTTCCTGATCAGGAAATGACCGCAGTGCTCTGCACCAAGGACGACGGAACCGTTTACTTCTTCTCTATGGCTACCAGCTTCACCAAGGCCAGCCTCGGTGCTGAGGGTATCGGCATGGACGTAAACATGATCATGGGCAACGGCTACACCAAGGGCCACGCTGAGTTCACCCTTCAGGAACTCCGCGAGAGCGAGAAACTCCGCAAGATCTTCGAAGAGCTCTACGCTTAATCCCATAGTGCACACAGCAGGATGCACAATGCCGGGACCAGGCAGGTGCATCCTGTCTTTAAATCATTAAATCCTAATAATAAACTATGCAAGTCAATAGAAGAAAAGAGCTCTTCCCAGAGGTTACCGACGCTCAGTGGAACGACTGGACCTGGCAGGTGAACAACCGCATCGAGACCCTCGAGCAGCTCAAGAAATATGTAAACCTCACTCCTGAGCAGGAGGAGGGCTGCGCCAAGGCGCTGGCCAAATTCCGTATGGCCATCACCCCTTACTACATCTCGCTGATCGACCCTAACGATCCTTACGATCCTATCCGTCGCCAGTGTGTGCCTATCGACGCTGAGACCTATATCTCAGAGGCCGACCTTCTGGACCCACTCCATGAGGATGAGGACAGCCCTGCACCAGGACTTACCCACCGCTACCCAGACCGCGTGCTCTTCCTGATCACCGATATGTGCTCCATGTACTGCCGCCACTGCACCCGCCGTCGTTTTGCAGGCCAGAAGGACGCTGAGAGCCCAGACGAGCGCATCGAGAAGTGCCTCGCATACATCGAGAAGACTGAGTGCGTACGCGACGTGCTACTCTCTGGCGGTGACTCCCTGATGGTTAGCGACGAGAAGCTCGACTACATCATCGGCCGTCTGCGCAAGATCAAGCATGTTGAGGTAGTTCGCCTCGGCAGCCGCACCCCAGTGGTTTGCCCACAGCGTATCACCGACCATCTCTGCCAGACCCTCGCTAAGTATCACCCAGTATGGCTCAACACCCACTTCAACCATCCTAACGAGATGACTCCTGAAGCAAGTGCTGCTCTCGCTAAGCTGGCCAACGCTGGTATCCCATTGGGCAACCAGACCGTGCTGCTCCGCGGCGTTAACGACTGCGTTCACGTGATGAAGAACCTCGTACAGGTGCTTGTAAAGAACCGCGTTCGTCCTTACTACATCTACCAGTGCGACCTCTCTATGGGTATCGAGCACTTCCGTACCCCAGTTAGCAAGGGTATCGAGATTATCGAAGGCCTCCGCGGCCATACCTCTGGCTACTGCATCCCAACCTTCGTGGTAGATGCTCCAGGCGGTGGCGGAAAGACCCCTGTCATGCCACAGTATGTGATTTCACAGAGCCCACACAAGGTTATCCTCCGCAACTTCGAAGGCGTGATCACCACCTACACCGAGCCTAAGGGCTACGTTGAGGAGTGCCACTGCCCAGACTGCCAGGCTAAGAAGAAGATTGAAGAAGGCGTTTCCTCTCTGCTCGAGACCAACGACCGTCTCTCACTCGAGCCTAGCCACCTGATGCGCCACGAGCGCAACAAGAAGCGCTAATCAGCTCTGATAATAGGGGAGAAGGCATCCTCAGGCGTGAGGATATCTTCTCCCTATATTTTTTTAGGACTCAAGGCTGTTCTGTTCAGACAACAATCTTTGGGACCATACAAATCTAAAAACTATGAAAAAAGCAGCCATACTTACACTCTTTGCAGCCTTAGGACTGACTATGCTCAAGGCTCAGACTTCGCCCTATCCTGCCTATTATCCGTGCAAGGCTGACAACGGCCTGTGGGGATATGTGGACGACAACGAGCGTTGGACCATTATGCCGAAATATTCTGCTGTGCTCTACGAGACAAATGGAGGCATGTATCCTGTGTCGCAGAAGGGGAAATGGGGCTTTGTGGGTGTGAGTGGCGAGAAACTTACGGATATCACTTACGATGCCGCACTGTGCGAGATCGATTATCCGAAGAATCACTATCCCGTTAATTTTGCAGCTTTGAGAAAGAAGGGCAAGTGGGCCTTTATCAATGTGCAGGGCGTGTTCGTGACCGATTTTAAGTATGATGAGGTCATGATCTACAACGGGCAATATATAATAAAGATTCGCGAGGGAAAGACCATGCGCGTGGGCTACCTCGACAAGAATGGCAAAGAGGTTTGGAAATAACATAAGGTTTTGTAATAGTAGAGCATGAGGTCGTCTTTTTTAAGATTCTTGGTAATATTGCTGTGG
This sequence comes from Bacteroidales bacterium, assembly GCA_024400415.1. Taxonomy (GTDB): domain Bacteria; phylum Bacteroidota; class Bacteroidia; order Bacteroidales; family P3; genus Colimorpha. The sequence goes on along the minus strand of JAKSMS010000001.1, from coordinate 43,468 downwards.
GCAGTTCTCCTTCCGATGGGAGCCTTTGCCCAAGTGGCAGGAATGAATACGCTCTCGGTGCTCGACCTTTCAGCTTCGGCCCGTACGTCGGCGCTCGGCATGAACTACTTGGCCGTGTGGGACAGGGATTTCAACGTTGCGACGGATAATCCTTCGCTGATAGACAAACGATTTGCCAATAATCTGACTTTTAATTATGTGGGACTTTTTTCGGGTTCCAACTTCGCCTCGATAAGCTATGGCTTTGAAAAGGGCAGACTGGGCGCCTTTGTGGTTGGGATGCGCTGCAATAGTTATGGCCGATTTGAGGGCTACGATGAGGCTGAACAGTATGAGGGCCGTTTTTCGGCAGCCGACTATGCTTTGAATGTGGCATGGGGTCTGCCCATCGATAGTAATTTTTCGGTTGGCGCCAGCTTGAGTCCGGTGCTTTCGTCCTATGAGCAATATACGGGCCTGGCCATTGCTATGAATGTGGCAGGCAGCTATGTGAGCGACTCCAAGCAGTTTGCAGCCACTGTTATGGCCCGCAATATCGGTGCTCAAATCCTTACTTTTGATGGGACGACGGAAAGTATTCATTTCGAGCTTGGTGCCGCTATGAGCTACAAGTTGGAGAACGCTCCGTTCCGCCTCTATTTCTCGGCCAATGAATTGCAGAAATGGGATCTCAGATATGAAGACCCGCTGTATCCTACCACGTCGGAAGATCTCTTCACGGGCGAAGTGGCCACGCAGTCGCCGATAGCGGCTTTTGCCGACAACCTATTCCGTCATCTGAACGCAGGCATTGAACTGAGTTTGGGCAAGGCCTTCTTCGCTCGATTGGGCTATAGCTATAGAAAGGCAGCAGAAACCCGTTCGGTTAGTCTGACCTCATTGAATACTAGCGGATTCTCTTTCGGAGTGGGATTCCGCGTCAAAGGTATTGATATTGCTTATTCGCGCAACAACTATTATCTTGGCAAGGCTCCGAACTTTATCTCTATTACGACCTCATTAGACCGCTTTCTCAAATGAAAATTCAATTAGTCATTAGCAATCAGACCAATCCATATGTCAATGTGGCTGTGGAAAACTACCTTTTGGGCTTGGATGTTGCTGACACTGTCACGCTATATCTTTGGAAAAACCGCCGTACGGTGGTGATCGGACAGAATCAGAACCCTTATGCTGAATGCAATGTGGACCAGTTGATTGCAGATGGAGGATATGTGATGCGTCGTCGTACTGGTGGTGGTGCTGTCTATCATGATGACGGCAATCTGAATTTCAGTTTCATTGTGCCTCACGAGTTCTATGATCAAACCCGCCAGTTCTCTGTACTGCAGCGGGCTGTTGAGTCGTATGGGCTTCATACCGAGGTGAGCGGACGCAACGATGTGCTATGCGAGGGGCGCAAATTTAGCGGCAATGCCTTCAATAAGGGCAAATATCAGCATCTGCATCACGGAACGATCTTGATCAAGGGCAATATTGAGGACTTGCAGCGCTATCTGAAAGTGAAGCCGGCCAAACTGAAAAAGCATGGCGTGGCCTCGGTTCAGAGCCGTGTGGTAAACCTTTCCGATTTGGCGCCTGTTACGGCTGTGAATATCGTGCCTCGGTTGATAGAAGCTTTTGAAAAAGAGTATGGAAGCAAGGCTGAGGTGGTGGATTTCGACCATCTGATAGCTTGTCCAGAAGTGCGGCAGCTGATACAAGAGATGGAAAGTCCAGAGTGGCTGTTCGGGCGATGGAAGAACTTTGTGGCACAGTATTCTGCCCAGTTTGACTGGGGATTAGTGGAGCTTCATCTTGATGTAGATCAGGAGCACTCGATAATAAACCATGTAGAAATTGCCTCAGATGGATTGGATCTTGCCGTGATAGAGCAGGCTAGGCAGCTGCTGGAAGGCGCTTCTAGCGTGGAAAGGCCTGACGTTCCGCAGGTGGACAATGCCGGGGTAATTGTTGATATTCTGTCGATAATATACTGAATCTGATGCATAAACAAAAAAAAGTGTAAGCAATCCCCCTAGGATTTGGAAAAAAAGTGTAAATTTGCATATTTCTATATATAATTATTATATAATAATATTTTGACTATAATTGTATGAATCACGCACTTGACAAATTGATTGTGATTGGGGATAGGGTGCTAATAAAACCTAATGAGGCTGCTGATAAGACCAAGAGCGGTCTGTTTCTGCCTTCGGGTTATCAAGAGAAAGAGCAGATCCAGCAAGGATTTATCCTCAAGGCTGGTCCTGGATATGCTATTCCGGGGGACTCTGATAGTGAAGCGTGGTCTGGCAAAGGAAATGAGGTACGCTACATGCCCCTACAGGTTCGTGAAGGCGACATGGCACTATTCCTGCAAAAGAATGCCGTCGAGATAAAGTACGAAGGCGAGAAATACTATATTGTTCCCCAGAGTTCGATACTCATGGTGGAACGAGATGACTTTTAATGATTAAGAATAATAGAAAAAAACAATAATATGACTTCTAACGAAATACGTTCACAGTTTCTTAAGTTTTTCGAATCGAAGGGACACCATATCGTTCCTTCTGCCCCTATGGTAGTGAAAAACGACCCCACACTGATGTTTACCAATGCTGGTATGAACCAGTTTAAAGATATCTTCTTAGGCAATGCTCCTGCTCAGTATCCTAGAGTAAGCGACTCTCAGAAGTGTCTGCGCGTTAGCGGCAAGCACAACGACTTGGAAGAGGTTGGCCACGATACGTATCATCATACTATGTTTGAGATGTTGGGCAACTGGTCGTTTGGCGACTATTTCAAGAAAGAGGCCATCGCCTATGGTTGGGAATTCCTCACTGAGGTGATGAAGATAGATAAGAATAACCTATATGTGACCGTATTTGGCGGCGATGAGGCTGAGGGACTTGAAATGGATACTGAGGCCTATGAGATGTGGAAAGAGCATATCTCCGAAGACCGCATCCTCAAAGGCAACAAGCATGATAACTTCTGGGAAATGGGCGACCAGGGTCCTTGCGGTCCTTGCAGCGAAATACATGTAGACCTTCGTGACGAATCTGAGAAGGCCAAGATACCTGGAGCAGAACTGGTGAATAAGGACAACCCTCTTGTAATCGAGATATGGAATCTCGTGTTCATGCAGTTCAACCGCTTGGCTAACGGCACTCTCGAGCCACTGAAGGCCAAGCATATTGATACCGGTATGGGCTTTGAGCGCCTATGCATGGTGATGCAGGGCAAGAAGTCTAACTATGACACCGACGTTTTCCAACCTCTGATTCAAGAGATTGCTCGTCGTAGCAACCGTACCTATGGCCAGGATGAGAAGGCTGACATCGCAATGCGCGTATGTGCCGACCATTTGAGAGCTGTAAGCTTCTCTATTGCTGATGGCCAGTTGCCAAGCAATGCAAAGGCTGGCTATGTAATCCGCCGTATCTTGCGCCGTGCCATCCGCTATGGATATACTTTCCTAGACTTCAAGGCACCTTTCATGAATGGCCTAGTGTCTACTCTTGTTGCCCAGATGGGCGAGCAGTTCCCAGAACTGAAGAAACAGCAGGATCTCGTGCAGCGCATCATTCTTGAAGAAGAGCAGTCGTTCCTCCGCACCCTCGCTAATGGAATCGGCAAGTTCGAACGCTACATCGAGAAATCTGATGCTAAGGTGATTGATGGAGCCTTTGCTTTCGAACTTTTCGACACATACGGTTTCCCAATCGACCTTACCCAACTGATGGCTTCTGAGCAGGGTTGGGGCGTTGATATGGAAGGATTCCAGAAAGGATTGGAAGAGCAGAAACAGCGTAGCCGTGCAGCAGCTTCAGTAGAGAGCGACGACTGGGTGAACGTAAATGCAGAACAAGAAGAGAAATTCATCGGCTATGACACCTTGACTGCTGAGGTTGAGATAATCCGCTATCGTAAGGTGAAGACCAAAGACAAAGAGTTTTACCAATTGGTGTTTGATCAAACCCCATTCTATGGAGAAGGCGGTGGTCAGGCCGGAGATAAAGGTACCATCACTGCTAATGGTGAAAGCGTTGCCGTATTCGACACCAAGAAGGAGAACAACCTTATCATTCATTTGGTTTCGAAACTGCCTTCAGATTTGAGCGCAACCTTTACGGCACAAGTTGATGAAGAGCGCCGCCAGGCTACCCAGAATAACCATACTGCAACTCACTTGCTTCATAAGGCACTTCGTACAGTGTTGGGCAACCATGTTGAGCAGAAAGGTTCGAGTGTTGATGCTGATCGTCTCCGTTTCGACTTCAGCCATTTTGCTAAACTCACCGATGAGGAGATTGCCGAAGTAGAACGTCTTGTAAATATTGATATTCGTCGCAATATCCAGCTTGAAGAGAATCGAGCCATGCCTATTGAAGAGGCTCGCAAGCTGGGCGCCATGGCACTCTTTGGTGAGAAATATGGCGAGTTTGTGCGTGTGGTGAAATATGCAGAAAGCGTAGAGTTCTGCGGTGGTACCCATGTGCCAGCCACTGGCAATATCGGTAGCTTTAAGATTGTTTACGAAAGTGCTGTTGCTGCAGGTATGCGCCGAATCGAGGCCGTTACTGCTGCCAAGGCAGAGGCATTAGCTAATGAGCGAGAGCAAGAGTTGAACAAACTGAAAGAGATGATGAAGAATCCTAAGGATCTTGCTTCCGCTATCCAAAAACTCCAAGAAGAGAATAACCAGCTTCGCGCAGAAGTGGCCCGTTTCCAGCAGGCTCAGGCCCAAGCAATGCGTAAGGGATTTGAAGAGAAGCTGTCTCAGAGTCCTATTCTGGTAGAGCGTATCGATTCTGACGTGAACCTTCTGAAGGACGTTGTGCTCCAACTTCGCAATGAACACCCATCCTGCGCCATTATTCTTGGTTCAAGTTTTGGCGACAAGCCATCACTCATGGTTGCACTCGGACAGGATCGTGTTGACGCCGGTCTCAACGCCGGACAGATAGTTCGTACAGCAGGCAAGGAAATCCAGGGCGGTGGTGGCGGACAGCCACAGCTGGCTACTGCAGGCGGCAAGAATCTTGCTGGCCTCGAAAATGCTATGCAGGCAGCATTGTCTATCATAAACGCCTAAATCTACAATATGGTAATAAGGAGGCCGTCCCATAGAGTCGGCTTCCTTATTGCTATTATATAGTCTTTACAAAATGCCAAACAAACCAATCCAAAGCTCTGAGCCTGAATCTAGCACTATATACCAGTCTCATAGTGTGGCGTCAGATTTGTCTGATGTGTTTATTCTCCTAGACGAGATTCCTTCTCAGGGGTTCAATAGGCTGACCAAAGCTATTCGATGGGGCAAATATTTCGTTCTTAAGTCCCTCAAGCCAGAGTATATGGGTGCTCCCTATTTCGAAAATCTGCTTCGCAAGGAATTTGAGATATCCATTAGAATGGATCATCCAGCTATCGTGCAGACGGTGGGATTTGAGACTGTTGAAAAGTTAGGCAAGTGCATCATTACTTCATTTGTGGATGGACGCACATTGGATATCTTTCTTTCGGAGGATCCATCTGTATCAGCACGTAAGAGGGTCTGCAAGCAGATTCTTGAGGCTATGAGCTATTATCACAGCCTGCAGATAGTGCATCGAGATATCAAACCGACGAATATTCTGGTAACGCAGAACGGGTCTAACGTAAAGATTATCGACTTTGGCCTTTCCGACAAAGACGAATATGCAATTCTTAAAGATCCGGCCTATACACGTGAGTATGCCTCTCCCGAGCAGCTTGAACTCAAGCCTTTGGATTGTCGGTCGGATATCTATAGTTTCGGCAAGGTTCTTAAGTTGATTTTTCCACATCGGTATGGAAGGGCGTATAGAAAGTGTACTCGTCGTTCGCGTGATCGGCGTTATCCTAATGCTGACGCCGTAATGCGTGATATGTTCTTTAACATTCGCCAGATTGTGAGTGTTATTGTGATAGTACTGCTCGTTGTGGCTACGTTGTTGGGCATAAATAACCTCAAACACCTCAATGCTTCAGGTGTACGTGCCGATCTTGGTGATGGTTATTACCTCAACTGCAATATTATAGATGGCGAAGCATGTGTGGTAGCAGGTTCTTATGTGAATGGGCGGGTAGAGATACCTAAGTCGGTGAAATGGGGACCATTCTCTTATCCGCTTACCACAATAGGGGAGTCGGCATTCGCTCATAACAAGAATATCAAGCAGCTTGTATTGCACGAAGGACTGCTATCGATAGAGGCTTTGGCTTTTTTTGAGTGCGATGAGTTGAAAGATACATTGATGCTGCCAGCCTCGCTTAAGAAAATAGGTCATGATGCTTTTTGTGCAACTGATATCACTACTTTGATTGTAAAATCTAAAAATTGCACCCGTTCCGATAAGGTAGATCCTCCACATTTCTTCTTCTGTTGTTCTCATCTAAAAGAAGTGATTGTTGACCAATCTGTAGAACATTTATGTCCAAAACTGTTGGCAGACATATGGCCAGATCGTCTGTCTTTGCCCGACAATTTGGATGCTTTGCCAGAAGGCGAACTAGCAACTGTTGGTGGTTTGGATACTATCATTTTGCCTCAAAGTCTGAGAATTATCGATGGCGGCGCCTTTTGGTCTACTGGCTTTAAATATATTGTAGTAGGTGACAAGGTGAAAGAGATTAATGGCTATGCCTTCCGCTGGTCTGATCAATGTGAATATCTTGAGATTGGTAAAGGCATCAAATATATAGGTCCGTGTGCATTGGCCGATATGAAGTCGCTCAAGACTCTGGTGATTCGTGCAGCTTTACCACCCGAGTTGGGCAACTTGACTTTCACGGGTACAGACATCGAACATATTGTTCTCAAGGTGCCAGCCAAGTCGGTAAACTTTTATAAGGTTCATCCTGAATTTGGCCATTTCAAGGTTGAGTCGATATAGACCACATATAGGAGACAGATTAGATCAACTATTCGGTCGATAGCCGCAAAGAACAAAGAAAAGAGAGCAGAATTCTGCTCTCTTTTTTTTATGATTGAGTCTTTTGTGTCTCAATTATTTGCGGCGATCATCGCTACGACGAGGACGATCTCCATCGCGACGTGGACCGCGATCTCCCTCTCTGCGAGGACGGTCGCCTTCGCGACGTGGAGCACGTGGACGCTGTTCTGGCTCTACATAGCCTTCTGGTTTAGGCAGGAGGGCTTTGCGGCTCAGTTTGAGTTTGCCGTTCTTCTCATCGATGGCAATAATCTTCACCTGGATGGTGTCGCCAACGTTCACAAGTCCTTCGAGGGTCTCAGTGCGAGCGTAGTCATATTCGCTGATGTGCATCAGGCCTTCCTTGCCAGGAAGGAACTCGAGAAATGCGCCGAATTCAACGATGCTGACAACCTTGGCATCATAAATCTGACCAACCTCAGGAACGGTGCAGATTTCTTTAATCCACTTGATTGCTGCTTCGATGCTTGCCTTATCAACGGCAGCAACATCTACGCGGCCAATCTCGCCATCCTCTTCGATGGTAATGATAGAGTTGGTCTCCTTCTGGATTTTCTGGATAACCTCGCCACCCTTACCGATAACGGCGCCGATGAAGTCCTTTGGAATGGTAATCTGCTGGATGCGAGGAACGAAGTCTTTGTAATCCTCACGTGGCTCAGCCAGAGTCTCCTGGATCTTGTCCATGATGAAGAGGCGGCCCTGCTTGGCCTGGTCGAGAGCCTTGGCCAATACGTCATAGCTGAGGCCGTCAACCTTGATATCCATCTGGCAGGCGGTGATACCGTCGCGGGTACCGCATACCTTGAAGTCCATATCTCCCAAGTGGTCCTCATCGCCGAGGATGTCGGAGAGTACTGCCCACTTGTCGCCCTTAGAAATAAGGCCCATAGCAATACCGGTAACAGGCTTGCGGATAGGCACACCTGCATCCATGAGTGCCAGACAGCCGGCACAAACGGTTGCCATGGATGAAGAGCCGTTAGACTCGAGGATGTCGCTCACTACGCGGATGGTATATGGGCACTGGTCTTCGGTGGGAAGCACTTCCTTAAGTGCGCGCCATGCCAGGTGGCCGTGGCCTACCTCGCGACGGCTGAGGCCGCGGTTGCCCTTCACCTCGCCAGTAGCAAATGCTGGGAAGTTATAGTGGAGGAGGAAGCGGCGGCTGCCTTCGATTACTGCGCCGTCGATAGTCTGCTCGTCGAGCTTGGTGCCGAGTGTGCAGGTTGAGAGTGACTGAGTCTCGCCACGGGTGAAGATGGCGCTGCCGTGTGCTGAAGGCAGTGGGCTCACTTCGCTCCAGATAGGACGAATCTCGTCGAGCTGGCGGCCGTCAAGACGGATGCGCTCGTTGAGCACCATGTCGCGCATGGCCTCTTTCTCGATGTCATGGTAGTAACGGTCGATCATGTAGGTCAGATCGTCGTTCTCCAAGTCTTCCTCGGTGAAGTTGTTTTCAATATATTCTTTCTTAATGTTGGCAAAGCCCTCTTCGCGCATCAGCTTGTTAGCGATGCCCTGCTTAGCAAAGTCGTAGCACTTCTGATAGAGAGCCTCCTGCATCTTGGCGCGGAGTTCGTCGTCGTTTACCTCGTGGCAGTACTCGCGTTTTTCGGTCTTGCCGGCCTCAACGGTGAGCTCAGCAATGGCGCGGCATTGCAGCTTGATAGCCTCGTGGGCGGCCTTGAGGGCGTTGAGCATGCAGTCCTCGCTCACTTCCTTCATTTCGCCTTCCACCATCATGATGTTGTCCTCAGTGGCGGCCACGATCAGGTCGAGGTCAGCATTGTCGATCTCTGGGAGTGGAGTATTGATTACGTACTGGCCGTTGAGGTAGCTTACGCGAACCTCAGAAACTGGGCCATTGAATGGAAGGTCTGATACGGCGATGGCAGATGCTGCTGCAAGAGCTGCCAGTGCGTCAGGAGCGGTGTTCTTGTCGCCGCTGATGAGGGTGATCTGTACCTGAACTTCAGCGTGGAAGTTGTCTGGGAACAGAGGGCGGAGTGCGCGGTCAACGAGGCGGGCAATGAGGATTTCATGCTCGCTTGGGCGTGCCTCACGTTTGAAGAAGCCACCGGGGAACTTGCCCATAGCAGCATATTTCTCTTGATATTCAACGGTGAGAGGCATGAAGTCTACATGCTCACCGGCTTCTTTCTTTGAGCATACGGTAGCGAGGAGCATGGTGTCGTTCATGCGAACCACAGCAGCGCCGTCGGCCTGCTTGGCCAGCTTGCCGGTCTCAATAGTGATGATCTGGCCATTGCCAAGATCGATGGTTTTGGTGATAATGTTCATCTTTTTCTTTATTTTTCTTCCGACTACTTATGCCGACCGTCGGCATAAGCCTATAATATGAAGAAAAAGGCAAATAGCATATCTTTCTATTTGCCTTGTTTCTTTATTGTCTCGAATACCTTCGAAATTATTTTCTGAGGTTGAGTTTCTTCAGGATAGCACGATAGCGCTCGATATCGTTTGCTTTCAGATAGTCAAGCATACGACGACGCTTTCCAACGAGACCAACGAGTGCGCGCTCGGTAACCTGGTCCTTCTTGTTCTGCTTCATCAGCTCGGTGAGGTGCTGGATTCTGTAGGTGAACAGGGCGATCTGTGCCTCGGTTGAACCGCTGTCTTTTGCGTTTGCACCATACTGTGCGAAGATTTCTTCTCTCTTTTCTTTGGTAAGATACATTTTATTTTACTTTTTTAATTGTTTATTCGATTTCAAATTTCAGTTTGCAAAGATACTAACTTTTTTTGAATCTGGATGCATTTTTTTTTGTTTCTTCCTATGTGTTTTTGTATTGTGTTGAAAATCAATACTAAATATTTTTATGATTTTTCTAATTCGCTAATTTTCAGTTCTACAAATCATACCAATTTTTTCTTTTTCTATACTTTTTTCATTACCTTTCTATTGCTGATTTTATCCTCGTAGTTATTGATTTTAACTAAAATTAAGACTTTCTAGGCGATTTTAATGTTCATTTGGCGCTCTGGCTCAATGGCAAGCCGCAACCATTTAGGAAATATCGATGTATTGTGTTGCAAAATCATGCTTCTTGCTTTAATCTAGGCGTTGCCATTTGTGCATAGTAGCGGCGCGATAGTCCCTTACTGCCCTTACATTTGTGTCATATCTGGTCCATATCTGGTTCATATGTGCTATATGTGTGCTATATATGTGCTATATATCTGCTATCCTTATGTAATAGCACAAATATAGCACATATATAGCACACATATAGCACATATGAGTCAGTTAGGATAGGTTTTGGGACCCTCTGAGACGTTAGCAATATTTTATTTGTCAATATGTTGTAGCATGTCTGTTGCTTCTTTGTCTTTGCAATTATCTTTTGCTGAAAATGCCATAGTTTTGGTTCTGGAAATGGGTTGAGTGGCTGTTTTCTAGATGATTGAGGTTTTTTACGATGTTTATGCAAATGTCTTGATTTCAATATTATAACCATTTTTGCTCATTGGGCGCGAAAGCTGCTGATAGGGTAGGGCTGTCCTGAGGAATGGTCGTGGAATCAGGTGCTGTTAAATGCTGTCAGTTTGTTGCACATCGACTTGATTTGCGCCGTGATTTCCGAAAAAATGGCAATCGTGGCTGCCTTGATGCCGCTGGGTAGGGGCTGGCTGCCATCTTGCGGCGTCAGGGTTGTCGCCACATATTGGTGACATGAGTTCAAAAAAAATCATATTTTTATATATGATTCAAATTTTTTTCGTATATTTGCTTGATTGAAAATATGCTGCTAATGCGCCTATGACTTTATTTTTCAGCAAGTAAAGGCTTGGCAGCGATTATTGACTCGAATAAAAAACTAGTTATGCACATCGCGATTGCAGGAAATATCGGTTCCGGAAAGACTACTCTGACCAAACAATTGGCCAAGCATTATGGCTATACTCCCTTGTTTGAGGTTACCGAAAACAACCCGTACATCAATAGCTTTTATGAGGATATGCGCCGATGGTCGTTCAACCTTCAGATCTACTATCTGCATACCCGCTTCAAGCAGCTGATAGATATCCGCAATACGGGCGTGGATATTGTGCAGGACCGCACTATCTATGAGGACGCCTACATCTTTGCCCCCAACTTGCATGCGATGGGCTTGATGAACACCCGCGATTTTGATAACTACCGCAGAATGTTTGAATTGGTGAACTCGTTCATCGAGGCTCCCGACCTGCTTATCTATCTGCGCGGCGATGTACCTTCGCTCATCCGCCAGATTCAGAAGCGCGGCCGCGAATATGAGAACGCTATCCGCCTCGACTACCTCACCAGCCTTAACCAGCGCTACGAGAACTGGATTGAGGAGTACGATGCGGGCAAGAAGCTCATCGTGGACATCCAGGAACTCAACTTTGCCGACAATCCCGAGGATCTCGGTGTGGTGATCAACAAGATTGACGCCGAATTCAACGGACTGTTCTAAAACTTTGACTATAGACCTTACACCATGAAAACCATCGCCATCATACCTGCCAGATATGCTTCGACCCGTTTCCCGGGCAAGCCCCTTGCCATGCTGGGCGGCAAGCCTATGATACAATGGGCTTGCGAGCGAGTGAGCGCCATGCCGGAACTGGAGGCTGCCATTGTGGCCACCGACGACCAGCGCATTTACGACGCTGTGATGGCCTTCGGCGGCAGAGTGATGATGACCTCGCCGAACCACAAGAGCGGCACCGACCGCTGTGGCGAGGTGCTGGCCAAGCTGGAATCACAAGGCGAACGCTACGACGTGGTGATCAACGTGCAGGGCGACGAGCCTTTTGTGGAGCCCTCCCAGCTCAGATCGCTTATTGCGGCCTTCGACGACCCTCAGGTAGAAATTGCTTCACTGAAAAAGGCTGTGGCCGACGAGGCCACGCTGCTAAGCCCCAACGCCGTGAAGGTGGTCACTGCCAACACGGGCATGGCGCTCTACTTCAGCCGCTTCACCGTGCCCTACCAGCGCGGAGTGGACCAGCAGGAGTGGATGAGGCGCCACACCTACTTCAAGCATGTGGGCATCTATGCCTTTAGGGCCGAGGTGCTGCCTCAGCTGGTAAAGCTGCCTCAGGGCGAACTGGAAAAATGCGAGTCGCTCGAACAGCTGCGCTGGCTCGAAAACGGATATAGGATCAAGATGATCGAGACCTCGATAGAGAATGTGGGCATAGACACCCCAGAAGATCTGGCAGAGGCCAACAAACATATTTCAACAATAGAATAAAAACATCAAGAGTATCATGAGTATAACTGACTTTATCGTAGAACTGCTTCAGAAAGGCACCCCTGTCGAGGTTCCAGGCATCGGAACTATCCAAAGCTCCAACGGAACCACGCTGCTCACCCAGGTGTTCAACAACGACAAGTCCATAGTGCAGTATATTGCCGAAAAGGAATGCGTGAGCTACAACATCGCCGAGATGATGTGGAAGAACTATGTGGACGCCCTTACCGACAAGCTGGCCGAGACCCACTCCCACGAGTTCCCTCAGCTGGGATACCTCAACTTTGACGGCACCCGCTACAGCCTTGAGCAGACTGCCGCTGCAGCACCAGTCAAGGCGGAAGAGCCTGCTCCGGTGATCAATGCCAATGTCTATAAGAAGGACGATAACTACGATCCCTTCGCAGCTTTTGAGCAGCCTATCGTAGAAGAGCCCGTAGCACCAGCACCAGCCCCAGAGCCAGAGCCAGAGCCTGTCGCTGTGCCTGAACCTGAGCCTGTTGTTGTGCCTGATCCAGAACCTGTTGTTGCGCCAGAGCCAGTTGCAGCACCAGCTCCCGCTCCAGAACCTGTTCCAGAACCAGTTGTAGAGCCAGTAGTGGCACCAGAGCCAGCGCCCAAACCTGCTCCAGCACCAGTCCCAGAGCCCAAACCGGAACCCAAACCGGAACCCGAGCCTGTTAAGGCCGCCGCTGCAGCAGCCGCTGCAACCGCAGTTGCTTCAAAGTCCGAGGCAGAGACTATCAAGAATATTGAGAAGCTCGACAAGATGCCTGCCAAAGAGGCTAAGAAGGTAGAGAAGAAGGGCGAGAAGAAGGCCGTTCAGCCTAAAGAGGTGAAAGAAGAAAAGAAAAAGAAGAGGGGTTGGATTATCCTCTTGCTGCTTCTGCTGCTCTTGTTGGCAGGCGTGTTTGCGCTCTATAGGCTCGGCGGATTCGACCGCCTGATGGACCTCTTCAACAAGAAGGCACAGCCAGTAGTGGTTGAGCAGGACACCGTGACCCCAGAAATCACGCTGCCAATCCAGATAGACACCATCGAAACCGAACCTGAAGAGTTTGTTGCTGCCACCGTAGCACCAGCACCTAAGCCAAAGGCTGATCCAGCACCCGTAAGCATCGTGACTACCAGCAAGTCGAAGGGCGCCTACGACCTCATCGCCGGCTTCTATACCAGCCGCGCATCTGCAGCACAGATGCAGAAGCTGCTCAAGGCCGACGGCTGTGCCGCCTATATCATAGAGAAGAACAACGGCTACTACGTATCGATGGGCCACGCAGCTTCCTACACTGAGGCACAAGCCAAGCTCGAGCACGTAAAGAGCTGGTATGAGGGCGACGTGGTAATCAAGAATATCGAGAGCGCAACCAGCATGATCTAAACTACACACATGGCTAAACATAAACTACAGCGATTCGCAGAAAACCTAACGTTCGACAACCTCTTCCAAGTGTCGTGGGACGATTTGCAAGCAGGCCCCTACGAGCATCGAGGCAAGTGGAACGAATACTTCCAGAACGACAATCCCATCATCTTGGAGCTCGGCTGCGGCAAGGGCGACTATACCGTGGCCCTGGCCCGTCGCAATCCTCAATGCAACTATATTGGAGTCGACATCAAGGGCGCCCGCCTCTGGCGCGGAGCCAAGACCGCTATCGAGGAACAGATGCGCAACGTGGCCTTCATCCGCACCAAGATAGAGACCATCGACAGGCTCTTTGCCCAAGACGAGGTGAGCGAGATATGGGTAACCTTCCCCGACCCACAGCCTAAGAAGCCCAACAAGCGCCTCACTTGCGAACGATTCCTCAACACCTACAAAAAGATGTTGCGCCCCGGCGGCCCTGTGCATTTGAAGACCGATTCACAAGAACTGCACGAATATACCCGCGACGAAGTGATTCCCGAGGGGCACTACGAGGTGGAGTTCGCCACCAACGACCTCTACAACTCGGGCTACGAGGGTGAGGCCGTGGAGGTGCAGACCTTCTATGAGAGCGGCTATCTGGCCGAGGGCAAGCCCATCACCTACATCAAATTCAGAATCAAATAAAATATTATATATTAATAATCATTTAATAATTAATCGTTATGTCAGGACACAATAAATGGTCTAAGATTAAGAGAGCTAAAGGCGCAGCCGATGCCAAACGCTCAAAACAGTATTCCAAAATTCTTAAAGAAGTTGCAGTAGCCGTACGCGAAGGCGGTCCTGATCCTGAATCCAACCCACGTCTGCGTCTGCTCGTGCAGAATGCCCGTGGTTGCAACATGCCTAAAGATACCCTTATGCGCGCTATCTCTAAGGCCTCTGATAAGGATGCAGCCGTACTCCAGGAAATCACCTTCGAGTGCCATGTTAGCCACGGTATCGCACTCTTCATCGAGTGTCTCTCCGACAACAACATGCGCACCGTTGCCAACGTTCGCAGCATTATGAACAAGAACGGCGGCACCATGGAGACCAACGGAAGCCTCAGCTTCGCATTCACCCGCAAGGGCGTTTTCGTAGTCCCACGCAAGCCTGAGATGGACATCGAGGAGCTTGAGATGAACCTCATCGACGGTGGTCTTGAGGAGATGGAGGCAGACGATGAGTACCTCACCCTCTACACCGCTTACGAAGACTTTGGCAACATGGTGAAGACTCTTGAAGAGATGGGCATCGAGTGCGAGAGCGCTGAACTCCAGCGTATCGCCAACACTCCACGTGAGATGGACACCGACACCATCCGCAAGGTGATGAAGATCATCAACCTCCTTGAAGAGGATGACGACGTTACCAACGTATTCCACGATATGGATATTCCAGACGATTTCGAGGAAGAATAATTCAAACGCTCGATATGAAGCTATTCCTCGTACCAACGCCTGTTGGAAACCTCGGCGACATGACTTTTCGTGCCGTCGAGGTTTTAAAATCTGTCGACCTTATTCTGGCCGAAGATACTCGAACCTCTAAGGTGGTGATGCAGCATTATGCCATCACTACTCCTATGCAGTCATACCATATCTTCAACGAGCACCAGACGCTTCGCTCTGTCATCGACCGACTGATGACCGGCATTGATATCGCCTTGGTGACCGACGCCGGCACTCCGGGAATCAGCGATCCGGGATTTCTGCTTGTGCGCGAATGCGTTAAAGAGGGCATCGAGGTTGAGTGCCTGCCTGGCGCTACGGCTTTTGTGCCAGCCTTGGTGGATTCAGGACTGCCTTGCGACAGATTCGTCTTCGAGGGATTCTTGCCCCATAAGAAAGGCAGACAGACAAAGATCAAATCTCTAGCTGAAGAGACGCGCACCATGATCATCTACGAGTCGCCCCACCGACTCATCAAAGCGCTTGAGCAGTTCATTGAGTTTATGGGACCCGACCGTCAAGTGAGCGTGAGTCGCGAAATCAGCAAACTGCACCACGAAACCGCCCGCGGAACGCTTCAAGAAGTGCATGACCACTTTGCCTCTAAAGAGGTCAAGGGCGAAATCGTGATTATCCTCTCAGGACTTGAAACTGAAGAATAAACAATTTTCCAATAACACTAATGAGAAAAACCATGAAAAAATTCACATCACTCCTGCTAATGCTTTCATTATGTGTCAGCATGGCATTGGCTCAGAACCCCCTCAACAATAAGGCCGACAATATCCTCGGCGACTATCAGGGCGTTCAGAACGGCGAGCCCTTCAAGACCCACATCACCAAGCTTAGCAATGGCACCTACAAGTGTCAGATTTACTGGGTCAAGAACGCTACCGACAAGAATGGCAAGACCCGTCTTGACGAGAATAATCCAGACAAGTCGCTCCGCAGCGTTCGCTGCGACCAGATCGTACTCTTCAAAGGCCTCAAATACGACGCCAAGAACAAAGAGTGGAGCGGCTGCAAGATCTACGATCCCCAGCGCGGCATCAATGCCAACTGCACCATCGTTTTCGACAAGGACGGCCGCTTGAAAGTGTCTGGCAAGATCCTCGGCATTGGCGAGACCGTGTATTGGAAGAAGCTCTAATCCTTTCATCCTTGCATCGTGAGCAGCCCTGGTCTGTACACGGTGCAAGGCGTATTTCATCCAGTTCAAGGTTAGTAATCATCAGTCGATACCTCAATGCCCATTAGCACTTTTCTTCTGCGTCTGTCCCTCGCTTTGCTCTGCGGTTCTATCATAGGTCTCGAACGCCAGATTCGCGGCCGAGCAGCAGGCCTCACGACAAATGCACTCGTATCCGTAGGCGCCTGCATCTTTATACTCATCTCAGAGAGTTTGATAATGAGTGCTATTCACGCTGGAGGTCCCGTCAATAACGACAACCTTCGAGTGCTTGCCCAAGTCGTCACCGGCATCGGATTCCTCGGCGCTGGCGTCATTATCCGCGATGGATTTACCGTTCATGGACTTAACTCGGCGGCTACCGTATGGTGCTCAGCCGGTGTTGGCTGCCTCTGTGGCTACGGCATGTGGATCGAAGCGCTGGCCTCAGCCACCATCATCCTGCTCATCAACACTGTGCTTAAGCATTTCGAACATAAGATGGAGAACCGTCAGAAACAGAATGGGGGAGAGGGCATCGAATTTAAGGAATAGCCGCCAGCAAGACTGCCATTTTGGCAGAGTTGTCGTTTTGGCACACTAATTGAATATAGTCATAGTAGGAAATAATAATAAAATAGTACTACTATGCAAGGCAATATCAACGTTACGACCGAAAATATATTCCCGGTCATCAAGAAATTCCTCTATTCCGATCACGAAATCTTCCTTCGTGAGCTCGTCTCTAATGCCATCGACGCCACCCAGAAGCTCAAAGCTCTCTCTTCTCGTGGCGAATTCAAAGGCGAACTCGGCGACCTCACCGTTGAAGTGAAGCTCGACGGCGACAAACTCATCATTTCCGACCGCGGTATCGGTATGAGTGCTGACGAGATCGAGAAATACATCAACCAGATTGCCTTCTCTGGCGCCAACGACTTCCTCGAAAAATACAAGGACGTACAGGAAAACCTCATCGGACATTTCGGACTCGGATTCTATTCCGCATTCATGGTTGCCGACAAGGTGGAGATCGTTACCAAGTCTTACACCGATGCTCCTGCCGTACATTGGACCTGCGACGGCAGCCCATCGTTCTCCCTTGAAGAGTGCACTAAAGAGCAGCGCGGCACCGACATCATTCTCCATCTGAGCGAAGACTGCAAGGAATTCTCAGAAGAGCACCGCATCCTTGAGCTCCTCCGCAAATACTGCCGTTTCATGCCCGTATCCATCCGCTTTGGCGAAGAAAGCGTATGGGAAGACTCCGAAACCGAGAAAGACGACAAAGGTAACCCCAAACGCGTAGAGAAGAAGCAGCCGCGCATCATCAACAATACCGAACCGGCTTGGAAGAAAACCCCATCAGAACTGAAAGACGAAGACTATCAGAAGTTCTACCACGAACTCTATCCCATGAACTTCGAAGACCCACTCTTCCAGATTCACCTCAACGTAGACTACCCATTCAACCTCACCGGCATCCTCTACTTCCCTAAGGTCCACAAGACTATCGACGCCTCTCGCAACAAGATCCAGCTCTATTGCAACCAGGTGTTCGTTACCGACTCGGTTGAGGGCGTTGTGCCTGAGTATCTTATGCTCCTCCATGGTGTGCTCGACTCGCCAGACATCCCTCTCAACGTCAGCCGCAGCTACCTTCAGAGCGACAGCAACGTCAAGAAGATCTCCAGCCATATCAGCAAGAAAGTGGCCGACAAACTAGAAGAACTCTATAAGAACAACCGCGAAGATTTCGAGAAGAAGTGGGATGACCTCAAGCTCTTCATCGAATACGGCATGCTCAGCGAAGAGAAGTTCTACGACCGCGCCAAGAAGTTCTGCCTCTTCAAGAACACCGAAGGCCAGTACTTCTCTATGGACGACTACCGTGAGAAGATTGCACCCCTCCAGACCGACAAAGACAAGGTTGTATGCTACCTCTACGCCAACAACGCCGAAGAACAGCATGCCTACATCGCCAAGGCCAAAGAGAAAGGCTACGACGTGCTCCTTCTTGACAGCGTGCTCGACAGCCACTTCATCAACCTCCTCGAGCAGAAGGTAGAGAAGTGTCGCTTTGTCCGCGTCGATTCCGACGTCGCCGACAAACTGGTGCCGCACGACGACAAGATTCCTGAGTCTATGACCAAGGAGGAGCAAGACTCCCTCAAACCTATCATCGAAGGTCTCCTCGACAGCAAGAAATATACCGTCATGATGGAGAGCCTCGAGGCCGACGAGCAGCCAATGATCATCACTCAGAACGAGTTTATGCGCCGCTATAAAGAAATGTCCGCCATCAGCGGCCAGCAGGGATTCTATGGCGATATGCCCGAGATGTACAACCTCGTGGTGAATATCAACCACCCACTCATGAAGCAGGTTCTCGAAGACAAAGATGCCGACCATCAGAAGCAGGTCGTTAGCCAGATGACCGACCTTGCCCTCCTCTCCAACGGACTCCTCAAAGGCCAGGCCCTCACCGACTTCATAGCCCGCAGCATCAAGCTGATATAGCCAAGACCTAGGGCATCAACAACAATAAAGCCCGGCCATTCGGTCGGGCTTATTATTATCTAGCCTCAATCAAGTTCAGATCAAGGTCAACGCCAACGTTAAGGTTTAATACACTTTTACCTTACTGGCCGCCTCCTTGCACTTGTCTCTCAAAGCATTGATGTCGCCTCCAAGTGGCGCATAGCTTACCACTACGCCCATTCTGCGATGCAGTCGGGTAGTGGGCTTGCCAAAGATTCGCAGGTAGGTGTTCGAATATTTGCACACCTCTTCTTCGCCAGAGTAGCGGGGCTTCTCTTGGCTCTCAATCTCGCTCAGGATTACAGCGCTGGCGCCCATACGCTCCTGAGTGATTTCAGGAATAGGCAGTCCCAATACAGCGCGGCAATGCAGTTCGAATTCGCTTAGGTTCTGGGTTCCGGCAAGAGTCACCATGCCAGTGTCGTGCGGACGTGGGCTCAGCTCCGAGAAGTACACGCCCTCTTTGTCGCTTAAGAAAAACTCTACGCCCCAAATGCCGGCACCGGTAAGGGCAGCCGTCACTTTGTCGGCCATCTCCTGGGCAGTCTTCAACTGTTCGGGAGTGATAGGGGCGGGCTGGAAGCTCTCGCGGTAGTCGCCATGCTTCTGCACGTGGCCGATAGGCTGGCAGAACAGCGTCTTGCCGTTTTTCTGAGTTACGGTAAGCAGGGTAATCTCGCTGTCAAATTTGATGAATTCCTCAACAATCACCTCTTTGATGTCGCCACGTGCGCCCTCGGCAGCACATTTCCAGGCTTCAGCCAGTTCGGCAGGACTGTCCACTTTGCTCTGGCCGTGGCCAGAAGAGGACATCAGCGGCTTCACGATGAATGGGTATCCAATCTCTTCGGCAGCCTTTTCAAACTCCTCATAAGTGGCAGCATAGCGGTAGTTGGCCGTTTTCAATCCCAATTCCGTATGGGCCAGTTCGCGGATGGCCTTGCGGTTCATGGTGTAGTTCACAGCCTTAGCTGAAGGCACTACCTGGATGCCCTGCTTCTCAAATTCATAGAGACGCTCTGTGCGGATTGCCTCAATCTCAGGCACGATCAAATCAGGATTGTGCTTTTTTACGGCAGCCTCCAAAGCGTCGCCGTCAAGCATGCTGAACACCTCGCATTCATCTGCCACCTGCATGGCAGGAGCGCCGGCATAAGAGTCGCAAGCCACCACATACTGGCCCTTGCGCTGGCAGGCTATCACGAACTCTTTTCCAAGTTCGCCAGATCCCAAAAGAAGTATTTTCTTAGTCATAAATAATAATTTTGCTTTCTAATTAGATTTATAACGTAGTGCGCATGCTATTATTGTATCTCTGCCATCAAAATGTACCACATAATGACATTCACGGCAGATTGAGCCTAATATTTGGCGGTATGGCAGACTTTGCGTGTCAAAATGTCAGCGCTCGGGTGCTCCTGGCAAGTTGGCACACGATTTGATATATCTATAAGTGAAAGCGCCCACGTAAGGGCAGCACCAAAACCAAGAATTAATAATAAAAAAATATAGAATCATGGGTAAAATCATCGGAATCGACTTAGGAACCACCAACTCCTGCGTATCAGTAATGGAAGGCAACGAGCCTGTAGTAATCGCCAACAGCGAAGGACACCGCACCACCCCCTCAATCGTGGGTTTCGTGGAGAACGGCGACCGTAAGGTAGGCGACCCCGCCAAGCGCCAGGCTATCACCAACCCTCACAACACCGTATATTCAATCAAGCGCTTCATGGGCGAGACCTTCGACCGCGTTCAGCAAGAAATTGCCGCAGTGCCTTACAAAGTAGTTAAGGGCGACAACAACACCCCACGCGTCGACATCAACGGCCGTCTCTATACCCCACAAGAGATCAGCGCCATCGTGCTTCAGAAGATGAAGAAGACCGCCGAAGACTATCTCGGCACCGAAATCTCCGAAGCTGTTATCACCGTACCAGCATACTTCAACGATGCACAGCGCCAGGCCACCAAGGAGGCTGGCGAAATCGCCGGTCTCAAGGTTCGCCGCATCGTCAATGAGCCTACCGCAGCTGCACTCGCCTACGGTCTCGACAAGAAGAATAAAGATATGAAAGTGGCCGTATTCGACCTCGGCGGCGGCACCTTCGATATCTCTATCCTCGAACTCGGCGACGGCGTATTCGAAGTAAAGTCCACCAACGGTAACACCCACCTCGGCGGCGACGACTTCGACCTTAAGATCATCAACTGGCTCGCCAGTGAGTTCCAGACCGAGAAGAATATCGACCTCCGTAAAGACCCAATGGCCATGCAGCGCCTCAAAGAGGCAGCCGAGAAGGCCAAGATCGAGCTCTCAAGCAGCCAGAGCACAGAGATCAACCTTCCATACATCACCGTGGCCGACGGCGTGCCACAGCACCTCGTCCGCACCCTTACCCGCGCTAAGTTCGAGCAGCTCTGTGACGACCTCATCCAGGCCACTCTCGAGCCATGCCGCAACGCCATGCGCGATGCCGGTCTTCAGAATAGCGACATCGACGAGGTCATCCTCGTAGGCGGCTCCACCCGTATCCCAGCCATCCAGGCCATCGTAGAGAAATTCTTCGGCAAGACCCCATCCAAGGGCGTCAACCCAGACGAAGTAGTAGCAGTAGGCGCAGCCATCCAGGGCGGCGTGCTCACCGGCGAAGTAAAGGACGTGCTCCTGCTCGACGTAACCCCGCTCAGCCTCGGTATCGAGACCCTCGGCGGAGTGATGACCAAGCTCATCGACGCCAACACCACCATCCCTACCAAGAAGAGCCAGGTATTCTCCACCGCAGCCGACAATCAGCCAGAAGTTGAGATCCACGTGCTTCAGGGCGAGCGCCCAATGGCCAAGGACAACAAGACCATCGGCCGCTTCCACCTCGCCGGCATCCCACCAGCACCACGCGGAGTGCCACAGATCGAGGTAACCTTCGATATCGATGCCAACGGTATCCTCAACGTATCCGCTTGCGACAAGGCCACCGGAAAGAGCCAGAACATCCGCATCGAGGCCTCCAGCGGACTCTCCGACGAAGAGATCCAGCGCATGAAGGCAGAGGCAGAGGCCAATGCTGACGCCGACAAGAAGGCTAAGGAAGAGATTGAGAAGATCAACAACGCCGACGGCATGATTTTCCAGAGCGAGAAGAACCTCAAAGAGTACGGCGACAAGATTCCTGCAGAGAAGAAGCAGGCTATCGAGAACGCCCTCAACGAGCTCAAGGCAGCCCACGCAGCTAAGAACGGCACCCAGATCGACGCCGCTATGGAGAAGATCAACGCCGCATGGCAGGCAGCCAGCCAGGATATGTACCAGGCACAGCAGCAAGCCGGTCAGGCAGGTCCACAGCCAGGATGCGACCCCAACTGCCAAGGCGACTGCAACTCCCACCAGCAGCAGAACGGCCAAGACAACGTTACTGACGTAGACTATGAGGAGGTGAAATAATCCACCAAATCAAAGCAATACAAATCTAATATTAAATAGGTGTAAGTCAAATGCTTACACCTATTATTTTGATATACTTTGAATACTTTGAGTTAATAGCAGTGTTTTTTTTGATTATATTTGTCCCATATTTGTCCCACACAATTATTTACGACTTTATGCGTTAGCTGCATGTATAATTTTCGACTTTATTTATGCCTGCAAGTAAATTTCAAATAGAAAGAGTCTGTGAACAATGTGGTAACAAGTTCTATGCTAAGACATTATACTCAAAATACTGAAGTAAGAAGTGTATCAATGATGCCTATAACGCTCGTCGCAAAGCAGCCAAAGAGGAAGGGTAGCGAGAGAATTCTGTTGAGGAGAATAGACCATTTAGTATGAATAATGAGTCGCTTGGCTGACTTATCCGTCTTTTATCTTAGGTGGGTGTAGAAGTCGGATGTGAGTTGGCGGTACCAGTCGGAATAGGTGTTGTCGGAATTGCGAATGCTGTGGTTCACTTCGACAGTAGGCGTGGATTGGCGTGTGAAGGTAGTAATGGTTCTGATAGGGTCGTTCTCGGGTCGGTTGTGGATGTGGATGATGCTGGCAAGGTGCAGGCCTGATGATTGAGCGTTGCGTACTAGGATGGAGGATTCTACGACGGGGAGTATACATGAGAATGTGCCTTCGGGAGCAAGAAGCCTGTTGACGCTGTGGATGAGTTGTGAGAAGGGGAGTGTGTCGTTGTGGCGTGCTAGAGTTCGTCGTTGATCGGGTGCCTTGAGTGAGTTCTGGAAGTAGGGGGGATTGCTAACAATGAGGTCGTAGGGGGATTGTGTCTGGTATTGTTGTGCGTCGCAGAGTATAGCTCGGAGCCTAGAACTCCAGGGACTTTGACAAAAATTCTGGGATGCTTGCGCGATGGATTGTGCGTCGATGTCTATTGCATCTATCTGGGCGAGCGCATAGCGCTGGGCGAGAATGAGTGCGATGACGCCGCTTCCTGTGCCGATGTCTAGTATGCTGTAAGGTTTGTTGCTTGGGGAGGCCAATGTGGCGAGGAGTACGGCGTCAGTTCCTACCTTCATAGTGGACTGATCGTCGTGGATGCTGAACTTTCGGAATTGGAACATGAGGAGTGAATGTGTGTTGAAGTATAGGTATAACGCCGAAAGGCGGTTATTATTTCGTTGTCTGATGTGAATAAAAAAAAGGCCGCATAATTGCGGCCTTTGAGTATTGCAAAGTTGGATTATTTTCTTGCTCCGTCTTTTGCTGCATTGTAGAAGATCTTGAGGGCACCAGCAGTACGAAGTTCCTGCTTAATGTCGGAGATAAGTCCCATCTTGACATCCTTATCAGACTTGATAGCCATGGTAAGGAATGGTCGGTCTTCTTCTGGACGCTGAGCTTTCTCAAGCTCTACGAACTGGATGATATCTGACACGTCAGAAATCTGGTCGTTGAGCTGGATACGGGCATCAGTACCATACTGGGCCTGCATTTCCTGCATTGGGAAACCTACATTGATGTAGCTTACCAAGCTCTTCTTTTCGAGTTTGCTTACTTCAGTACCCTTAGGAACGGTAATCTTAACGTAGAGAGAGCTCTCACGCATGGTGGTGATTACCATGAAGAAGAACAAGAGCATAAAGATAATATCCGACATAGATCCCATGTTGAGTGCTGGGGTCTCTTTTTCGTTTTTACCTGCGAATTTAGCCATTGTTCTGTCCTCCTACCTTAGTTGGTTCTGCCTCGGAAATAGCAACAGGGATCGCTCTGTCGATAGCGTCGCGCTGTGCGTCTTTCAGGTCGGCATATTTTTTACTGAATTTTGCCAAAGACATTTCATCCTTAAGTTCGTTGATGGCTCCTGCGAGCTCGTTCTGAACCTGGAAGTACATGTCCCAAGAAGTGCCGCGGTCATTTCTCAGAGAGATAACACCCTTGGAAACCTCAGTCTTGCCAAGCAGAGGAATGTCTACGACTTCTTTCTCTGGGAGGTTGGGGAGGTTGTCGGGGTTGCTGAGGAATGTTTTGGCACGTTCACGCAGATCTTCAACTCTTCCAATCTCGCCATCGAAGAGGAGACGGTCTTTGCTGTTGATCTTCACAACGAAGATGTTGCGCTGGTGAATCTCTGGTGGTTTTTCTTGTGTAGGTGGCAATGGAGGGGGCAGTTTACGAGCAATACCCATATCAGAGTTGATGCTGGATACCATCAGGAAGAAGGCCAACAGCAGGAACGAGATATCAGACATTGAACTCGTATTCAAACCTGGAGTTTTTCTTTTTGCCATAGTGAATTATTTCTTTTTGAATGCCTTTGAGCACTCTACGTAAACGATTGAAAGGGCTGCGCCAATAACGAGGGCGTAAACGAGATAGATGGCTGCCTCAACGAATTTGGCAACGCCTTCGGTTACGTCGTATTTTGCGATGGTTTCAGGACGAACATTGCCAATACCTGGGGCAATGAAGTAGAGAACAACCACAACTGCAATAACGGCAACAAGTCCGATCAGGAATTTAACAAGCTTCTTTTTGTCTTTGCAGATACCTGCAATAAAGAACACGGCAATGAGGGCGAATGCGGCGCCGAACAGAGCTACAGTGAGCCAGTAGGCTGCCCAATACATACCTTCGGCTTCGTTCAAAGCGAATACGATAGCCAAAGCCGCTCCCACTAATGCCAGTGCAAGCATTATGAGGGTTACGAGTTTTTTGGTTTTTTCTTGCATGATAGTTAAGGATTTAAAGGGTTTGTTGATTAATTCTTCTTAGTCCTTATGCTACTATCTCTTGCTGTATTTTACGAGGATGTCCATGAAGGTGATAGAACCATCTTCCATCTGGGCAACGAGGCTCTCGATTTTGGTAAGGATATAGTTGTAGAAAATCTGAAGGATGATAGCTACGATAAGACCGAAGATGGTGGTCAACAGAGCTACTTTCATACCACCGGCAACAACTGTAGGGCTGATATCGCCAGCAACTTCAATAGCATCGAATGCGCCAACCATACCAACAACGGTACCGAGGAATCCGAATGAAGGTGCAAGTGCGATGAACAGGGAGATCCAGGTGAGGTTGCTCTCGAGGCGAGCCATCTGAACGCCACCATAGTTGGTGAGGGATTTCTCTACGTCTTCGAGGCCGTTGTTTACGCGGTCAAGACCCTGGTAGAAGATTGAAGCAACTGGGCCACGGGTATCGCGGCATACGTTCTTAGCACCTTCGTAGTCGCCTTTAGCAACTTTTTCTTCGATGCCTTTGAGGAGCTTCTCAACATTGGTGGTAGCCATGTTCAGATAGAGGATGCGCTCGATAACGAGGGCAAGACCGAAGATGAGGCAGAGGAGCACTGGGGTCATCCAGCCTGCACCACCCTGGATGTACTTCTCTTTGAGTACCTGGTGGAAGGACTGCTCTGCTTCTTCAGCAGCAACTTCTGGTTCTTCTTCAACTGCTTCTTCAGCAACAGCTGCAGAGTCGGTTGCCTCTTCTGCAACAGCTTCAGTAGCTTCTGCAACAGGAGCAGCAGCTGCATCCTGAGCCATTACACCATTCAAATTGGTGAATGCCAATAGGCCTACTATTGACATCAAAGCAAATACTTTTTTCATGATTTGGTTTAAAATTATTAATAATTAATTAGTTAGTTTTTTTCATTGTACACTATTAACTCTGCAAATTTACCAATATATTTTCAATATTGAAAGTTTTTTTGCATTTTTTTGCATATTTTTTGATTATTTTTCTCTTCCGAGCAGCATTTGGGTGAGTGTTTGGAGCGGTTTTTTCTGCTCTTGGTCGACGTGTATTTCGGCCAGAAACTGCTTGGCAAGTTCGAATTCTTGGTCGATGGCTTGTTCTACTTGAGCACGAATGTTGAGGGTGGAATAGATGGCGAGGACTTCGTTGACTTTGTCTGTGGTGTCTTCTGGTTGGCTTTGGAAGTGTGCAGTCAGTTTGGCTCGCTGCTCGTCGTTGGCTGTCTCGAGTGCTTTAAGGTATAGGTAGGTCTTTTTGTTGTCGCGGATGTCGCTGCCGGTCGCTTTGCCGAAGGTCTTTTCGTCGCCGTAGGCGTCGAGGAGGTCGTCTTGGAGTTGGAATGCTAGTCCTAAGTGGATTCCGAATTGGTAGAGCTTATCGGTGTCGTCGGCGGGTGCAGAGGCGTAAAGTGCGCCAATCTTGAGTGCGCCTGCCAGGAGCACAGCTGTTTTGAGTCGGATCATCTCTATGTATTCTGGAATGGTGACGTCGCTGCGTGTCTCGAACTCCATGTCATACTGCTGGCCTTCGCAGACGCCGATTGCGGTCTCGTTGAAGGTATTTAGGATTTCCTGCAGGTTACTATGGGGCTCCTTGAGCATATATCTCCAGGCCATGGCAAACATCGTGTCTCCTGATAGTATTGCAGTATTCTCGTTCCATTTGCGGTATACGGTGGGTTTGCCACGACGGATGGGGGACTTGTCCATGAGGTCGTCGTGGAGGAGGGTGAAGTTGTGGAATGTCTCTATTCCTATGGCTGCGTAGCGTACTGATTCTTCATTGCCGCCGAACATTTGGTTTGCGGCGAGGAGCATGACTGGGCGTATGCGCTTGCCGCCAAGTCGGAGAGTATAGTCGATGGGTTCGTAAAGTCCTTGAGGGGCGCTTACGAAGCATTCTTGGTCGAAAATCGACTTGACGCTTTCTAGGATTTCTTGATAAGTCTTCATATATATATATTATGTTTATTTTTAAAAAGGATAATCGATACCAAAGTTGGTCACTATCTGGTTGAATTTCCAATGTGGAGTGCGCCAGGCTTGGTCGGCAGTATAGCCTGGGTCGTAGACGGGTATGGCGAAGTCGGCTCGTATGGTGATTACCGATACGTTGAGTCGGAGACCCAGTCCCGTTCCGAGTGCCACTTGCTTGTAGAAGTTTTTCCAATCCCATTCTCCGCTAGGGTATTCGGAGGAGGTGTTCATGAGCCAAACATTGCCGGCATCGAGGAATATGGCCCCTTCGAGGGGACCGAGTATGGGGAATCTCTCTTCGATGTTCATCACGAGGCTGATATCTCCTATGCGCTCGAGGATGTTGTCTGATCCTTGGAATCCGCCAGGGCCTAGTTTGCGCAGCTGCCAAGCTCGCATGGTGGAAGGTCCGCCGCCGAAGAAACTTTTCTCATAGGGCAGTGCGAGGGAGTTGGCATAGGGGAGTCCTACGCCGGCCAGAAGTCTGGCGACGAATGTGCTTTTCTTTCCATGGTAGTGGTATCGCTTGGCGTCGATGCTTACCTTGGCATATTGTGAATAGGGCACGCCGAAAATCTGTCGCACTCCGTTTTCATCGATAGGGCCATCGAAGAGGAGGCTAGCTCCGTTGAGGAGGTTGCCGGCAGTCTCGATGGTGGCGTTGATGAACGAGAAGTTCTGCCTGAGTCCCATCTGCTGTGTGCTGTAGGTGAAGTTGTATCTGGCGTCCATCACGAAGTGGTCGCTATACTGGTATTTCAGTCTTAAGTCGGATGCGCCGTCAAGGCGGGTCATAAACTGTGGGTCGAGGTTGAAGAATCGCACAAAGGCCACTTCCAAGGGGAAGAGCTGGTGTTGGCTTCGGGCTCGTGTCTGGCGGTTGGTATTAGTCCAGTTGTAGCCGAATGATCCGTCGACGAGGAATCGTTCGAAGTAGCTGCGGTATTGGTAGGTCGATCCGATACTTACGACGCTGTGTGGGCGTGCGCGCTGCCATACAATATTGCGGGTGAACGGCAGTAGGAATTGCGGTACATCGAGCGATACCTTGAATCCGGCTTCGAATGAGGAGAACATGTCGTGGAATTGGGCGTCGGTCTGGCTGTTGAGGAGTGCCAGCTTGGGCAGCTCTACCAGCAGCGAGGCTTCGGTCTTGAGGATCTCTGCGCCGCCAAAAAGGTTTCGGTTCTGGTATTCTAGCACGCCTTCGAGTCCGAAATTGCCATTTTTGAGGAATGAGGATGCGCCTTCCTCTTCATTGATGCCGAAGGGCGACATGTTGCTCAGCTCTAGCGAGGCGCTCACTTTGTGTCGGGTGCTGTTTTGGAGCCTTATGTGGGCGTCGACCAACGGATGATCTTCGCTGCTTAGGGGCGATTCTGAGAAGTCGATACCAATATATTTAAAGTTCTTTAGGTTCATCAGCGAGGTATAGGTATTCTTTACTGTGCGGGGACGATAGGTCCATCCGCTTGCAAGGAAGAGCGACCGGCTGATGGTTTTGGGGTTCAGCTGCATAGTGGTGTCGTATACGAACTTGTATGTGGCTGAACGGGTGCTGAACTTATAGTCGAGTTCAAGGGTGTCGGCCTCGGTCATGGTGCTGACTCTGGAGCTGTTGGGGTAGATGTATACTTCGCCAATGCGATATTTCTGCAGCGGGCGTTCCTGTCCGTTCACCTTAGGGTTGTTGACCATCACGGTGATGGAGAGCTGTCCTGGCTCGTAGGTGGTGTCTACCACGAAGGTGATGAGTTCGGGAGTGGCCAGAAAGTATCCTTCGTCGTTGAGTTTTCCGGCAATGCGCTCTCGCTCAGCAGAGAGAACGGATTGGTCGTAGCAGTCGCCCGTCTTCAATGACGACTCTTCTGCCCATGCTGTCAGCAGGGAGTCAATGCTGTTGGTCTTGCTTCTGTAGGTGATGTCGTCGATGAGGTATCTTTTGGTGGGCTCTATGGTGTAGAGCACGGTGGCGTTGCAATGTCTGCGCTCGATGATCTGGGCTGAGACTTGAGAGTTGAAGCATCCTTTGCTGTCGAGCAGCCGCTTTATTTGGTTTGTCGTGTTCTGGCAGGCGTTGTTGTCGATGATTACGGGTGCTTCGCCGATTTTTCTCAGCCATTTGTTGGGGAATCGGTCTTTGTCGGGGTTGGTTGCGCAGTAGGCAATCATTTTGGCTCTTACGCCGAGTATGCGGCTGTTGGGCTTCTGTATGGCATAGTTTCTTACCCCTTTGAGGGCATCGTATACATGTGCTTGGTTGATAGTGGAGTCGGAGATTCGTACCTCGAACTGGTTGTCGCGCAGCACACGTTTAGTGCCGACGTGTTTCTCCATCTGGCACGCGGTGAGCATCATGGCTCCCAATATCAACAGTATGCTTTTTCTTTTTAACATGAGCACTTTAATATTTTTTTCGTGGCGCCGATGTTGGATTCCACATAGTGGGTGCAGATTGCCGAGGCCTTCTGGTATTCGGTGGCGTCGGCCAGCCAGGTGTCTAGAATGGAGTCGAGCTCCTCTTTCTGGGTGTAGCTCTTGCCGCCGCCTTGCTCTATGATGTCGCGAGCTTCCTTGAATTTTTGGTATCTGGGTCCGAATACGACGGGCTTGCCGAAGGTAAGGGCCTCTAGAATATTGTGAATGCCTTGTCCGAATCCGCCTCCGATGTAGGCCACGGTGGCGTAGCGGTACATGGCAGCCAGCATGCCCATGGTGTCGATGATCAAGATTTGTTTGTTGCTGTCTTGTTCAGTCAGTTGGGTATATCGCACGCAGCGTTCTTTGCCGAAGAGGCTTTCGATTTTGGTCAGGTGCTCTTCGTGGATCATGTGGGGTGCCACTATCAGTTTGAAGCTGTCTTGGCGTTTGTCGGCATAGCGGTATAGGTTCTCTTCGTCGGGTTCCCAGCTGCTGCCGGCCATGAGCACAGTGCTGTCGCCAATGAAGCGCTCTATTTCGGGGAATCGTTTGGCTGCCTTAGTGATGTCGCTCACTCTGTCAAATCGTGTGTCGCCGGCGATGGAGCATCTCTCAATGCCGTGGTTTTGGAGCAAGGTGACGGACTGCTCGTTTTGTACGAACATGTGGTCGAAGCCTTTGAGCTGGCGAAGGAACCAGCCTCCATACCATTTGAAGAAATATTGATTGTCCCTGAATATGGTGGAGAATATCACCATTTCTGCACCGCATTTCTTGATTTCTCGCATGTAGTTGAACCAGAAGTCGTATTTTACGAAGAATACTTTCTTCGGGTTGACCATCTTCACGAATTTGCGGGCATTGGCGGCTGTATCAATAGGCAGGTAGCAGGTGTAGTCGGCAAGTGGGTAGTTCTTCCTCACTTCGTAGCCCGATGGCGAGAAGAATGTAACCACAATCTTCCAGCCTTCATGGTCCTTGCGAAAGGCTTCGATTACGGGGCGTGCCTGTTCGAATTCCCCTAAGCTGGAGGCGTGAAACCAAGCCACGTCGTTCTTCTGCAGCTGCAGCTTTTCTAGTTCGGGCCACACCATTCTCCAGCCGTTCTTCATCTGTTTGGCTTTTATGTGGCCAAATAGGCTGGCAGTCTTTATGCCTGCTTGGTAGCAGCACATCCCTATGCTATATAGGATTCTCATTGGCTTATTTGTTGGTCAGTTGTGGTTTAGAGGGCCAGTATTCCGGCTAGGTCGTATAGTGCGGTTTTGTAGTCTGAGTCTTTCAGTTGGGTCAGTGCCTGGCGTGCTTGTGCTATCTCGGAGTTCAGCGCTTGTGCGGCAGCAGTTAGTGCGCCGCTATCGGCCACCTTGTTTACGAGTGCGTCGGCCTCTTCGTCGTTGATAGCCTCATGTTTGAGCAATTCCAATACGCGTTCTCGCTCTTGGCAATCTGCCATCTGAAGGTATTTCAGGATGGGGAGGGTCATCTTTCGCTCTCGGATGTCGTTGCCTTGTGGTTTTCCGGTTTCGGCATCGGGGTGGTAGTCCATGATGTCGTCGCGTATCTGGAAGGCCATGCCGAAGTGCTTTCCGAAGTCTCTCAGGGGCGCATAGCCTATTTCGCAGCATGTGGCCATAAGGGATGCGGTCTTTTTGTAGATCACGCTGTTGTAGTTTTCCTCGTCCAGATTGGTGGTGCGACTTACCTGCTGCTGCAGCAGTTCTCCCTCGGTCATCTCGATGACAGTGTTGTTGATGGCTTGGGAGATAGAGATGTCGTTCAGCCGGTTGAGGATTTCCATTACGAGGGCCAGGTAGTAGTCGCCACAAAGCACGGCTATCTTGTTGCTCCAGCGATGGCGCACCGATTCGCGGCCGCGTCTCAGTTCTGATTCGTCTACCACGTCGTCGTGCATCAAAGATGAGTTGTGCAGCATTTCCATAGTGATTGCCAGCTCTATCTTCTGGTCGAGTATTTCTTGGCTCAGCGATTCGTGGCCTGCATAGGCTGAGAGTAGGACGAGTAGCGGGCGTATCTGTTTGCCGCTGCGTGCCAGCAAGTAGTCGTTTATCTCATTCACTAGTGCCACGGGGCTTTGCAACGTGGCTCTGTAGCGTAGGTCTAGTTGCTTTAGCGGTTCGGCAATAGTGGATTTGATTTGTGTCAGTGTGGTCATATGGTTCGTATTCCTGTAGATTGGATAGTGGCTATTAATATGTTCTGTTCGTTGGTGATATCTACGTTGTAGAGGCAGGTGGTGCGTCCGCTCTTGATGCAGCGTGCGGTGGCAGTGAGCCGCTCTTTTTTGCCGGCTCTCAAGAATCGTATCTGGCTGTCGAGCGAGAGCCAGAGCCCTTGGCCGCCTTTTGCCAGTATCTGGGTGTTGGCAGCTACTGAGAACGCCATGTCGGCCAATGTGAAGAGCGCTCCGCCCATCACTATGCCGGCGGCATTGAGGTGCCGGTCGCCTACCTGGAGCTGGCATACGGCCGTATGCTCGCCGGCAGATACGATCTCCACTCCCGTGGTGGCTGTTGCGTATCGGTCAAGAGTGAAGAGTGTTCTTGCCTGTTCGGTCAGGTCTTGGCTTGTGCGCTCGATTCCTTCTGCCATGGCTTTGGTTGATTAGAGTTCGTTGTAGAGTGTGCTGATCTTGTTGTAGAGGGGCTTGGTCACCTTCACTAATGGCAGGCGCAGGATGTTGGTTATCTGGCCTTCTATTTCCAGCAGGGCTTTTACGCCGGCAGGGTTGCCTTCCTCGAAGAGGGCGTTCATCAGCGGCAGCATCTTGTAGTGGAGGGGGAGGGCCTTCTTCAGATCGCCCTTCATGGCGAAGCGCACCATGTCTGACATCTGCTTTGGCAGTGCGTTGGCAATCACGGAGATTACTCCGGTGGCGCCTAATGCTATCATGGGGTAGGTGAGGGCGTCGTCGCCTGATATTACCTGGAAGTTCTCAGGCTTATATTTCAAGATCTGCATCACCTGGCTAAGGTTGCCGCTAGCTTCCTTGATGGCTACGATATTGGGGCATTCTTCGGCCAGCTGGAGGGTGGTTTCGGCTGCGATATTCACTCCTGTGCGGCCAGGCACGTTATAGATGATCACGGGCACTGGGGAGGCCTCTGCCACTTGCTTGTAGTGCTGAAGCAGGCCTCGCTGGTTGGGCTTGTTGTAGTAGGGGGCCACCGAAAGGATTCCGCTGATGCCGTCGAAGTTGGTGTTGGCGATGGTGTCGGTCACGTTGAGGGTGTTGTTGCCGCCTATGCCCAGCACTACGGGCTTGCGTCCGTCTACCGACTCCACGATGAAGTCCTTGAGGGCAGCACGCTCGTTCTCGGTCATGGTGGCGGCCTCGCTGGTGGTTCCGAGTGCCACTATATAGTCGGCGCCGCCGGTGATGATGTTATTGATCAATGCGTCCAGCTTGGTGAAGTCGACGCTCTCTTGTTGTTTTCTGAATGGTGTTACCAGCGCAACGCCGGTGCCTGGGAAAAGATAGTTGCTTTTCATATTAGGGTAATGATTATTCGTTTCTTGATAATGGAAATAGATTTATTTTTGTACCACAGATAGGTAGTTTATCACGTTGTTGAGGTATTCCTTCATGTCCAGCGGACCCTCGTTGCGGATCATCATGTCGTAGATGTCGCCTGAGTTCAACGATTCTTCGTCGCTGGTGTCTATGCGGGCCACCCTAAGGTCTGCTTCCGACTTCATCGTCAGGTATTGGCCGAAGAAGTCTGGCTGTTCGGTGGTGTCAATGAGGAGGTCGAAATGTTGCTGGGTGAAGCTGTTCACCTTCTCGTCCTTGGGCACGCCCCAGAAGTTGATGTCTTCTTTCTCGTGGCAGATAATGGTATTCGAGTGGGTGATGATATAGGTGAGTTCTGTGTCTGCTTCCTGCAGGCCCACCACGCTCACGTTCTTTTTCTGGCCCTCCATCACTTTGATGAAGTGGTAGATCACATTCCAGTCGTATTCGTCGGCCACTCTGAAGATAAGTCCGATATTCTTTATCTGCTCAATGTTCTCGATTTTTTTCTCTCTGGGCTCGCTCTTCATCTGCTTGATCATTCTCTTGCGGCCGATGTTTTTGACAAATTCAAACATATTCTTGTTTCTCCTTTTTTTCTGATTAGAATTCCATTTTCAACTGCTTCTCTAGCTTGAAGCTTTTTCTGTGTATTTCCGTGATGCCGTATTGCTCAATAGCGGCATAGTGTGCTTTGGTGGGGTAGCCCTTGTTTTTTTTCCATCCATATTGGGGATACGTCTCGTCCATGCGGTTCATGAAGTCGTCCCTGTAGGTCTTGGCCAAGATTGACGCAGCGGCTATCGACATGTATTTTCCGTCGCCCTTCACGATGGTCTTGTACTCTATATCCGTTTCGTTGTAGAAGCGGTTCCCGTCTATCAGCAGCAATTCGGGGCGGGTTTTCAGCTGCTCTATTGCCAGGCACATGGCGTGCATCGAGGCTTTCAGTATGTTGTTCTGGTCTATCCACTCGTTGTCCACCGAGGCCACAGCCCAGCAGATAGCGTCGCGTTCCACCTCGTCTCTCAGCATATAGCGCTGTTTTTCGGTCAGCTGCTTCGAGTCGTTGAGCAAGGGGTTGCGGTATCCCTTGGGCAATACCACGGCGGCAGCAAATACTGGGCCGGCGAGACATCCTCTTCCGGCTTCGTCGCATCCGGCTTCGATCAGCGTTTCTGTATATTCTGATAGTAGCATCTTCTTTCCTCGTTTTTTTTTGTTAGAGCGTGCTTATAAAGGTGGCGGCCAGCAGCACTAATAGCATCAGTTCGTATATCCACAACCGCTTCTTGGCATCCCAGAAGAATGTGGCCCCCGCAAAGGTGATTCCTATAGCAAACCAGGCAATCTTAACCGGCACGATTCCGCAATAGGGGAGTATCAGCAGGCTGGCAATCATAGGCAGTTCTAGCACCAGCACATTGTTTTTGTAGATGGTGGTATGGTTGCCCGTTTTCGATAGGCCGCCAATCAGCATAATGATGGCAATGGCCAGCATGATGGCCGAGCACACATACTCCATAGTGCTGGCCTGGATACTGAGGTCTATCTCAGTGAATGCCGAGCACAGCTTGCTCCATTGCACGTCCAGACTGTCGGTCATGAACCCGTACAGCGCCCAGATAATATAGGGGTTGGCCAATCCCATCAGCAGGGCCATCCAGTCCTTCCAGCGATACATCTTGAAAATAGGCATGATGGTCAGCAGCGGCACTATGAGCATGGCTGCGGGCAGGTATATCATGCTGGCTATCGACACGCATAGGGCAGTGTTCGTGAGTCTGGCTACCGATAGGTTGGGCTGGCCGGTCTGCATCAGCTGGCGCAAGGTTATCATCAGCACTAGGTTTACCAGGAGGGCAGGGGTGATAGTGTGGCTCTCTACGCCGTAGCTCATCAACACCACGTAGATAAACATCGGCAGCA
Source organism: Bacteroidales bacterium (assembly GCA_024400415.1). GTDB lineage: Bacteria > Bacteroidota > Bacteroidia > Bacteroidales > P3 > Colimorpha. The sequence goes on along the minus strand of JAKSMS010000001.1, from coordinate 8,623 downwards.
GCGTGTTTTGCGACACCATGCCTTTGTTGTAGAGCATCTCGTTCAGCATCAGTCCTTCGCCGAGCACCAGTATCAGCGCTATGCCGCTGGCCAGCATCGGGAACCGCTCCGTCCAGCCGAAGGCCAGGTTGAAGATGGGCGAATACTGCGTGGGGATGCTTAAGGTCACCGGATGCACAAAGGCACTTGCCCATAGGGCTAGAACGACCATCAAAATGACCACTAATTGTACCGCTATTCCTTGTTTGAAAAGTTTCAGCATTTCAGGTATACTCAATAACTATGGGGATTATCAAAGTCTTACGGCTTGCACCCATATAATTTATAACGTGCAAATATATATAAAAAAAAGAAAACAACCAAAAAAAGTTGTCTTCTCGTGTCGTTTTTTTTCTGTTTCGGAGGGTTTCGGCCGCTATTCTCCCAGATATACTTTCATGCTTGGCTCTATCCAATAGCGGCATTGGGCTTTAGGCCATCGGGATTCATGCTTTTTTAGTTCTAGATATAGGTCTAACCCGTCGCCGGCATCGTGCCAAATGTCTGCAAACAGGAAGTCGGCCCCGCCACCCTTTGCCATATAGTCTAAGGCGTTCTCGTGAGTGATTGTTATCTTTTCGTTGTGAGTCACTTGTGGTAGTATCATGCTTCCCACGAGGTCGATTACCTGCTGGTTGAGCTCCACCACTTCGATGCTTGTCACTTCGGGCTTCTGTGCCGCCATGGCAGCAAAGTAGCCCATGCCCAGTCCTAGTACCACCACCTTTCCGCGGGCTTCTTCCAGTGCATGCTCCATGGTGATGATCTCGTTGGGTGTGATGCTCATCCATATCCTATCTTTTTCAAGCAGTGCCGGATAGCTCCACACGTTCGCGAAGAACCCCATGGGGGCTATCAGCCTTCCCTCGGCGGTCATGGTCAGGTCTCCGCAGGGCATCAGCTCGTATGGGCGGTATTCCATCATCTTCATTTCCACATCTCCTATCTTGCTGTTTCTGCATTCTATATTGTTTAGGTAATAGTTGTTGCTGAACATATTATGTGGTATTTCTTTGAGTGATGGTTTAATTGCATTGTTAAACAATTCTTCGTGCTTTGGGTTGTCGGAAATGTCCAGTTTTAGCAATCCGGCTATCAGCATTCCAACGGCGTCGGTGGTCGGTATTCCCATTTCGACCAGCTCGGCCACGTCCTCATCCCTCACGCAGGTGGGAAACTCTAGCAGCAGTCGTTCCACTTGCAGCAGCCATTCGTTTTGTTGGTCGATAGTCATTGCGTGTCGTTGCGGTTTGTTTGAAATTTTTTAAATTAGTAGATTCTAGTATTTTCCGTGCTCTATATTGGAGTAGTCATTGAATAGTTCTAGGCAGGCCTCGTGGTCGATTTGCTCCATGAGGTTGCCGAGCTTGTCTCTGCCTCCGAATATCTTGTCGAAGAGGTTGTCTCTGAATCCGATAATCTCGTTGTCGGCAATCGAACATCCGTAATAAATCTTGTCGATTTTGGCCCACAGGCAGGCGCATAGGCACATATGGCAAGGCTCGCCTGTGGTGTAGATGGTGCAGCCTTTTAGGTCGTGGGTGCCCAGATTGCGCCCAGCGTCGCGAATGGCGCTTATCTCGCCGTGGCAGGTGGCGTCGTGGTCGGCCAGCACTCGGTTGTGGCCTCGCCCCACCACTTTGCCGTCCTTCACAATCACCGATCCAAAAGGGCCGCCATGGTTGTGCTCTATTCCTATTCTAGCCTCCTCGATGGCCATAGCCATAAAAGGGTTAATATCACTTGTTTCCTTCATTTAGATGCCATTTTTGTTTTTGTTCAGTCATTAACGGCTACTTTCCGATTTTATTGCCCAGAGCTCATTATTGGCGGGCAATTCCACTATCCGTTGGCTGATAATTCATCTCTCAAGTTTCCTCGATTCAAAAAATATTCGTAATTTTGCAAAATCAACCAATAACGAGATATTATGAAATACGCTGTGATTGGCATGGGTGCTGTGGGCGGATATTATGGCAGCAGACTGGCTTTGGCCGGCCATGATGTCCATTTCCTGCTTAGGAGCGACTATGAGCACGTGCGGACTCATGGGTTTGAGGTGGAGTCCGTCTTGGGCGACTATCGTCTGGATCATCCGAATGTTTTCCTGAGCTCGTCACAGATGCCCGTTTGCGACGTGGTCTTCGTGGCCATGAAGACTACTTCCAACCACCTTCTGCCCGAACTCCTGCGGCCGATTCTTGGTTCTGATACCTTGGTAGTGCTGCTTCAAAATGGCATCGGTGTAGAGGCTGAACTCCAGCGTCAACTACCTAATCTTCAAATAGCAGCAGGCATTGCCTTCATCAATTGCGTTAAGTCGGGTCCTGGGCGGCTCCTTCATCGAGGCTACGGCCATGTGACCTTGGCTGATTATAGTTGCCGACAGCCTGGCCTGCTCTCCCGCGTGGCCGCCGACTTCTCAGCCTCGGGCGTTCGTGCCGAAGTGGCCGACTATCTTCATGCGCGGTGGAAAAAGAACATCCTCAATATGGCTACCAACGGCATGACTGTTGTTCACAACTGCCTCTGCGATGCGCTCATTTCCAATCCCGACACTTGCGGCGAAGTGCGTGCGCTAATGCTTGAGGGCATACGTGCCGCCCAGGCCTGTGGGGCTTCTGGCATTACCGACGATTTGGCCGATAAGATGTTGGCCACCACCGCAACCACCCATTTCGCTACATCCATGAAGTATGACTACGACCATCATCTTCCCATGGAGGTGGAGTATATCTATTCCCGACCTATTCAAGAGGCTGAATCTCATGGCCTTAGTCTGCCTCATCTAAGGCGGCTCGAACAACAGCTGCTTATCATGAACAACCATTAAACAATACATAACGTTATGACCTACAATAATGATTCTCACATTGAGACGCTCGACCAAGCAAAGGCTTTTCTCGACTATATCATCAACGAGCGCGAAATCAGCATCTTGCCTGAGGAGAATGAGAACCTCACCGTCAAAGACCTGCATCTCTTCGACCGCCTTACCGAAGAGGCGCAGTCTGTCTGCGAACGTGAAGGCGTAGACCTTCTCGAAATCGTTGCCTCGCTGGTCAAGAAGTAGTCCCTTTCGGCTAGAAAGTATTAATCCTCAGCCGCCTTCGCAATGGCAGACGCCTGCTGTTGTGGCTGGCGGCTGTCGTCGTTGTTGCCATTAGGGACGGCAGCGCTTCTTTTTGTGGCAACATATTGTGGCAGATGCTATTACGCGTGTATTTTCTCCAAGGCGTCTTTCTGATGCTGCATAGGCCAAAACTGCTCTTTGAGTTGCTCGAAACCATGTTTTTGTTTGTTCCGAACGGTCGGGTAGGGGTAAATTGCGGATTAGGCATCGTGCTGATAACGAATTTGATATGTTTTTGTTGGTAAAAGTATTTGGATTTTTTTTTGGTAGTATTGAAAAAAGTAGTACTTTTGCATTCGGGTAAGTCTTATACGGTCAGCTCCCATTGAATCCCCCAGGGTAGGAATACAGCAAGGGTGTTTGGTTGTAGCGGCGCGATATAAACAGCTTACCCTTTTTTTGTGCTCAATTGTTTTTTTTGTTTCTTGCAATAATTCTCTCTTTTCTTCGTTATTGATGATTATATTTAATAATAGTTGATGAAAAGATACTTTGTTATACTCGCTCTTTTGCTGCTTGCTACTTCCGTCCAAGCTCAGCGTATCAAGGCTTATGTGGCTGGCGGATTCACGGCTTCTCATATCGAGGGCGACGAGCTTTACGGCTTCCATAAGTGGGGCGGAATGTTCGGCGTGGGTGCGCTGGCGCCTATAGCCCCCAACAACAGGGTCAAGTTTGGCGTTGAGGCAGACTATACGCTTCGCGGCGCTAAGAACACTTCTGGCGTCCCTTACAATATCAATCTTCCGCTCCAGTATGTGGATATCCCGCTTACCATCTACTACAACGACCCCAAGGCGGGCTTTGCCTTTGGCGCCGGCCTGACTTATGGCCGACTCGTGCAGCAGCCTCACGACACAATCTCTTTCGGCCCAGCCTTTATCCCCGACACCAACAATCTCCACTTCCTTACCAACGACTTCTTGTTCCACATGGAGGCGCGTTTCCAGGTGTGGGAGTGGATATTCTTCAGCATCAGGTATCAGCGCTCGATAATGCCTATCAACTCCATGACCTTTACCGAGGATGCCGCCACTCCGCCAACCTATACCAACGACTGCTTCAACACCTCGGTGCAATGCCGTCTCGAGCTGCAGTTCGGCGACCCCAACGAGAGCTCCAAGGGCTATCGCGGAAAGAAGAAGTATCACAAGCGCAGACGCTAGATAAAAAAAAACTATTTATTCGATGAAGAAAGCTGTATTTGCCGGATCGTTTGACCCCATCACTATTGGCCACGAGGATGTTGTCCGCCGTGCCCTGCCGCTGTTCGACCGTATTGTGGTGGCGGTGGGCTGCAACAGCAGCAAGCGCTGCATGTACGACGTGGAACAGCGCATGGAGTGGATTCGTGCCACGTTTGAGGATTGCCCCCAGGTAGACGTGCTCTCCTATGAGGGGCTCACCACCGACTTCTGCCGCCAGATTGGCGCCGGATACCTGCTTCGCGGCGTTCGCAATATGATGGATATGGCTTATGAACAGCAGATTGCCGACCTCAACCTCAGGCTGGCTCCCGATATCGAGACGGTGTTCCTTCTCACTAGGAAGGAATATTCCGACGTCAGCTCGTCGGCTGTCAGGGAGCTGTTGCGCTACGGGAAGCCCGTCGGCCTCATGCTCCCGTCTAAGATTTCGATCAAATGATTGATATTTCAACCACCTCTATCGAGTTTCTCAAGGGCGTGGGTCCTGCCCGTGCCTTGCTCCTGCAGAAGGAGCTGGGAATCTATACGTATGAGGATATGTTGATGTATTTCCCGTTCCGCCACCTCGATCGCTCCAGCCATACCCCCATAGCGCAGGTCAGCACCAGCGATCCCTATGTCGTGGTGCGTGGCTATGTGAGCAATATGCAGACCGTTACCAGCGGCCGCAATGTGCGCCTTACCGCCCAGCTCCACGATGCCACAGGCGTGATGGAGCTAGTGTGGTTCCAGGGCGTGAAGTGGATTCGGGAGTCCCTCAAGCCCAACCTGGAATATATTGTCATGGGCAAGCCCGCCCGATATGGCAGCGTGGTCCAGATTGCCCATCCCGACATGGAGCCCGTGTCGATGAACGCCGAGGTGGAGAACCATGCCTTCCTGCCCGTCTATTCCTCTACCGAAAAGCTCAAGGCCAAAGGCATCAACTCAAAGCTCGTCAGCAAGCTGATGGATACCCTTCTCCGCCTAGTCGAGGGTCAGATTCCCGAGACCCTTCCGCCCGGCCTGCTGAGCCATTTTCGTCTCCCGTCGCGAGCCGAGGCTATCCGCATGATGCATTTCCCCACCAGCCACGACGAGGCCTTTAGGGCCATGCAGCGCTTCAAGTTCGAGGAGCTGTTCTTCCTCCAGCTCGACTACCAGCATGCCCGCGTCATGCGCCAGCAGCTGTCCGTAGGCCGCATCTTCGGCGTGGTGGGCGAGAAGTTCAACGAGTTCTACAGCCAGCATCTGCCCTTCAGCCTCACCGGCGCCCAGAAGCGCGTCATCAAGGAGATCCGTGCCGACATGCGCTCGGGCCACCAGATGAACCGCCTCCTCCAAGGCGACGTGGGCAGCGGAAAGACCCTCGTGTCGCTCCTGTGCATACTCATAGCCCTCGACAACGGCTGCCAGTCCTGCCTCATGGCGCCCACCGAGATCTTGGCCTCGCAGCACTACGCCTCCTTCTGCCGCATGCTCGACGGCATGGACGTCCATGTGGCCCTCCTGACAGGCTCCCTCAAAACAGCCGAAAAGAAGCGCATCAAGCGCCAGCTGGCCGAAGGAGAGATAGACATACTTATAGGCACCCACGCCTTGATAGAGGACGATGTGGTGTTCAAAGACCTAGGCTTCGTGGTCATCGACGAGCAGCACCGCTTCGGCGTGGAACAGCGCTCCAAGCTCTGGACCAAGTCTTCGGTGCCGCCCCACGTGCTGGTGATGACCGCCACCCCCATACCGCGCACCCTGGCCATGACCCTCTATGGCGACCTCGACTGCTCCGTCATCGACGAGCTGCCTCCCGGACGCCGCCCCATCCAGACCATCCACGGCACTGACGCCGACCGACTCCGCCTCTTCGCCTTCATGAAGCAGCAGATAGCCCTTGGCCGTCAGGTATATGTGGTATATCCCCTCATCAACGAGAGCGAGAAGCTCGACCTCAAAGACCTCATGGACGGCTACGAGAGCATCTCCCGCGACTTCCCCATGCCCGACTACCAGCTCGCCATCGTCCACGGCCAGATGTCCGCCGAGGCCAAGGCCTACGAGATGGAGCGCTTCAAGAGCGGCGTGGCCCAGATCATGGTCTCCACCACCGTCATCGAAGTGGGAGTCGACGTGCCCAACGCCACCGTCATGGTCATCGAGAATGCCGAGCGCTTCGGCCTTTCGCAGCTCCACCAGCTCCGCGGCCGCGTAGGCCGTGGCGGCGAGCAGTCCTACTGCGTGCTCATGACCAAGGCCGACCTCAGCCATACCGGCAAGGAACGCATCCGCACCATGGTCAACTCCTCCGACGGCTTCAAGATTGCCGAGGCCGACCTGCGGCTGCGCGGACCAGGCGATATCCAAGGCCTCCAGCAGAGCGGAGTGCTCGACCTCAAGCTCGCCGATATCGTCGACGACGAGCCCATCGTCAAGGCGGCACGCGACGTCGTGGCACGCATCCTCGAGGCCGACCCCCAGCTCCTCCAACCCGAAAACAGACCCCTCAACCTATATATCAAGAAAAAACGTAAAGGACCGTCATGGGACAGAATCAGTTAGTCATCCGCGCCCTCGAACCCGAGGATATCGACGCCATCTACCGCTGGGAGAACGATCCCGCCGTGTGGGAGTATAGCGACATCCATACGCCCTATTCCCGCCACGTGCTCACCCAATATCTGATGGAGGCCCAGTCGGGCGACTTCTACCGCGACCGCCAGCTGCGCCTCGTGGCCCAACTAGGCGCACAGGCCGTGGGCTGCATCGACCTCTTCGACTACGACCCCAGTCATCATAGGGCAGGGGTGGGCATACTCGTCGACTCCGCCTTCCGCCGCCAAGGAGTGGCCCTCCAAATGCTCGAATACCTCAAGCGCTACGCCCACGACGTGCTCCAGCTCCACCAGCTCTACTGCCATATCTCCCTCGACAACCTCGCCAGCCGCCAGCTCTTCCTTAAGGCCGGATTCACCCATGCCGGCACCCTCGTCGACTGGAACTATAACCCACAATCAAAACAATACCAACCCGCATGGATACTGCAAATCATATTATAGCCACCCTCAACTCCAAGATCGTCCCCATCCTCAAGACCCGATATGCCCAGATAGGCATCGGCGTGCTCCTCGTCGGCCTGCTCATGCTCTGGCTCTTCTTCGGCCGCCACACCTCCAACGCCGAGACCGTAGAGCTCAAGATCCGTCCCGGCGAGACCTACGACGTCGTGCTGGCCCGGCTCGACTCCCTCGGCGTGAAGCCGCCACAGCCGGCCTTCGCCGTCTTCTCGCGCCTCAAGAGCGGCAGCGACGACCATCGTTTCCGCTCGGGACGCTACCTCGTCCAGCCCCACACCTCGGCCCTCGACCTCGTGCGCATGCTCACCCGCGGCCAAGAAGCCCCCATACGCCTCACCCTGGGCAAGTACCGCACCGCCGAACAGCTCTCCGCCTACCTCGGACGCGTCATGATGGAAGACTCGGCCTATTGGCGCCTCAAATTCTCCGACAGCACCCTCCTGGCCGACTGCGGCGTCGACACCGTCAGCCTCCTCTCCCTCTTCGTCCCCAACACCTACGAAGTCTACTGGAGCATGACCGGCGAAAAACTGCTCCATCGCATGCGCCGAGAGTCCGACAACTTCTGGACCGACAGCCGCAAGCAGAAAGCCCAGCAGGCAGGCCTGACCCCCTATCAGGCAGTGGTGCTGGCCTCCATCGTCGAGGAGGAGACCAACAAGAACGACGAGAAGCCCCTCGTGGCCAGCGTCTACCTCAACCGCCTCCGCAAAGGCATGCTCCTCCAGGCCGACCCCACCGTGAAATACGCCGTGGGCGACTTCGCTCTCAAGCGCATCCTCAACGTACACCTCACGGCCGACAGCCCCTACAACACCTACCTCTACAAGGGACTCCCCATCGGACCAATCTGTACCCCATCAGTCTCCAGCATCGACGCCGTGCTCCAGAACCGCCAGACCACCTACCTCTACTTCTGCGCCAAAGAAGACTTCTCAGGCTACCACAACTTCGCCTCCACCCTCAGCCAGCACAACGCCAACGCCGCCCGCTTCCATAAAGCCCTCAACGCCAAAGGCATCAAGTGAAATCCCGACAGCCCCCGAAAGGGCGAAGCGCCGCTGATAGAGCCTTCTCGCTGCGCGTAACGAAAATTATCATGAATTACCCCAAAAAAAACCACAGCAGCGACGGCCGACTGCGCCTCAACCTCAAGGCCACCTACCTCAACGAGGACTTCGCGGTGGAAGACT